>JAAYUK010000085.1 GCA_012517735.1 Nitrospiraceae bacterium
TCGTTCCGTGAAGACCTGTTCTACCGCCTCAATGTTTTCCCCATCTCCATTCCGCCGCTCCGTGAGCGCAGGGCCGACATTCTTCCGCTTGCGCGGTTTTTTCTGGAGGGGTTTTGCCGCGATATGAACCGCCAACGCCTCTCGATCAGCGAAGACGCTGTCCGCACCCTTGAACGCTATGTCTGGAAAGGCAATGTCAGAGAACTCAGGAACGTTATCGAACGTGCTGTCATCATGGCGGACGGCGCGGTGGTGGAAACGGGTCATCTTGCGCTCTGTGATCCAGAAGTGACTCCCTCTGGCGTGCCTGCCTCAGGCTCTCTTCTGGCAATTGGCGAGGCGGCGGCCCGGGCTGCGGAGAAGACAATGATAGAGAAGGTGCTGCAGGAAACCGGCGGCAATAAAAGCCGTGCTGCTGAGATGTTGGGAGTCAGTTACAAGACGCTGCTCACGAAGATCAAGGAGTTTGGATTGTGAAGTCAGATTCACATATATTGTGAAGACGGATTCCTTTTTTCTGAACGCGCTTTTTGAAAAAAACTGAAAATACAATCTGTTATTTTTGAGTTGCGGGTTGGCAGCAAAGTTGCATTGAATTTCTGTTTGTAGTATATTTTTTGTGCGCAGCGCTGCATCGCTGACATCGCAAGGAGAGACAGAATGAAACGATTGCTGACACAGAAATCCCTGGCGATTCTTTTTCTTCTGATATCGGTGGCGTTTTTGCTGCCGGGGAGCAGTACCCTGATTACCGCGGCGAGCTTTCCTTCATTTCCCCCGACCAAAACCGATTATTGTTACGTGCCTCCTTTTGTAACGCGTTCGTTGCCTCCAGCGGTCATGCTCATCGTCCAACGCGATGAGAAGCTGTATCAGCCTGCATATAATGATTATACGGATCTCGATGGCGATGGTGAGCTTGAAACGACCTATAAGCATTCGATTCAGTATTATGGCTATTTTGATCCATATAAATGTTATTCATACGCGTCGGGGCAATTCACTCCTTTCAGTAATACTACCGATAAGTATTGCACGGGCTCGGCAGCCGGCAAATGGAGCGGCAATTTCCTGAACTGGGCGACCATGACGCGCATGGATGTTATGCGCAAAGTGCTTTATGGTGGTTATCGCTATGATGATCCAGCCAACGCCAGCGGTGCGGTACTGGAGCGAGCGTTTCTGCCGCAGGATAGCCACAGTTTTGCAAAAGTCTATACCGGTAGCGACAAGAACAAACTCACGCCCTATAACGATGCGAGCCTGACATTTTGTAATACAACGATTGGTGGTGATGGCAACCCCCCTTCAGTTCGAATTGCTCGAGGAGATGAGGGTGGCGGTGTAGTTGGATGGCCGAACTGGGCGAATGTTGAGCGTTGGGAGTGTGCCTATCATGAAGAGCATAGTGGTGCCGGTGCAACCGCTGCCCGTCGGCCTGACAGAAACACCCAGAAAATTGCTGATCTGACCGTTCGGGTAGCTGTTGCCCAGCCCGCTTTGCTCGGTACCGAGCGGGTCAAGCAGTACCCGAGCGGAAACTATAAGCCGATTGGCTTATTACAGCAGTACGGCGAAGGGGGTGGGGACAAATTTTGCTCGAAATCGCTGAAAACGTGTGCATCATCATCGGATTGCGGCTCAGGTGATGGCAACTGCGTATACAAAAGCCCAATGTATTTTGGCTTGATCACGGGGTCTTTCCAAAAAAACAAGTCAGGCGGTTTGCTTCGCTCAAAGATTACCGACATTGCCGACGATACGAGTGGTGATATTAACCGGAACACGGGAGCTTTTACTGGTGCAAACGGTGGTATCATCAAGACCATCAATAATTTGCGCATTATCCGGTATGACTGGTCGGAGGGGTATTACAACTCGACTGACAGCTGCCCGTGGGGGCTGGCGTCTTTCTCTGACGGCAATTGCAGCAACTGGGGCAACCCGCTTGGCGAGATGTTTTATGAAGCAATCAGGTATTTTGCCGGCAAAACTGATCCGACTTCGGCGTATTATTTCTCGGGAAATGATTATATAAATACCCTCAAAAAAGAGACGTGGAATAGTCAGATAGATCCATATTCTTATATGCCATACTGTTCGAAGGCATTTGTTCTCATCTTGAATGATGTCACGCCGAGCTATGACTCCGACCAGTTGCCGGGAGCCCGGTGGGGGTCTTTTGGCGCCGCGGATTTCTCAGGGGTGAATAGTTCGGGTGTTTCTGTAACACTGGATGTTTCGACCGAGACCAAGGCAATTGGCGATAAAGAGGGGTATACCGGCAATACTTATTTTATTGGGCAAAGCGGAACTAGTACATTACAGGCTGGTATTAATCAGTGTACTGCAAAGACTGTAAGTGATCTCTCCCTGGTGCGAGGGCTTTGTCCGGGCGGGCCTGGAAACGAAGGAAGTTATTATCTTGCCGGTCTTGCATGGTATGCGAAAAGGCTGGATCTCCGTCCGTCTTTAGGCAGTTCCGCTTCGAAACAGAATGTCACAACATTTGTGGTGGCGCTTGACAGTGGCCTGCCCGAAATCAAAGTCGGTCCGTTTAGTCTCCAGCCTGCATGTTTCAACAATGACAGCGGCATCAAGAAGCCATGCAGACTGGTCAATTTCCGGCAGATCTCCAAAACTGCTACGACGGCGAAGTATGCCTTCAGTTGGGAGGACTCCCTGCAAGGCGGCGATACTGACGAAGATGCGGACGGCACCATTGAATATACGTACAACAGTGTTGCTAATACGTTGACAGTGACAACACAGGTCCTGTATTCTTCAACCCCGAACGACCTCCAGATTGGGTACGCGATTAGCGGCAGCAACGATGACGGGTTGTACCTCGAGACGAGTAATGGCAGGCAGATGACGTTTTCATATCCTACATGTACGAATTTCGGCTTTAACTGCACAGCCCATAATGGGAGCACAATTTCTCCCTGTAGCACATGCAGGACAAATGTTCATAGTGCTGGTACGTCAGCTGCCACATATATGAAAAATCCGCTCTGGCTGGCTGCAAAATACGGCGGATATAACAGCGACTCTGCAACCGAGCCTGCTCCAGGAGCTGATAATTATTGGGATCAGCGTATTAATGCGACCGGAGAACTTGGCGCTGATGGTATTCCGGATTCCTATTTTGAAGCACGGAACCCGCTGGAGCTTGAAGCCCAGCTGATACGAGCGCTAAACGAAATGCTCGACCGCTCCAATTCCGGAACAACGGTTGCTTCCATGCCGCCGAATACCTCCCGCGAGTCGTTTGTTATTGCTCAGTCATTCTTTTATCAACAGAAAACCACGACGAATGGCATGCTGAAATGGATCGGCTATCTCAGATTGCTCTGGGCGGACTCACTGGGGAATCTGCACGCCAACAAGAATACTGCCGGAGAGACGGCGATACTCAAATATTTCGATATGATCGGCGACTGGATTGTTGCGTTTGTTACCAACTCCAGCGGTGTTTCTGAAGGAAAATACTATACTGATACCAATGGTGATGGAGTTCCGGACAGTTGTTCCTCCACAACCGAAAGCCTTGACGACGTGCCGGGAGCGTTTGAGGCCGGCGATATCCTGAAGGCGAAATCTCCCGATGACCGGCGCCTTTATTTCTGGTATGATGCGGGAACCATCGGCACGGTTGATACCGGCGAGTTTGTCAGGTTTGTAAAGGACGATACGACACAGGCAAACCATCTTGCTCCCATGTGGAGCTACGGTAGCAGCGACATCTGCGATACGGCTTGTGCGAAAACGGTCATGAAGTATATTTTGGGCTATGACAGGCCAAACGGAAAGAACTATACCTTGCGGCAGGTAGTTTCAACAGGCAGCGACCTGTCCAATACGTGGAAGCTTGGCGATATTATTTATTCATCTCCGCGCATTTGGCCGGACCGCGCAGTTAATGGATATATTGAGCGCTATGGTGACACTACATATCGGACTTTCATTGAGAACACAATTGCCTCCCAGACTCCGCTTGCGATTGCGGGTGCGAACGATGGCTTTGTGCATGCGTTCCGCATCGGGAAGTATAGTCAGATCGATCCTCCTACGACTCCGGGCAAGACTATTGGAAGACTCGATGCAGCAGCGTCTGCTCCGTCGGGCTTGACGAATCTCGGCGATGAAGTCTGGGCATATATGCCCCGCAATGTTATTCCGTATATCCGCTGGTACTGCGACCGCGAATCGTGTCACATTCCATTGGTTGATTCGACTGTGCAGATTGTGGATGCGTCGATAGGTGGTGCGGCAACCGGAACCAAAAGTGGTACAACCTGGAGACGGTTGTTGATCGGCACAATGGGATTTGGTGGTTCAGCGGTGCAGGTTGGCACGTCAACTGCAACCAAGGTAACCTTCAGTTCTTCGATTTTTGTTCTGGATGTGACCGATGCTCTGAATCCGGCGTTACTCTGGGAAAAGACGATGCCCGATAATTCGCTTACTTCCGGAACACCGGCCATTGTCAGGCTGGGTGATCGAGACAAAAACGGCAGCTGGTATCTTGTTATTGGCAGCGGACCACAGCGGATTACTACTGCATCGGTCGGATACGTCAGCACACCGAAAATCCAGATTTTTGACCTCAAAACCGGTCAGGATATGGCCTCAGGAGGAAAGTCAATCGACGCCAGCATCACTGATGTTGCTGTAGGCGACATTCTTGCTGCCGATCTTGATGGCGGGACCAACGACTATCAGGTAGACGATCTTTACTTTGGCACCTATGGCGGGACCAATACGAATCCGAAGGGGAATCTCTATCGTTTGCGCATTCGCAATGGCAGCAGCTATTATACAAACCCTGCGGACTGGCAGGTAGAGAGAGTCGTTACGGTAAATGACCGGATCATGGCTGCTCCAGCTGTAACCTCTGATGAATATAACAACCGTTGGCTCTATTTCGGAACGGGCATGTTTATTACCCAGGAAGATGTGCCTCTTACGACTGGCTATCTTTATGGATTCAAGGATAAAACTGCATGCTGGACCGGATCTGCCGGTGCTTGTGCTGCGTATACGAATTTTTATGAAACATCCGGTATTAGTTTCACAAATGCAACAGTGACTCAGGTGACCTGCAATTGTGAAGGTGGTGTTTTCCTTTCAAGTGCGGACTGTGCTCCTCCGGGAACATGTCCTTCCTGCCCCGGAGGTGCGACAGCCTATGTGTCGAAGGTGACGGGTGCCACGCTGGATGGTCTCACCTGTACTGGAGGGTCGGTTGAAGAGGCGGGAATCATCTGCGTTGAGAATCTTTTGAAGACCTATGACGGATGGAAATGGATGGATAAAACCGTGCCCTCGCCGTACCGGCAGGGGAAGTTTTATTCCACGCCAACCGTTGTCGGTGGCGTTGTCGGAGCGGCATATTTTGTCCCTGATTCTGACGTCTGCTCGTTGGGAGGCTCGACGTGGCTTGCTGCTCTTCATTACACCACCGGAACTCCTTCGTTCAATCCCACTGTTTTGGCTGATGTGTTCGGCAGCGGGACAGGAGTGACCATTCATGCGGTGAGCATGGTCGGACAGGGGGCTCCGCCGATGGGCGGAGGTACGGTCATATTTGGTGGAGGGGACGCATTTACCCTTTTCCTGCAGCTGGAGAAACGGGCAAAAATCGCGCCTACCGTGCCGATTGAATGGAACCGGTTTATTCAGTGGGTCACGCGATGAGATATCGGATCATTCATCAGGGATATTCCTTGGTCGAAGTTCTGACGGTTGTCGCCATTGTTTCGATTCTGGCATCGATTGCGGCGCTCTCTGTTTTTGAAGCGATACGTGACGGAACGCTCAGTCGGGAGCGGGATACGTTGCTTGCCAACATTGAAGAAGCCAAAGCACGGTCGATTTCCTCGCGTCCTAGTGGTATCCGGTTTAATGCAGGTGGTACCAGTTACGAAACGATTGTAATGCGGGGTAATTGTAACGCCAATCCGGCGACATTGTGTAATGCCGACAGTGATTGCGTTTCTCCTGATTATTGCTCCATGGGGGCGTTTCAATATGACGGAAATTCGAGCAGAATTCATGTACTGAATACCTATAATTTCCCATCGGGAATGATAATAGGATGGACACGTCAGACATCTGCAAGTGAGTGCTCCAATGCAACGGATGTGTTGCTCTGGTTTGACCGCAAAGGAGTTCCTCGTTGTTCAAACTGGGGATTGGGAATGACGACCCTTGATCTCACATTGAGCGGGAAAACAAAGAGCGTAGTGATAGATAGAGCGGGAAGGGTGAAGTATGAGAACTAACAGCGGGTTTTCTCTCATCGAATTGCTGGTGGCGGTGCTCATTATCGGGATATCCGCGTTAGCGTTTCTCTCCTTTTCGCTGAGTGGGATCAAGCAGCGTACTGACATGCAGCGCCAGATTACCGCACATACCATGGCTGTGGACGTAGCAGAGCGACTCCAAAAGCTGTCTTCGGGTAGCTCTCTGGTCAAGCCGGATGGTGGGCTGGCGATTCGGGTCGGCCACGATGCGACCGGAAATCTGCTGAAATGTGTTGGCTCTGCTCCTGCCGACTCCCTGTTGAGTGATGCAACGGGAATGACTTCCTTGACCAAACCGCTTGGCGTAAATTCATTATACCTTTATGACCAGAATACAGGCACCCCTCTCCTGACGACTGCTGCCAATGCGAATATTCACCATCCGAATGCGAATGATGTTGCGAACTGGGCTTCCGTATCACAGACGGTAGCGCCGATCCGCAATCTTGGTGGGGCAACCTATTATGCAGTCTGGTCAGTTGCCTATCTTCCCTGTACGGCATCTACCGAGGATCTTGCCAAGATATTCATTACTGTCTACTGGATCGAGCCGGAACCGTCAGACTCCTCTCCTTCAACAGTTGTTTCGAAGATTGCCTCAGGTGAGTATAAGCTCAAGACGGTGTCTGTCACTTCTGAGAAAGCATTCAAGATCGAGACAAAGGCTGGTGGGTCATGATTATGCAAAAGCGTTTGAACAAACAAGGGTTTTCCCTGATAGAATTGCTGGTTGTGGTGGCTATGTTGGGGATTATCCTGGCGGTGATTTTTTCAGAATATATCCGGGTGCTTCAGCAGGCAGCGGTTACCCGAAAGGTAGTGAAAACCGAAACTGATATTGTGAACGTTGTCTGGCCGCTTTTCAAAGAGATTGAATCTGCCGGGTTTGGAATACCCGCGAAGTCTATGACCGGATCCGGTTCTTCATGTACAAAGGCAAATGACTTCAGTGCATTCAAGTATGATTCGGCCAACAACCGGATCATCATACACAGTACGGCGGTTGGAGACAAAAAAAATGCTGGCGCGTGGAGTGCGATTGGTTCATCGTGCAAGGTGTCCGGAATTCCGGCTGGAGAGTATGTTGCGGTGATCAATCCTTCCGGAATGGCAGAGCTTGGGTGGACCAGTACTCTGACAAGCGGCACCGATGTTATTCTGGCGAGCTGTGATCCCATGTGGATTGATATGATTGCATATTGGACTCCCGATACCGGTGGTTTGGAGTGCGGAGAGGCTTTTTATCGGATGACGCAATATACGAGCTCCAACAAGCCGGCGATCTGTGCGCCGTCAGGGTCAGCTGCTGATGAAAAAGTCGGACGTCTTATGCGGAGCATTGCATATAATGCTGGACAGGACAACAGTCAGCCCATGCTGGAATGCATTCGCGATTTCAGCTTCCGATTTGGCTGCATCAGTAAAACATCGGGAAGCCTTACATGGGTGACCGATGCCGCTAACTGTTCAGGGAGCACAGGAGATTTGCGGCTGGTGAAAATCGGGATGATTGTTCAGGAAAGTCCAGCAGATTCGTCCTACACGGCGCCGACAACGATAACACTCTTTTCCGACTTGGGGGCGTCATTGCAGAAAACTGTTAATATAATACCGACACAAAGGAACTATCGATGGAGACCAATCGAACGGACTATCGTACTCAGGAATCTGGAATAGCACTGGTTTCTGCACTTCTCGTTACAGGGGCTTGCATGCTGTTTATCGCTGGTGTTTATTTCCTGATGGGAAGTGGATGGAAAGTTGCGCTGATAAACAAGACATATTCTTCTGCTCAGGAAGCATCTACCGGCGGGGCTGAACATGCTGCTGAAGTTATTCGCCTTGTCAATAACGAAGCTGCGGTGGCGCTGATCAGTAACTTGGGCATTCAGGATGTTAACGTTGCGAAGTCTGTCATTTATGACTGTGACAAGACCCAGACTGCCAGGATTGAAGCAAAGACTGCCGATGGTCGATACACCATGCGGGTTTCAGTGAAATGCGGTGGCAATGCAGCGATCCCTGGCACAACAACATACAAGTTTCCACCTCCTCCTACGAAACTGGGTGGCCTTCCTTCATTTTATTTCTTTTACGCTATTGTTTCTGAGGCAAAAGATGTGCAGAATAATAATGTTGCAAAAGTTGAATCAGTCTACAGGTTGGCGCGATGAAACCGTTTATCTGTTTGCTCGTTATTGTTGTCTGTTTATTATTGGGATTATCGGCCTGCAAAGCAAAAGGAACTCCAGAGCAGACTCTGCCTTCCCAACAACAGACAGCACAGTCTTTGACTCAAGAGAGTAGGGATTCAAGCTCCGGGCAAACTGGAGGGAATGCGGTTGTCACCGCTCCTGAAGGTGCACTTGTCCTGCCGGTCAGGATAGAGGTGACACCTGATAGTCCGCAGCGCGGAGATAGCATTAAGCTCAGTCTGACGGGTGTGCCTGAGGGTGCGACTGTCTCTTACGAATGGCGTCAGAACGGTTCTTTGCTGAATGAATCTGGCAGCAGTCTCAAACTGGCGGAGAACTTCAAGCGCGGAGACAAGGTTGATTGCAGAGTTTCAGTGACGGCATCCGGCAAAACGGATGTCTGGACAGTTTCGACAACAGTAGCGAATGGCAACCCTATTATTGAAGCGGCTGCAACGCTTGTCAAGGTTCAGGACAGGGTTTATCGCATCACCTTTAAGGCAAAAGACCCGGATGGAGATACTTTAAGCTATGAGTTGAAAGATCCGGTTGACGGCGCGGTTATCGATAAGCAGACCGGGGAAATACAGTATTCAGTTCCAGCAGGCAAGTCAGGAAAGCATGCATTCAGTGTACTTGTGTCCGACGGCAATGGCGGTGATCTGGTTTACAATATAGCGTTTGAGATTCAATAGTCCCTTGTTTTCTTGCTCCACCGGACGAAGTCTGATTATAATAGGCTTCGTCCGTTTTATTTCTGCGAGGGTAAGGAGTATCAATGGCCTATAAAGACCTGCGTCATTATCTGTCCGTTCTTGAACAAAACGGAGAGCTGCATCGTATCAAAGCAGAAGTGGATCCCATCCTTGAGATTGCCGAAATTACCGACCGCATGTGCAAAAGCCCCAATGGCGGCAAGGCGCTCTGGTTTGAGAACGTAAAAGGATCGCAGTACCCGGTTGTTACGAATCTCTTCGGTTCATTCAAACGGATGTGCTGCGCGCTCCAGATTGATCATCTCGATGCTGTCGGGGAGCGTATTGAGAAACTGCTCAATCTGGCCCCGCCCAAATCGCTCATGGAAAAACTGGCCATGCTGCCGAAGCTGCTGGAGTTTTCACAGTATCTGCCCAAAACGGTCAAATCGGCCCCCTGTCAGGAAGTAATCGAGCGTGACAATCCTGACCTCTCAAAATTCCCGATTCTCAAAACCTGGCCGCATGATGGCCAGCCGACCGACGAAGGGCGTTTTATCACATTCCCGATGGTCTTTACCAAAGACCCAGAGACGGGACGTCCCAACTGCGGCATGTACCGCATCCATGTATATGACAAGACCACAACTGGCATGCACTGGCATATTCACAAGGACGGTGCGCGCCATTACGACAAGTACAAGGCGCTCAAACAGCGCATGCCTGCTGCTATTGCAGTCGGCAGCGATCCTGCGGTGATTTATTCAGCAACGGCGCCGCTCCCCGAGGCGGTGGATGAGATGATGTTTGCCGGGTTCCTCCGCCGGGAACCGGTCGAGATGGTCAAGTGCATAACGTCAGACATTCTCGTGCCGGCGAACAGTGAACTGGTGATCGAGGGCTATCTCGATCCTGGGGAGCAGCGTATCGAGGGGCCGTTCGGCGATCATACGGGATTCTATTCAGCTGCCGACCATTACCCGGTATTTCATGTCACCTGCATTACGCACCGGAAGGATTTGATCTATCCAGCTACCGTTGTCGGCAAACCACCTATGGAAGACTGTTATATGGCGAAGGCGACGGAACGCATTTTCCTTCCGCTTATGAAGCTCGACATGCCGGAGATCCGGGACCTGAACCTCCCTATGGAAGGCGTGTTTCACAACTGTGCGCTCATCTCGATCAAGAAGAGCTACCCGGGACATGCAAAGAAGATCATTCACGGCCTCTGGGGCAAGGGGCAGATGATGTTCGCAAAGCTGCTGGTCATTGTGGACGATGATGTCGATGTCCAGAATGTTTCCTATACCGCATGGCGCGTGCTGAACAATGTCGACTGGAAACGCGATGTCGTTATTGCGGACGGCCCGCTTGACGATCTCGACCACGCAGCGAATTTTCCGCGCTATGGCTCCAAGATGGGTATCGATGCCACCCGCAAGACACGCGAAGAGGGCATGATGCGCGAGTGGCCGGAGGAGCTGTTCATGTCTGAGGAAGTCAGGGCGTTGGTCGACCGGCGCTGGAAGGAATATGGTTTTTAAGCGAACGGGGCAGAGGAAAGAATCCTTTGGTGAATGATCTGAAGACGGACAAAAGATACATGCAGCGTGCGCTCAGGCTCGCTGCCAGGGCACGGGGACGAACGAATCCGAACCCGATGGTCGGGGCCGTGATAGTCAAGGATGGCGTTATCATTGCGGAGGATTATCACAGAAAAGCCGGCGAGCTGCATGCTGAGGCACTGGCGCTGAAACACGCCGGAGATGCCGCACGCGGAGCTGATCTGTATGTCACGCTTGAGCCGTGTTGCCATACCGACAAAAGAACTCCTCCCTGCACACAGGCGATTCTTGCATCAGGCATCCGGAGGGTTGTTGTTGCCATGGAAGATCCCAATCCGAAAGTTGCCGGCAAGGGCATCAGTGAGCTAAAAAACAAAGGGGTTGATGTGATTGTTGGCGTTTGTGAAACGGAAGCGCGTGTGTTGAATGAGTCCTATTGCACATACATCGTTGAGCATCGCCCGTTTGTGATTCTCAAGTCGGCCATGACACTCGATGGAAAAATCGCTACTCCTGACGGGCAGTCAAAATGGATCACCGGAGAAAAGGCACGCCGCGTAGTACATGAAATGCGAAGCAGTGTGGATGCGCTTGTCTCGGCGATCGGTACCGTCAAGGCGGACAATCCGCAGTTTACCTCACGCATAAGGGGAGGGCGCAATCCGAAACGCATCATCATTGATCCCAATCTCGAAACGCCGATGACGCATCATGTACTCACCACTCCACCGGAAACCATCCTGGTGGTGAGTGAATCCGTCAGAAAACGGTACGCCGACAAGACCGGCCTTTTGACGATGCGGGGTGTCGAGGTTCTTTCTTATGATGGAGATCGTCTTGATCTTGCATGGCTCATGAGACTGCTTGCTGCGCGGGGCATTACGTCAGTGCTTATTGAGGGAGGGGCATCCCTGAATGCTTCGGCGTTGCAGGCGGGTATTGTGGACAAGGTTGCCATTTTTGTTGCGCCCAAGATGATCGGCGGAAGGGAGTCGCTCACGCCGGTCGGCGGCGATGGTTTCCGTTCACTCGACAATCCATACCGCATTGAACGGCTGCATGTCCGGCATATCGATGAGGACCTGCTCATTGAGGGGTATGTCAGCCGCGAGGCTTAGCAAGCACCTCCAGCACTTTCAGGTCAAAGAACCGTTTTGAGACTGCAGAGCGCACCAGCAGGACCGTATCGGCACCCTTTCCGGTCCCGGCGACCGCAACAATCTCTTCTCCTTCAGGGATAAGACCTGCATCAGCCGCCATCATGACGATCTCGCAACAGACCTTTGTGCCTTCTCCAAACCTCCGGAGCGATGCTGCAACCACATGCGTGGGATAGATGCCCTGAAACTTTGCAGCAAATGCCGTTTCTATGGAGTGGGTCAGAATGGTGCCGGTAAAGATTCGCGCTCCGGCTTTTACAATCCGGTTCCGGTTCTCTTCGCTCAATTCGAGGGAGTTCGGTTCCTTGAAACCCGCATGGTGGGTTACGACGACAATGTTGCATCCGCTATCCTGCAATGTCTCGGCAAAAAGAGCTCCGGTTGTGCCGTCAGTTGATGCCACGACGACATTTCGATGCCGTCCCTCACAGAGAATCCGATGGACAACCGTCAGGCACTCCTGGGTGTTCTCTCTGCCGGGGTGTTCAAAATAGACAACAGTTCTTTCCATGCCACTTCCCTCCATGCGCATTCTCTGATGCTCGATTATAATAGATTCATGTTCACTCAGCACAAGGCTGAACATATCTATATCCACATCCCGTTCTGTATCAGGAAATGCAGGTACTGCGACTTCCATTCAATTCCTCATGATTGCGCCCTTGAGGAACGATATGTTCGCGCAGTGCTGAACGAAACCGCGCTGCGCAAAAATCAGATCGGAAGAGTGACCACCATTTTTTTCGGGGGAGGCACACCGAGCATTCTTGCTCCCGTTCTTCTCACCGAAATCATGCATGTGCTGAAACAGTCGTGTGAGATCGATGCCGACGCTGAAATAACCGTTGAAGCGAATCCGGCTACCATGCATGCTGAAAAGAGCGAGACACTGAAAACTGCAGGATTCAACCGGATCAGTATCGGTGTCCAGTCTGTGCATGCACGCGAACTGGCAACCCTCGGCAGGATGCACGATTGGAATGATGTGATGGAAACATGCGCGCTCGTCAGGTCTGCGGGGTTTTCGAATCTTTCGCTCGATCTCATGTACGGCCTCCCGGGGCAGTCGGTCGAGTCGTGGCTTCATTCACTCGAGCACGTTATTGCGCTCAATCCGGATCATATCTCTGCCTATGAGCTGACACCTGAACGGGAAACTCCCCTGTTTGGACAGCTGAGTTCGGGCGCCGTTGCTTTGCCTTCAGAAGAAGCCGTTGCAGAAATGTATACTCTTGCTGATGAGTTGCTGGCCAACAATCGTTACGAGCACTACGAAATATCGAACTATGCGCAGCCGGCACGGCGCTGTCGCCATAATATGGCCTACTGGCAGAGAAAATCCTACATTGGTCTCGGAGCGGCTGCACACTCTTTTGATGGTCACTATCGCTCTGCCAATACCGATGACATCATTCAGTATATGGAGCGGATTGAACAGGGTGGGGTCCCTGTCATTGAGACGATTGAACTGACTTCTCTTCAGGCACTTCAGGAGACGGTTTTTCTCGGTCTCCGCACGGCAGACGGAATCGCGCGGTCGGCATTTGAGCCGGTCATATGGCAGGAGATCGAAAAGGCCCTGCAGGATGATACCTTGCAGGGCCTTGCGGAGATTACTCCCGATCGCTTGCGGCTGACCAGCCGGGGCTGGCTCGTCAGCAACCAGGTTATCGCGTCGATACTGTCAGGTATTGAGAAGCTCCCCCACGGACGATGAGCAGAAGAATGTCCTGATTCTTGCCGATCGTGCTGGAAATCTGGGTGAAGTCGCTCGTTGATTGTACCGGTTTCCGGTTGAGTTCGATGATGATGTCTCCCCGCTCAAGCGTTCCGAGAGCCGGACTGTCTTCCGTGATCGAGGTGATCACGACACCGCGAAGTTTTCTTTTTACTCCCAGTTTCTGCAGGATGTCATCGGTCACGTCGCGAACGGCAACCCCCTTGAGATTGTTTTCAACACTCTTTGCCGCAGGCGCTGCCGGTGAAGCGGCAGCCGCAGGTTCTGCTGTGAGGGGCTGGCCCGCGAGCTCTCCCATAATGACGGTCTTGCTCAGGGTTTTTCCATCTCGCGATATCTTGACCGGTACTTTCTTGCCGGGCGGTGTCGAAGCGACCCAATTTTTCAGTTCCTGCATGCTCTCTATTTTGCGATTGTCGTATTCGGTGATCACATCGCCGACCTGCAGGCCGGCTTTTTCCGCCGGGCCGCCTTCGGTAATATCGACCAGCAGGGCTCCGTTTTTATCGGTCAGATTGAACTGACGCACAAGATCAGCAGTGAGCGGCTGGATGGAAACCCCCATATATCCGCGGACGACTTTCCCTTTGGTCAGCATACTGTCCATGATGGTACGTACCATTTTTGCCGGAATGGCGAATCCGATACCCTGTGAGCCGCCGCTGGTGCTGAAAATAAAGTCGTTGATACCGATCAATTCGCCGCTGCTGTTCAGAAGTGCTCCGCCTGAATTGCCGGGATTGATCGGCGCGTCGATCTGAATGAAATCTTCATATTCGGTCATGCCCATTCCCGACCGCTTCAGCCCGCTTATAATGCCCATGGTCACCGTATGGTTAAGGCCATACGGATTTCCCATGGCGAGCACAATTTCACCGGCACGAAGTTTTTCCGAATCTCCGAACGCTGCTGCGGGCAGATTCTTTTCTTCAATTTTCAGAACGGCAATATCGGTCTTTGCGTCGGTTCCAACGACCCGGGCCTTGTATTCCCTGTTATCGGATGTCTTGACCAGAATATCGTCAGCGCTTTCGATGACATGATTGCAGGTCACAATATAGCCGTCCTGTGAGACGATCACTCCCGATCCCAGGCTGGTGGCCTTTGGGCGTGCCTGTGCTCCCGGATCGCCAAAAAATCGCCTGAAAAAGGGGTCGCTCGAAAAAGGCAGTCGGGGGGTCTTGATGGTTCGGGATGTCGAGATGTTCACTACCACCGAACGTGCCTGTTCTGTAACGGTTGCCAGATCATTACTGAGCTGCGACAGCGTGATCTGTTCGGCTGCCGCCGGTGTGAATGATGCGGCTGTCGCCATGATACCTGCAGCAATTGCTGCCTGGATGATCCCGTTTTTGAGTCGTTTCATGGTTCCTCCGATGCTAGATTTTCAATGGTTTCATGTCAATGAGCAGAATCCGTTTTGTGGCGCTGTCAACAGCAAAACGGCCGTCGATGCGGTGGCCGACTATCCATGCAACAGAATCCCCCGAGACGAGCAGAGGAATCGCATCGCGCTCGTCGCGCGGGATTTTTTCATCCACAAAAAAATCCTGAATCTTTTTTCGGTGAGCCAGGCCGAGTGGGCAGAAGATGTCACCGGGCATGCGCGATCTGATCAGCAACGGAGCATGAAGCTTGTCTGCATCGAATGCCGCGGTCTGTTTTCCGTCACCGAAACCGCCATTCCAATGCTCTCGATGCACGATTTTCGGGACGAGTACGATATCACGTTCGGGGACACTGACGGGTGCCGACAGATCAAAGGGCACCGTTTGTATGCGTTTTGTCGGCTCAGCGGTAATCAACACCGTTGCATATTTCTTGATTGCGCGGCGTTCCGCGGGAAGATAGATGCGATCTCCCGCTTTGCCGGTACGGATGAGATGGATGAGTTCCTCGATGTGGAAAAAACTGATTTCGCGCAGCCCATTCGTTTCATCGAGGGCGCGGCGCAATACCCGGCGCAGCAACACCATGTCCATCGTCTCCAGCGGAGCGAGAAACAGTTCGATCGAGCGGTCGGTTTTCCGCGTGATCAGTTTCATGAGCGCCTTGGTGACCTGAAGATCGAAATACCGCTCCTCGTCGCGGCAGATATCGGCAGCGCGGGCCATGGTCTTGATGACATCGCGGTTGAGCTTCTTTACCGCAGGCATGATATGGATACGCAGGCGGTTTCTCAGATAGTCGTCATGCAGATTTGATGAATCGACCATGAAGCCGATGCCTTCCGTGTCGAGAAACTGCTCGATCTGTTTTCGTTCTGTTTCTATGAGCGGGCGGATGATACCGTTGCGGACCGGCGGTATGCCGGCGAGCCCGGAAGGTCCGGTGCCCCGGAAGAGACGCATGAGAATGGTCTCCGCCTGATCATCGGCATGATGCCCGAGGGCGATCTTATGCGCCCCAAAGGTTTTCGCCAGCTCTTTGAGTGTCCGATACCGCAGTTCGCGCGCGCTTTCCTGTTTGCTGAGTCTGGTTGCCTTCGCGTGCTCCAGAACATTGATTTTCTTGACATGAAACGGAACGGTGAGCGACCCGCACAGATCCCTGCAAAAGTCGATCTCGTCCGGAGTCTCGTGAGGCCGCAACCCGTGATCGAAATACAGAGCAGTCAGGGTGATGTCGAGTTCAGATTTGAGCCGATCAAGCACAGTCAAAAGACAGACGGAGTCCGGCCCCCCCGACAGTCCGACAAGAATCGAGTCTCCCGGCTGAATCATGGCGTACTTGTGAATGGTCTGTTTCACCTTGTCCAGTATATGCATGGTGCGTTCATTTTAGCACAGACCAGACCCTGCCGATAATCTTGCTCTCCTTTACAAGAGCGATGGGCTGCTGATATTATAATAAGCTCGTGGAGAGGTGGCCGAGTGGTCGAAGGCAGCCGCCTGCTAAGCGGTTGTAGGGCTAACCCCCTACCCAGGGTTCAAATCCCTGCCTCTCCGCCATTTTTCTCTTGCCCCATCTTGTTCCCCTTTCACAACAAACGTCCGTTGCCGAGCGTTCGACACCAATACGCGCTATACTATGAATATCCTTTTGCCCGAGGAAGGTGTTTGTGAACATTCGCGCACCACAATGGATATGGGGTGTCATGCTCCCGGTTTTCTGCATGGTCAGCTGTGCTGGGGCTGCAGAGTTCGATCCGCAGCGCGAGATCACGAACCCTGCATCAGCCTATTTTTACAAGCCATCGGCACAGGTCCGCAGTGGCGACAACCAGCCTCCCAATCCGGTACCCGGCGTGCTCGCTTCCGCAGCGGTGAGCGCGCTTTCCCGTGTGGTTCCGGGTGCCGGTACTGCGTGGAGTCTTGCCAATGCCATGTTCAGTTTTCTGGGCGGCGCGAAGCCGAAGAAAACCGCATGGGACCAGCAGTTTCTCGCCGGCCTGCTGATTATCGAAAACCGGGCGGTGGTCAAGCATCTCAGGGGAGATGCGAGCGCTCTCTGCATACATCATGCGGAAGGGTTCATCGAGTCGGATACCTCGCATCCGGTTGTTTATCGCGCGGAGGTGATCCGTTCCTCCGGTTCGTGCTTTGTGTTCGTATCCTCGGCTGTTCTGCACTACCGCGATGCCCAGTCGGGCAAGGTTTCCGAGATCATGCTTTTCCCGAATGCCGTCAAGTCCCACGAACGATGCCTGAGCAGGGGGGTGCTGCGGTTTGCCGACGGCAGCGAGCATTCCCTTGAATCGATCAAAGCGAAAAAGACGGATCTGCTGCCCCTGCCTGCACATCTTCAGCCCTGTGCGGCAGTATCGCTCGATCAGGCTGAACGTGATCCCGGAATCCGCGACACCCGGGCGGCACAAGCGTGTTCTTCGGCGGTCGGCCCGGCAAACCAGTGGTCCTGGGTTGCCGACGACCGCCACTACCAGTATTATCTTGCGCATGGGTCGTTTCGTCCTGAAGACGCGTATGCGTTCACGGTTTCCCTGAAAGGAATTGTGAAGAAGGACACTGCACAGGAAGTGATTGCCCACAAAAAACGTTCATCACCAGGAGGGCAGGAGAGTCGTTATGATGCCCTTGCCTTTGTGACGGCCGAAGTTTCGATTGATTGTGCGAACCGGCTTTCTACTGCCTTGCTGACCGCCGATTGCACCTCGTCCGGAGAAAGGATTGCA
>JAAYUK010000086.1 GCA_012517735.1 Nitrospiraceae bacterium
CAAAGAAGTCGCCTCAGAGGGCATTCGGGTCAACGCGGTACGACCAGGACATATCTATACCGGCATTCATGCCGACGGCGGCGAACCCGGTCGCGTCGATCGTCTCAAGGCAACCATTCCCCTGCAGCGCGGGGGGCGGCCCGAAGAAGTTGCAGCGGCAATCCTCTGGCTGCTTTCTGACGAAGCATCCTATGTGACCGGATCCATCATTGACATTGCCGGCGGCAAGTAACCAGCCGACCTGTTCCAGAGGCACTCCTCTCCCGCAGTAATTTCTTGCAGGACCTCTCGCAGTAATTTCACTGCATTATTTGCATAACTAATTGAAAAACAAACAATAAATTTCTGGCATGCGTTGTGCTTTCCTTATAGCCATATAAAACCTGCTGAGGAGGAAGCCATGAAGATACTCGTTGCATACGACGGAACACTGAACGCAAAGGACGCTCTCCGGTACGGCATTCGCCGCGCACAAAACGCGAAGGCAGATCTCATCGTGCTCGCAGTGTTCGATACCACAAAATTCATTGATTATGATGTCTGGGGCGCGGAAGACAAGGCCCGTCGCGAAGCTGCGCTGCATGTGCAGGAAGCAAAGGATATGCTGGCCCGTCTCGCTCACGACCTCACGGTCAGCATGTACTCGGCGGAGGGCAATCTCGAGTATGTTGCCGCAGAGTTTGCAAAGGACGAACATATTGATCTGATACTGACACCGGCCAAATACGCGGATATCGTCGATATCGCACCCTGCCGCGTATCGATACTGCCGCGCGAGTGCCCGGCCTGCTAAGGTGGTTGGCGGAGACCATGAAATACCTTATTGTCCATGACGGCACTCTGAGCGCACAAAAACTGCTGCGTTATGGATTGGAACGGGCGGCTCGAACCGGGGCCGCCGTCATGGTGTTGTCGGTATTCCCCGCACCATTATTTTCAGGCTATGAAGGCATGCACGCCGAAGCCCGTGCACGCCGGGAGTACGAAGCATCGCTCGAAGATGCCCGGGCAGTGCTGAAAACATTCGATGATCGTCTCGACGTAAGTCTGTATACTGCCGATGGCGACCCTGACGAAGTGATTCTGAGCACAGCCGAGTCCGAGCAGGTCGGGACTATCCTGCTCACTCCCCGATACCGGCGCATTCAGCGGAAGACCTCCGTTCCGGTCGCGATCGTTCCGGGCACACTACTGCTTCCGGTAGACAGCTCCAACGAAGCCATGGGAATTATCGGACAGGTCGCACAGGAAGCCCGAGAGTCCGGGTCCTCCGTGATTATTCTCGGGGTGGTGCCGGTGCATCTGTACAGTCGTTCGGAGAAAATGGCTCTCCGTGCTGTGGAGGAAGCCACTCTCGGAACCATGAATCGTGTCCTTACGGTTTTGAGGGCAGAGGGAGTGGATGCCCGCCCGATCCTCAGGAGCGGGTATCCTGACGATGAAATTCTCCGTGCAGCGAACGAATTCACCATCTCCACGGTCATTTTCCCACAGGGTGGGGTCGCGCCGTCCGAACTGCGCAAGGCCGCTCACGTTCTCCTTGCCGAACGCGAACAGGCACGCGTTCCCCTGCTTTTTGTCCCAGCGGCAGAAGGCGCTTAACCCAGCATCAGGCTGTCTAGTCCGCCCTGCCCTGATTGTGCTATGGGGTCAGGGGCGTTTTTTTGCCTCTTGTACCCGGAGCTGTCAGAGGCATGCACAAATCCATTAATCTTTCATTCAGGAGGTTGTATGGCGATTATTGTTCTTTCTTCAAGCACGTGCAGCGGAGGCCGGTATGTTGCCGAAAAGCTTGCGGAACGGCTCGGCTATTCCATATTTTCCCATGAGGATGTCATCGATGATCTTGTCTCAAGCAACGGTTCTGCCGACAAGGTTCGCAAGGCGCTGCAGCATGCCCCATCATTTCTGGAGCGTTTCACCTATGAACGGGAACGCGAGTTGTCCCGTTTCAGAACCGTATTTTTGCAGCGGCTTCAGCGGGACAACGTAATCTATCACGGCATTGCCGGTCATTTTCTGACCAAGGGGCTGGGCGGAATGCTGAAGGTCCGGATCGTCGGCGACATCAAGCTCCGTGTCGAGTGCGAAATGAAGCGGGACGGTGTTACGGAATCGGAAGCATACCGCGCGATACTTGAGCGGGACGAAGTCCGGAAGCGATGGAGTACCGCCCTGTATGGGGTGGATTCCAATGATCCGACACTCTGCGATATCATGCTCCATATCAAGCAATTCTCTATCGAAGACGCGATTGGGATTATCTGCCAGGTGGTTGCCATGAAACAGTTTTCGACCACCAGCCGCTCGCTGGCGAAACTGCGGGACACGATACTTGCAGCTACCGTCAAGGAAGTACTGTCGGAAGAAGCTCCCAGGGTTGTGGTAACGGCGCGAAGCGGTGTTGTAACGGTGCGGGTTCCGGCAACCGGATTCAATGACGAGGTGCTCGTCGGAGCGGTGAATGAGCTCGCCCGGAAGGTCCCGGGCGTTGTCAACGTCAAGATCGAACTTGCCCCGGTTGTCCCTCTCGGCAGTTAGGAGGGGCACGACAGCCGGAGCGATACAGCGGCGGCAGTCGCTTCCGCATCCCGAGAAGGCCGGCCGGAGATGCAACGAGCCGTTTCTCCGTCATATGCCGGATTCCCTGAGCATTGATTTCCATTCTCCCCCGGAATCTGTTTATAATGAGAGCGCGAGTATTCCCACACGCTGCTCCGGAAGGGATGTTTCCTGCAGGGGGTTCTGCTCTGTTTTGATCCCCGCGTGCCTTCCGCAATCGTGCATAAATGTATGAGCGCAGTGCCCTGCAGTACCGTCGTATCATTGCAATGTGCGAAGGGACGAAATGGCTGAAGAGCAGACCAAAGAGACCCGGCTTGGCTCGGTAAAGGATATGCTCCGCTCTCCGCTCAGGACCATCGAAGCGGTGCGGCAGGATCGTTACAAGAGTCTCAAGGTCCGTATTTTTTTCACCGTCGGCACCTTGGCAGGGGTGCCGTTGCTTATTGTAACGGCTGTCTGTTTTTTCTGGCTGCATGCGGTGTTGGTCGATGACTTCTCCAGTCATCTGCGCTGGCAGATGGAGCATGCCCGGGCGGGACTCGAATATTTTCTGAGCGACCGTATTTCCAGCCTTCGGTATCTGGCCTCAGCCCATCCGTATGCTTCACTCGTAAATCCCCAATCGCTCAGGGAAATTTTCCAGAAAAGGAAGCAGGAGTTTCCCGAACTGATTGATCTTGAGGTTGTGAATGCGGACGGGCTGCAGATCTCGTATGCCGGCCCCTATTCCGAGAAGGGGAAAAACCATGCGCAGCAGGACTGGTTTGTCCGGGCCAAGGTGCACGGGGTTGCCGTGAGTCAGGTTTTCCCGGGGGACCGGGACCTCCTGCATTATGTAGTCGCCGTGCGGCAATATGTTCCGGAGCGTGACAGTTTCTGGATTCTCAAGGCGTCGATCGACGTGGAGACTCTCAACAGGTTTGTCGCTGAAATCGGGTTGACGGAACGCGACGATGCCTTTCTGATCGCCGGCACCGATATGCTTCAGACGCATTCCCGTTTTCACGGAGCGGTTTTCCAGCGGGTTGCCATGCCGTCCCTGTCGCAGCAGCGGGGCTTTACCCTGATGAAGTACAAGGATGAGGTGTCAGGCAATGTGATCCTCGGGGCAACGAGGGTTTCGGGCTCCCCCTGGACCCTCGTTGCCTTCATGAAGCCGACCACGCTCGAGCGTATTTTCACCATGCTGAAGCGGGAAATCCTGGCCGTTTATCTGATTATCGTGTTTGTCGCCATCGGGGTCTGGATGAACTACCGGACAACACACAGCATCGTCAATCGCATCCGCGATACGGAAAAGGCGAGAGAAGAGGCGATAACCCACTCCGAGCATTCGGCAAAGCTCGCCTCCATCGGCCGGCTCGCAACCGGTGTCGCGCATGAGATCAACAACCCGCTCGCCATCATCAATGAAAAGGCCGGGCTCATCAAGGATCTGTTCGAGATGTATCCCGAATCGAGCGGCTGCCAGCGGGAGTTTCTGCCGCTCGTGAACGCCATTTCCGAAAGCGTGAACCGGTGCCGTACCATAACCCACCGGCTGCTTGGTTTTGCCCGGCGGATGGATATCAGCATCGAACCGATCAATGTGAACGACGTCGTGCGCGAGGTCGTCGGTTTCCTCGAGCGGGAACTGGCGGTCAGAAACATCCGGCTGGAACTGAACCTCGACGAGAACATTCCGCAGATCGAGAGTGACCGGGGGTTGCTGCAGCAGGTTTTTTTGAATATTGCGAACAATGCGATCGATGCGGTTTCGGACGGCGGGGAGATCGTTGTTTCATCGATGCCGGAGAACGGCAGCGGTCTGAAGGTGGTCATCCGTGACAACGGCGCCGGGATACCCAAAGAGGTGCTCAAACATATCTTCGAACCATTCTTCACGACAAAGCAGAAGGGAAAGGGAACCGGGCTCGGGCTTTCATTGTCATACGGTATCATCAAGCGGCTCGGCGGGACGATCGAGGTCGACAGCTTTGTCGACAAGGGGACGGCATTCACGATTACCCTGCCGCTTGCGGCAGAACTCGACAGGAGCGTTCAATGAAGCCGGCAAAAGTGCTGCTGGTCGATGATGAAGTTGAACTGGCGGAAGCGATCGTTCAGCGCCTGAAGATCAGGCGATATGCGGCGCGCGCGGCGTTCAGCGGAGCAGGAGCGATCGCGGCCCTGCAGGAAGAGGATCCGGATGTCATGATCATCGACCTTTACCTCCAGGGGATGCTCGGCATCGATCTGGCGCGCTCGGTCAGGAGGATCAGGCCGGAGATCGTCACGATCATGCTGTCGGGACACGGTTCTTCCGATGCGGAGCGCTGGATCAGCAACGGGGAAATATTCGATTTTGTCATGAAGCCGGTCGAGATCCAGCAACTGGTGCAGAAAATCGACCGGGCCAAGAAAGAACACGATGAACGTCAGAAGAGAGGGGTGTGCGGACATGCACGACACTAACATGCCCGATCAGGTGAAGTACCAGAAACTTTTCATGGGAATCATTCTCGCCAGCTTTACCCACGAGCTCAGGAACCAGCTTGCCACCGTCAAGGAACTATCCGGACTTCAGCAGGACAGGATCGCGGTTGACCGAACCGTACAGGACGTTCCCGGCCTGGTTACGGCGCTGAAATCAGTGGATGAGCAGGTTGATCATGCGATTCAGCTGATCAGTTTCCTGAACCGCTTTGCACACCGCATGGACAGTGAGGAATCCTTCTATTCCGTTGTGAATGCGCTGGACGAACTGATGGTGCTCGTCAGGAGGCTTGCGCGGCAGAAGTCGGTCATGCTGGAGACCGATTTCGCCGCTTCCATCCCCCGTATTGTCGGGAGTCCTGCAGACCTGCAGATGCTCGTTTTTTTCCTGCTTGACGAGAAAATCAGGGGGCTTCCTCCGGGAGGCACGATTCTGGTCCGTGCGCGCGAGGAACATGGCGGCGTCATGGTTACCATTGGATCGTCCGGCGCGGCACCGGAAGGCGGAGATCATGACAGCCGCTGCCCCCGCAGCGTTTTGCTGTCGGTTGCCGGGGCTATGGGGGCCGAAGTGATCGACAGCGACGACGGACAGGAAACCGGCATCGTATTGCGGGGTGCGTGGTAAGGCTCCCCTGGCAGGTCGTCACGGGTGTGCCGGGGCAAAGATTTGTTGCCTCACAATCCAGAAAATACTATTATTTGATAAAGAGAGAAGGAGAGGGGAAGTCATGAGAATTCTGGTGGCGTATGACGGCACGCTCAATGCAAAAGATGTTGTGCGATATGGGCTGTATCGCATCAAGGCGACGGGCGGGGAACTGAAGGTTCTGCATATGCTCGGCAGCGGGGCACTGAAGGATTTCGAAGGGTTTGAACTATACGAGGCGCTCAGGGACGAAGCGGTGAGACATCTGAAAGAACTCCAGAAGATCGTCGATGAATCCGGGGTCGGGCAACGGGTCGAATTGATCTCCAGCGAAGGAGGACTCGAAGCGGAACTGATTGCCATTGCGGAGGAAGGCCGTTTCGATCTGATTCTTGTTCCCGAGAAGTTCGCCGGTATAGCCGAATCGTCCATCAGCAGGGTGGTTGTTGTTCCCCGTGACTATGCCGGGTTCAAGGTGTTGCTGGTCGATGATGAAGAGGCATTTGCAAAGGCGCTCTCGGAGCGCCTGAGCCTGAAAAAGTTCCGGACCGAAGTGGTCGCGCGAGGGGAGGAGGCGCTTGAGCATATCGGTCAGGCAGCACCCGACATTGTGCTGCTTGATCTGAGGATGCCCGGCATGGACGGCATTGATGTGCTCAAGAACATCAAGGCATTATACCCCGAAGTGCAGGTAATCATTCTTTCCGGACACGAGATCGCGGGCGACCGGGAAGAGGCCATACGGTACGGGGCATTCGATTTTGTGCGGAAACCGGCTGATATTGACCTGCTTGCCGGGAAAATCAAGGAAGCTTACTGGATGAAGATCGAACAGCCTGCCACCGACTTTCTGCGCGGAGAGGCAATCGGATAAGTGGCGTTCCGTCTGCTGCTTGCATCTGCGCTTCTGCTTGTACTCTGCAGTGCGGGGTGTCAGCAGGCTCCTTCCGAAAGCCCGGCGGTCCGTGACCGTCATGAACCGGTCGCGTTGCAGGGAGAGCCGATCATCCTTTCGGTCATTCCGGTCGAGAGTCCCCGCTCGATGTACGAGAAATTCCTTCCGCTCAAATATCATCTGGAACGTCAGCTCGGCAGGCCGGTGCAGATTCGCATTGCACGTGACTATCAATCAGCCGTCGCGGATCTGGTAAGCGGCGCCGCGCATCTTGCGTATCTCGATCCTGCTTCCTATTGTGAGGCGCGCGTTCGATACCGTGGAAAGGTCATTCCCCTTGTCCGTGCCACGGGGGCGGATGTCGCTACCGCCCGGAGCGTTCTCGTGGCGCGCGATGTCCGGGGGGTGGAAAAGATCGTTGATGTGCGCGGCAAGCGCCTTGCTCTCGGAACGCGGGAGTCTTCGTTCAGTTACCTCATTCCGCTCGCCATGCTTTACGATGTCGGCATGCAGGCGAACGATTTCGCGACGGTCGATTACCTGCATCAGGAGGATCGGATCGCCCTTTCGGTGCTGATCGGCACACATGATGTCGGGGGCATGAGCGAGGCCGTTGCCCGCAAGTATGCGGCAGACGGCCTGCGCATCATCAAGCGCTCCGATCCCGTCCCGCAGCTGTTTCTCTGTGCCTCGTCCGCGATGTCGCATGACGACCGCGAGATGGTGCGGAAAAGCCTTCTTTCCCTGAAGGACACGGGCGTGCTCGCCTCGATCGAGCAGGGGATTGACGGATTTGTTCCGGCTGAAGACCGCGACTTCGATCTGGTGCGCATCATGATCAGGAACATAACCGGAAAGGACTATATCGAGTACGGGCCGAAAACGGTCCGTTTCGCAATACTGCCGCTGTATCCCGCCAGCACGATCTATCAGCGGTATGAGCCGCTCATGCGTTATTTGTCAAGGAATACCGGCTACGAGTTCAAGCTCGTCATTCCACGGGATTTCGACGAGTTTATGCGTATGGTCAAGAGCGGAATCATTGATTTTTCGTATCAGAACCCTTACATCTTTGCGCAGATCGACCGTGACTATGACATCAGGCCGATAGCGGCGACGGTAAGCGAGCCGGGGGAGGAGGTCGGTGGAGGAGAGACTTTCCGGGGAGTCATCATAACGCGGAGCGACAGCAGTCTGAAGACGATCGACGACCTAATGGGCAAGCGGGTCATGATTCCCTCGACAAGGTCGGCAGGAGGTTTTCTTTCCCAAAAAATCTATCTGAGGCAGCACGGAATTTCAGCAGAAAGGGATCTCAGGCTGGTAGATGCCAAACGGCATGAGCGAGTTATCCTGGGGGTATACAACGGCGAAGCTGACGCCGGATTTATCCGCGAAACGGCTCTGGATGTGTTGAAAGACGAGATCGACATGCGGCAGATCCGCATTCTCGCGGCGACGAGCACCCTGCCGAACTGGCCGATTGCGTGGACCAAAAAGAGCAATCCTGCATTGGCCGGAAAGGTGCAACAGCTGTTGCTGACGCTGAATGACCCGGCCATTCTCAAGGCTGCCCGGGTCCGCTCCTTCGACCGCCCCCAGGAGTCAGAGCTGGAGCAGCTGAAAAAATACTGATGATCTCACGGCTGAAATCAATTCTGCTCGGAACCCTCAGAAAGATGCCGCTGGCCCAGAAGTTCGTGTTTGCGGTGGTCTGCCTGATTCTCATCATCATGATCGCGGTCAATTCGCTGGTCGTCACCTCCCAGCGCGCGGCTCTCCGG
>JAAYUK010000087.1 GCA_012517735.1 Nitrospiraceae bacterium
GATCTTGTCGCCTTGCGTACCGCCTGCGGTGTACACCGGATTCTGCCCGGCCTTACCGGCTGGGCACAGATCAATGGGAGGGACGAGCTGGAAATCCCGGTAAAGGTCGCATACGATGAGTATTATCTGAAAAATCAATCGTTCTGGTTTGATTTGAAAATATTGTTCCTGACCTTGGTAAAAGTGCTCAACAAAGAAGGAGTCAGCCACTGATGACCGCGCCCGACAGCACTGTCGATCGTCTGTTTCGTCCCACGCACAAAAAACGTGTGCTGTTTTTTGCGCTCGCCGATACGCTCCTGTTCTGCTGTTCATTGTTTCTTGCATTCGGGGTGCGGTTCGACTTCGATATGCCCCAATACTACGGGATGATCGTTCAGCGTGAGCTGCCACTCTTTATCGGCATAAAACTCCTGGTATTCGGCATGTTCGGTGTGTATAGGATGGCGTGGCGTCATGTCGGGATCCACGACCTTTTCAATCTCATGATCGCTATGGGCACTGCCCAGCTTCTGCTGGTGGTCGCGATTCTGGTACCGATGGGAGACATTGTGCCGCTCCTTGGGATCCTCCATGTCCCCGGCTTTCCGCGCAGCGTATTTGTGATTGATTTCCTGATCTCGGGCATATTGATCGCCACGCTGCGCCTTGGCAAGCGCCTGTATCTTGAGGCATTCAGGCAGAAAACCCGGGCGAGGGGAGGGCGTCGGGCGATCATCATCGGCGGCGGAATTACCGGAGAGGCGTTATTGCGCGATTTTACCCGGAATCCGAAAGCGGTATATGATCCGGTCTGTATTCTCGATGATGATCCGCTTCGCAAAGGGCAGTATCTGCACGGGGTTCCGGTGCACGGTGCGATCAGTGATCTGGAATCCTCAATTCGAGGATTTCGTGCTGAAACCGTAATTATCGCCCATCAGTCACTTGAACATAAAACGTTGCGATCCATCTACGAGCAGGCGAAAGCAGCCGGAATCACTGACATAAAGACCGTGCCTCCGGTGGCCGACTACGACAAGCCGCTGGTTTCCCTGAAAGACCTGGAAGAAATATCGATTGAGGATCTCATCGGACGGCAGGCTGTACAGGTTGATCACCAGGAGATTCGGGGATTTCTCACCGGAAAGGCGATCTGCATAACCGGAGCGGGAGGATCGATCGGTTCGGAAATTGTCCGCCAGGTTTGCGGATTTGAGCCGGAGTCCTTACTGCTGTTCGACATCGATGAGACGGAACTGCACCGGATGCAGCGTAAACTTGCTGACTTCCCGTTTCCCATCCATTTCGTTGCAGGCGATGTTTGCGATGAGCGAAGCGTTGATGAGGCTTTTTCCCGGTTTCGGCCCGAGATCGTGTTTCACGCCGCTGCCTACAAGCATGTGCCGATGATGGAAATGAATCCGAAAGAAGCCCTCAAGGTGAATATTCTCGGCACAGCAACCGCTGCCCGTGCTGCCTGCAGGTATCGGGCAAGCACGTTTATCATGATTTCAACGGACAAGGCTGTCCGTCCGACGAGTATCATGGGCGCATCGAAACGCCTCGCTGAAGATATCTGCCGGTCTCTGAACAGTGCCGACGGGACTCAGTTCATATCAGTCCGTTTCGGCAATGTCCTCGGCAGTCGCGGCAGTGTGCTTCCGATTTTCATGGAACAGCTGAAACATGGCGGGCCGCTGACCATCACCCATAAGGATATGAGACGGTATTTCATGACCATTCCGGAGGCCGTCTCACTGGTGCTCCAGGCATCGGCGACCGGCAGCGGCGGTGATGTGATGGTGCTCGACATGGGAGAGCCGGTCAGTATCGTTTCCCTGGCTGAAGAATTGATTCGCATTCATGGCCTGGAACCCTACCGCGACATTGACATCGTGTTCACCGGCGTCCGTCCGGGAGAAAAGCTGTTCGAAGAGATGCTGACTGCGGAAGAGGGTACCACAGCGAGCAAGCGAAACAAGATATTCTTCGCCAGAAACCGGAATATCCTGAACGAAACCTCAACGACTGAACTGATTGCAGCATGCGAACAGATCATAGCCACCCGTTATCCGAGCATGGATGAAGAGCGGTCTGCTGTCAGGAAATTCCTGAAAAACCATGTTGTGCATTACTGCGAGGCTGAATCGTGAAGACGAGACGATACTATCTTGAAACCTTCGGATGCCAGATGAATGTCCGGGATTCAGAAAAGATGGCCGGCGTTCTGGAACATGAAGGGTATGTACGAACAGATGACCCAAAACATGCTGATTTGATTGTCTTTAATACCTGTAGCATCCGCGAAAAGGCAGAGCAGAAATTCTTCAGCAAGCTGGGCCGGATCAAATCAGCCAAAAAGCGGAATCCCCAGGTAAAAATCGCAATCGCCGGCTGCATCGCCCAACAGGATGGGAAAAAGCTCATCCAACGCTCCCCCTATGTCGACTATATCCTCGGCCCGCAGAACATTTTCAGGCTTGCCGATATCGCACGGGGCGACATGCCTTCCCCCTATGCATTGGAGGAGAATCCCCATCTCACAGAAGACGATCTGCCCTCTCGCCGGCTGGATGGTATCAAGGCTTGGGTAAATATCATGTATGGCTGCAACAATTTCTGCAGTTATTGCGTCGTGCCGTTTACCCGCGGGAGAGAGCGAAGCCGCCCGAGTCGTGATATTATCAAAGAAGTCAGTGAATTAGGAGCGCAAGGGTATCGGGAGGTCACGCTTCTCGGACAAAATGTGAATTCCTACTCAAGCGATTGCTCTTTCCCGGAATTGCTCCGGAAAATCAATGAATGCACAGGGATTGAACGCATCCGCTTCGTCACCTCACACCCAAAAGACCTGGGTGATGACCTGATTTATGCTCTCCGCGACATTCCGAAAGTGTGTGAGCACATTCATCTGCCGCTTCAGTCAGGGTCATCAAGGATTCTGGCCCTGATGAACCGGAAATACACCTACGATGAATATTACGAAAAAGTCCGAAAATTAAGGGAAAACATACCTGGCATCGCGATTACGTCCGATATCATTGTGGGCTTCCCCCAGGAAACCGACGATGATCATCGCCGGACACTGGACGCTCTGGAGTCGATCGGTTTCGATGGACTCTATGCCTTCAAATACTCTCCGCGTCCCCATACCCACGCAGAAAAACTTGACGGCCACATAGATGACGAAACGAAATCAGCTCGTCTGGAAGAGGTGCTCAAGATCCAGAACCGGTCGACCGACCGCATAAACAAGCGACTTGAGGGTGGGGTTCTTGAAGTCCTGATCGAGAACCCGGAGCCCGGACAGAACGATCCATCAGTTGTAACAGGCCGCACCAGAACCAATAAAGTGGTCATTTCCCCCCGCTCCGGAGACATACAGCCGGGGGATAGGGTGATGGTCAGGATTGTCAGGGCCAGAAGACACTCGCTGATTGGAGAAATAGCCCAAACCTGATGAAAGTTGCCATCGTTACGCTTGGCTGCCGGACCAATCAGGCGGAAAGCAGTTCCTTTGCCGATGCGCTACTTCATGCCGGTCATACCATGGTGGATATGCAGGACAATCCTGACCTCTGTATTATCAACTCGTGTTCTGTCACGGCAAAAGCGGATGCGCAGAGCAGGCAGCTCGTTTCCCGGAATCTGAAACAGGGCCGGTCTGTCATCATCACCGGTTGTTATGCCCATCTCAATCGCGAATATCTCGCTTCAAGATTTCCTGGGATAACGATTGTTTCCAATGAAGAAAAAAGCTCTCTTCCATCGCTGGTGCCGCTTACAAAAGAGGAGCGTTTCGTAACGCTTCAGGCTGCGACACAATCGCGGCATCGGCCGATCATCAAAGTCCAGGATGGGTGCGACAACCGTTGTTCCTATTGTATTATTCCACAGGCGCGAGGAGCATCCCGCAGCAGACCGTTGCCTGAAGTGCTTGCTGAAGCCGCCCGTCTCGAAACGGAAGGGTTTCGTGAGCTGGTCCTGAGCGGGATACACCTCGGCATGTACGGCAAGGACATGCGGAACGGAACCGACCTTGCCACGCTTGTCGAACGCGTTTTGCTCTGTACGAAAGACGTCAGAATCCGATTGAGCTCTCTGGAAGTTCAGGAAATCGATGATCGCTTACTGGAACTCATGCAGGACAGGAGACTATGCCGGCATCTGCACATTCCGCTGCAAAGCGCAAGCGATACCGTCCTGCGGCGGATGAACCGCCAATATGATAAAGCATATTATGAGAAATGCATGCGTACCATTCAGAATAAATTAGGAAATATTGCAATCGGTACAGATGTCATTGTCGGCTTTCCTCAAGAAACGGATGAAGAATTTCACGAGACCCGGACATTTCTTGAGCGGAATGCGTTTGCGTACCTGCACGTATTCCCATATTCCCGCAGGCCCGGCACCCAAGCTGATCTGATGAGTGGCCATGTTGCCGAGGCGGTGAAAAAAGAGCGGGCGGCAACCATCAAAGAGCTCGGAAGAACCATAAAACGCCGCTTTATGGATTCGCAGATCGGACAGACCGTTGACGTTCTTATTGAGCGCCAGGACAAGAATGTCAGTCATGGAATGAGCAGCGCTTTTTTCAAGGTTCGCATTGAGCATGCGAAGAAGAGAGCTCCTGGAAGCATTGTGCCTGTGCGCATTGTTGGCGTATCCGATGATGTTGCCGAAGGCGTGCCCGAAAATGATCGATAACCCGCTCAATGTGCAGTTTTTTGTTTCTGCTTACTTCGTGGTCAGGGCAAAGAAGGTATTGGCCTGTCGGGTTCTGGCCGAGAACTCCACGGATAATGTAACAGGTTTTTAACATTGGCTGTTTGTTTATAATGTCCGATAATGTATATTATGTTAAATTTTAAAAAATGGTTCGGTATCGCAGATATCGCCCGGCATGCTATTATGTCTAGGTTTACCGATAACAATTTTCCGGAGGCTGAAACATCATGAAATTTTCCCAGCTCTTTATACCGACCACCCGCGAGACCCCCTCGGACGTCACTGCGGTCTGCCAGGCGCTTGCCCTTCGCGCCGGGTATGTACGCCAGCTCGCGGCAGGTCTGTATATTTTTCTGCCGCTCGGCTGGCGAGTATTGAACCGCATCAACCAGATCATGAAAGATGAGATGGAACAGATCGGCGCTCAGGAGATTTCGATGCCCATTCTTCACCCGGCCGAAATCTGGCAGCAGACCGGCCGTTGGCAGACGATCGGAGACGAGATGTTTCGCCTCAAGGATCGCAGTGGCCGCGATATGTGCCTCGGCATGACCCATGAGGAGATCATGACCTGGGTTGCGGCCAAGGAGCTGCGCTCTTACCGCGACCTTCCCCAGGTCTGGTACCAGATACAGACCAAGCTCCGGGATGAAGCCCGCCCGAGGGGCGGCATTATCAGAACCCGTGAATTTCTTATGAAGGACAGTTACAGTTTTGATGCGGACGAACAGGGTCTGGACAAAAACTATCAGCTGCACGCTGACGCGTATCACCGCATATTCCGCAGAAGCGGCCTTACCTTCTATCAGGTTGAATCAGATGCCGGCATGATGGGCGGAGCGATGTCGCATGAGTTCATGGCCCCCTCGCCTGCCGGTGAAGATGAAATAATTATCTGCAAATCATGCGGTTATATGGCTAATATTGAAGTTGCAGTTTCTCAATTTCCTCCACAGATAGAGTCTTCCATGAAGTTTGAAGAGGTTCATACCCCTGCAAGGAAAACCGTTGCCGACGTAGCGGCATTTCTCGGGCTCCATACGAGTCAGTTCATCAAAAGCATGTTGCTCGTTGGTCAGGATGGACCGGTGCTCGCTCTGATCCGCGGAGACTATGAGCAACATGAAAAGAAACTGAACAAAGTGATCGGCCAGTTCAGACCCGCACAGCGTGACGAGATCGTCCGGTATCTTGGCGTTGAACCTGGTTATATCGGACCGGTCGGCGTGAAAAA
>JAAYUK010000008.1 GCA_012517735.1 Nitrospiraceae bacterium
AGAATGCGGGTGCAGATACCGCGATGCAAGCATCGGCGTAAGCGTGAATGAAACGAACAGGGACATCAGCACGGCAAAGACGACCGTCAGGGCGAACTGGAGAAAGAACCGGCCGACGATTCCCTTCATGAACGCAACCGGGAGAAATATCGCAACGATAGCCATGGTAGTCGCCATGACGGCAAGGCCGATTTCCGCAGTTGCAAACGACGCCGCATCCATGGGGGATCTGCCGAGGCGGATATGCCGGTGAATGTTTTCAATGACAATAATGGCATCGTCGATAAGAATTCCAATGCAGAGCGAAAGTCCGAGCATGGTCATATTGTTGAAGGTAAAATCGAACATGTTCATGACCGTGAACGTGGCAATGATTGAGGTCGGGATCGCGAGAGCGCTGATCAGGGTGATGCGCAGGCTTTTCAGGAATAGCAGGACCGCCAGTACCGCGAAGAAGCCGCCGATGACCAGATGCCCCTGCACCTCATGGATTGAACGCTTGATGAAGCTCGATTGATCAAATGCAATGTCAAGGTTCATGCCGGCGGGCAGAGAACCGCGGATTGATGCCAGTTCCTTTTTGACCCGGTCCACGACTTCTACCGTATTCGTACCTGACTGCTTCTGGATGCCGATACCGACGGCGTTCCTGCCGTTAAACCGGGCAATGGAGCGTTTTTCCTCCATGCCGTCCTCAACCCGGGCGATGCTGGAGAGGCGCACCGCCGCTCCTTTGTGGTAACCCACGACAAGATTGCCGAACGCCTCGACCGAACGCAGTTCTCCCTTCACCTTTATCGAATACTCCCGCGTAGCGCTTTCAATGCGGCCGCTCGGGAGTTCCACGTTCTCGCGCTGAAGCAGCCGCGTAATATCCTGAGCGGTAATGCCGTGAGCGATCATTTTCTCCCGGTCGAGCCAGAGACGCACCTGGCGAAGTCTGAGTCCGGGCATCTGGACGGCCCCGACGCCGCTCACCTTCTGGAGTTTTTCCTTGAGCACTTCGTCGGCATAGGTCGAAAGATCACGGGGCGACCGCTCACCATAGAGCGCTATCCAGAGTACGGCGTTTGCGTCAGGATCTACTTTCTGGATGACCGGCTCTTTGACATCGGTCGGGAGCTTGCTTCGTATGGTCGATATTTTTTCCCGGACATCCTGCACGGCGATATCGATGTTCCGCTCAAGATAGAACTCCACGATTACGGTAGAGGTGCCTTCGGAACTCGTGGAGGTGATCGATTTGACGCCGTTGATAGTACCGACCGCCTCCTCGACCTTGTCGGTAACGTCAACGTCCATGATCTCCGGACTTGCACCGGGCAATACGGTATAGATACTCACGATCGGAAAATCGACTTTGGGGAACAGATCGACTCCGAGGCGGGGATAACTGACGATACCGAGCACCACAAGGGCCAGAATGACCATGGTGGCAAAAACCGGACGTTTTATCGAAGTATCAGCGAGCCACATACCCGACCATCCTGTATCCGGGAACGCACACGCTCATTATTTCTGTTTCTCCTCGGGCAGGGATGCGGCCTGGATTTTCACGAGCGTATTATCAACGAGATTCTGCTGCCCAAGAACAACCACCTGCTCACCTTCCTTCAGCCCTTCGGTGACCTCAATGAATTCTCCGTATTTGTTGCCGACTTTGACCTTGCGCTCACGCGCGCGGTTTCCCTCGACCACAAAGGCACGGATCTGATCCCCTTCGTACAACAATGCAACGATCGGCATGACGACCACGGAGCGGGGCGCTCCGGTGTAATGCTGCACACGGGCAAAGAGTCCGGGCTTCAGTGTGCCGTCAGCATTCGGAATAAGGGCCTCCAGCTTCAACGTTCTGGTTTTTTCGTCGAGGCTCGGAGCAACAATGTTGATTTTCCCCCTGAATTCACGATCCGGATAGGCGTCGACCTTGACGGAGACTTCCTGTCCCTGCTGCAGCTTGCCCACATCCTTTTCCGGAATGCTGAAGTTGAGTTTGAGCGTGTGCATCTGGATGATTGAAAACGCGGGCGATCCGTTTTTGACGAGATCGCCTGCGGAGATCTTCTTTTCCTTCACGACACCGGCAAACGGTGCGACGATGCGCGTCCGCGCATATTTCTGTCGGGACATGCCGAGCGTGGCTTTCGCCCGTTCAACCTCTGCTTCCGCGAGGGCTTTGCGCGTAACCACATCATCAAACTGCTGTTGGGTGACCAGCTGCTCCTTGAACAAGGTCTCTTTCCGCTGGTATTCGATCTGGGTATTTTTCAGCGTTGCCACTGCCTGATTCAGCGCTGCTTCCGACCGTTTCATGTCGAGGGAATAATCGATGTCGTCAATCTGGGCGAGCACGGCTCCCTTGGCAACTGGTGAGCCCTCGTCAGCCCTCACCGCCCGGATGATACCGTCGATTTCGCTGCTGACCAAAGCCTCTTCAAAAGGATTCAGGGTTCCGGTCGCCGAAAGATACGGCCGATGCTCCCGGAGTTCCGCGGAGGCAGTCTGCACATTTACGCTCCGCTCCGTTGCCGCCCGGTCGCCTCCGTCACTGCATGCGAAGAGCGCAAACAGCACGGCTGCCGAGAGCAGGCCGATTACGGCTCGCCGTATCTCAGTCATGATTCGTGAGAGCATCGGTTCCTCCGTTGTTTTGCCGCTGGTCCGGCAGGTCAATCGTCCTGAGAAAGCTCCCGGCAGAACGTTTCATTTTGATAACCGCCACAAAATAGTTGTACCAGGCGGTACTCAGCTGCCGTTCTGCGGAAACGAGCAGATCGTTTGCATCAAAGACATCCAGACTGTTTGCCAGGCCGAACTCGAACTGCCGCGATACGGCAGTATAATTCTCGCGAGCAAAGGAAACCTGATCGGTGAGCGATTTCAGGATTCCCTGCTGCGTGATGAGTTCAAGATATGCCTGCTCAACCTCAAGGCCGACCGTTTTTTTGACATCGCTCAGGGTCAGCTCGGCCTGCCGGAGTCTGGCCCGGGCTTCTCCGGTTTCTGCAACACGCAGCCCTCCCTCAAAAATCGGCAGGCTGAGCCTGATGCCTCCATAGATGTTCTCCCGGTTGGCAAGCAGGCTTTCAGGGCGCTGGTCATAGCGGGAATAGACCCCCTCAAAGCTCAGGGTGGGGAAATGTGCCGCGTATGCGGCATTCAACTGGGCTTTCGAGGATTGCGCCAGCAGATCGGCCGCCTTCATCTCCGGACGCAAGACATATGCCCGTTCCTTTGCACAGTGAACCGAGAGGGGAACGCAACCCGGAACCATCGCGTCAGAACGGATGTCGCTGTCCTTCGCAGGTTCTCTGATTTCATAACCCTCGGGGAGGCCGGCGAGCCGCGCAAGGAGCGCCTTGGTGTATACATACAGGTTTTCCAGGCGCACCAGTTCCGACTGCGCCCCGGACAGTTCCGCTTCCGCACGGAGCACCGCGGTTTTCGTGACTTCGCCGATCTTCAGGCGAGTGGATGCGGCAGTCCGGTATTTTGTCAGCCGCTCGATGCTTGAGCGCGAAATTTCCAGCAGCCTTTTGATCCGCAATACATCGTAGTATGCCCCGGCGACTGTTATCAGATAGGCCTCTTTTACCGCCTCTGAGTCTAGCCTGCTGCGGTCTGCAAGCAGTGCTGCCGCAGTGCGCGCGAAAAACTCCCTCCCCCCGAGCGAGAGCGAATAATCCACACGGGCCCCATAGCTGGTTACCGCTTCGGGCTGTTGAATCAGACTGTCTGCAGCGTTATACCGGGTATATCCGTAAAAAGCGGACAGACGGGGCAACAAGGCAGCAAACGCCTTGTCCTTTTGTCGGTCGGCGATGACAATATCCTGCTCCGAGATGCCGATCCGTTCCGCTTTCTGGAGCGCAGAAGCGTAGACCTCCTCAAGGGAAAGGCTCGGGATATCGGAACCCTCCGCCATACTCACCGTAATGACCAGAATGACGCTTCCGAGGAACATCAATAATGCCAGAATGGCGATCAGAGAGCTTCTCATGTCGTTTCTCTCACAATCCCGCGTATATACACATCAAGGTAAAGACTGATATCCTGCTCTTCCGTTCTTCCGGATGGTTCAATGAAGCCGAGCAGGTCGCGGCTGATAAAATATGCATAAAAGATTCCGAAAAAAGTCTGTGCAGCTGCAACCGCATCCACCTCGCGGAGAACCCGGCTGGCCTGCAGCTCCCGGAAAAACGTCGCAAGGGTATTGAAGAGATCGGTAGCGAATGCACAATGCATGGTCTTCACCTGCTCCGGATACCGGGGATACTCCGAGAGAAATATCCGGTTCAGATCTTTCTGACCGCGAAGGGAATCGAGAAAGGCATGAGCGATGGCGACCAGCGCCGGCTTGAGCGGGAGCTGCCTTGCCTGGGGCATGATGTCCTGAAGCGCTGTGAGCGACGATCGGGAGCGAAGGAGCTCTTCCATGATCAGTTCTTTCTTGGGGAAATGTCGGAAAAGGGTAAGCTCAGCAACACCGGCCTCCACAGCAATTTCCCGCGTGGTCGCGCCAACATAGCCCTTTTCCGAGAAAAGGGTAAGCGCTGCCGAGAGAATGCGGTTGCGGGTGGCCAGCGTTCTGGAGCATGCCTGGTCAGCCGTTCGTTCAAGCTTAGTCATACCCCACCCTCCAAAATATTAGTAAGTGCTTACTAACATATCACCGGCGTGGGGTAAAGTCAAGGGGGGGTATCCCTGGATTTTCATGAGCAAAGGGTCGAATCACCTGCAACCGGCAGGAAAGGGTATGCCGACAACAACCGTCAGCCCTTGATAAACCCCAAATTGTCATTGGATTTGACCCAATAACGCTCCGAGCCTGGCTGGACTGGCAACAGAGCGGTTTTATCCCGGAATTGTCATTAGCCTGGCAGAACAGGCAACGCCGCTCATTCTCGGACGGCGTCCAGCCGTCCTCCGAGGTATTCGCCTGGCACCATACATCCTGTATGTGCCGAGGATAGTGACAATTCTGGGATAAAAGGATGGTCGGGGATTATTCCTGGTCGACCACGGTTTTCACCGCGAATTTCGGGGGATGCATGATCGTTTTCTTTACCGCGCACTGGTCTGCAACCTTCACGAGCGCGTTGCGATATTTTTCGGGGAAGGTTGCAGGCACATGGATATCGAGCGCAATCGTGTCGAGCACCGGTTTCCCCGTTTCATTCGGCACATACTCCATTCTCTGCACGATTGATATCCCTTCAGCGGAAATCTTCCGTTCCTGGCAGAAACTCAGCACAAAGATGCCAGCGCAGGTGCCGATGGATGCCAGAAAATACTCAAACGGCGAAGGCGCGCTTCCCTCGCCACCATACCTCAGGGGCTGGTCGGTCTTGACCACCATGCCGTTGAATTCGGCATTGACCTTTTTCCCTCCGGGAAATGAAACGACGATTTCCATACGATGACTCCTTTCAATACCAATCGAACGCGTAATGAGGCGTTCTTGCAGTCAGCCCGACTCTGTGGTAATGTCTTAGTTCATGGAGACACTTGTGCAGGTGGTTCGTCGGCTGGGCCTCGAGGAGCAGCCGGAATACATCGTCATACCATACATCGGTCGCGACGGAAAGCCACGCCGCGCCTATTTTCTCAAACGACCGTATCTGCGCATCGTCTATCCCGACCGGCATGCCGAGATTTTCCCGCTGACTCACCTGCTCGACGCAACGGTCCGTCGACCGGAAGAACCGATCAGCCAGGCTATTGAGCTTTTTTATGAAGAGACAGGGATTCAGCGCCACCAGATTGCGGAAGCCCCTGAGCAGGAGCCTGCTTCCGAAACGATCCCTGAGACGTCGGCACCTTGATGGTCGGGCTCAATTGCCGGACATGTTTCATGAAGGCCTCGACCAGCGGAGACAGCGTCCCGTCCTGGGCTGCCATGAAATACTCCCTCGAATATTGCTTTTTGCCGAAACGCAAAACCACCAGCAACCCCTCCTGGAGCCTCCGGATTGCCGACCACGAAGAAATGAATGCAATGCCGAGCCCAGCCTGAGCAAGCTCCATGCGAAGCGCAGGATCGTTCACCGTCATGCTGATTCTCAGACGGTTCGGGGAGACCCCGAGCGATGCCAGATACTTTTCGGTCAGATCGCGCATGCTTGAACCGCTCTCCGGCATAATGAACATCGACTCCAGAAGATCGTCGGCAGTGACACTCTTCTTTCTGGCAAGCGGATGAGTGGATGCCGCAACCAGAACCATTTCGTCGTCAGCGATCTTTTCGGCATGGGCCGGAAGCTGCGGAATCGATCCTTCAAAAAAGCAAAGGTCGCAAAGCCCCTGCGAGATCGAAAGAACCGACTCATCGCTCGTACCGAGCATGATCGAAAATTCGACATTCGGGAACGTCTGGGAAAACGAGTGGATGACCTTCGGCAGCATCAGATGAGCCAGCGTAGGAATCGTCGCGATCACCAGCTGGCCGTGCACATGCTTGTTTAACAGTGCGATTTCGTTATCGATGGTTTTATAGAGATTCAGGATATCTTTGGCCTGCTGATATACCAGTCTTCCGGCCGGGGTGAGAGAGACCGTCTTGCCGTCGCGGTTGATGAGCTTGACCTGGAGCTCTTCTTCCAGGCTTCTGATCAGATGGCTCATCGCCGGCTGCGTAATGCATTTCGCGTCGGCTGCTTTCGAAAAACTTTTCAGCTCCACGACAAGACAAAACGCTTTGAGGCGATGGTCTTCCATTACCTGCTCCTTATATTAGCTATTCAAGATAATTATTCTATGTTTTACCAGAGGCGAAGTCAACGATGAATATGAGCCATGAGAAATATTAATAGAGGACAGACTCCACGAAATTTACAGAAACCACCTACGCCGGCCTAAAAAACCGGAAGTCTCGGACAAATTTTTTGAATGTCCTCGCCAGCAG
>JAAYUK010000088.1 GCA_012517735.1 Nitrospiraceae bacterium
ACTCGAAGGCGAGATGATCAAGGCGAAAAAACGCTACGAGCTGGAGCGTCTCGCCTCCCCGGTCAACGGCAGCGTGCATGGCCTGCAGTCATATACGGTCGGCGGTGTGGTAACTCCCGCGCAGCCACTCGTGACGATCGTGCCGGAGGGCACCCCGCTGATCATCGAAGCGATGGCCGAGAACAAGGATATCGGTTTTATCAAGGAAGGACAGGAAGCCGAGATCAAGCTGGACACCTTTCCATTCCAGAAATACGGGACGATCAAGGGCGTGGTGACATCGGTCAGCCCCGATGCGTTTGAAGACGAGAAGAAGGGGCCGATCTACAAGGTCAAGGTAGCGATGGAAAAAACGAGTGTGCTTGCTGACGGCAGGCTGGTGGCGCTGGCTCCCGGCATGGCGGCATCGGTGGAAGTGAAGACCGGCAGAAGAAAGATCATAGAGTTCTTCCTCTCGCCTATTATCAAATATGCGACCGAGAGTCTGACGCTGAGGTAAAGAAGGGATTACCACTGAGGAAGAAGGTGTATTAACAAAGTATGGCAAGTATCAGATTGATTCTCTCATTATCGATAGTGGCGATGGTTTGCATTGCGGTAACGGTTCCCGTTCGCTCCCACGCGATCAGCCTCAATGAAGCCTTGCAGATGGCCAAGGAGACGGTTCCTGCTTACAAGGCATCGGAGCTGAAGAAACGTGCAACCGAGGCGCTTGCGTCGGCATCGCTCGGCCCGTATTTCCCGAGCCTCGATGCGTCCGCGTCGCAGAACCGTCACAGCCCCAGTATCTATCCTGACTATACATCCCGCACGTACCAGATCGGATTCAGTTATACGCTTTTCGATGGAGGCAGACGGGGGGCCAACCGCGATATTGCGCTGACGAATTACGACAATGACAGCGAGGAGCTTCGCAAAACGCTGATCAATCTGGATTTCAACGTCAAGGTTGCGTTTTACACAGTGCTTGCCCGGAAGGATTCTGTTATGCAGAAGAAACTGCAGCAGAAGGATGCCCAGAAGGACTTTGAAGTTGCTCAGGGCCGCTACAAGCATGGGCTGGTGAAACTGTCCGATACGTTGCAGTCGTCTGTGCGGCGTGAGCAGGCGAAGTTCAATGTCATTACTGCTGAAGGGGATCTCAGAAAAGCGCGTGCCGAGCTCTGTTCGCTGATCGGCAATCCGCTTGACAGCGAAATACCGCTTGAGGGCTCTCTGGATGTGACGGTGCCGTCGCTTTCGAGTTACATCATGCAGGAGGCTGTGCTCCAGAAGCCCGAGATGAAACAGGCGGCCAATGCGATCAAGCTGGCTGAGTTCAACCGCGATTTGGAACTGAGCACCTTCTGGCCGACGATTTCGGCGGAAGCCTCCTATGCGAAAATGCGGGGTGCGGCGCCCGGTTCAACGCTCATACCGGAAGATCGTGTGATCGGTCTCTCCCTGAAGTGGAATGTTTTTGAGCTTGGCAAACTCTTCCGCCAGAAAGCTGCTGCAATATCTACGGAGGCATCTGCCGAAAGTCTCAATGAAACGAAGCGGGTGCTGTTTCTGGATGTGCAGAAGACCCATGAAGACCTGCTCACTGCTGCGGGGAAACTCGGGGTTGCGGTGGAGCAATTAAAGCAGGCAGAGCATAACTACAACCAGGCGCTTGGTGAATACCGGCTCGGCAAGGCCGATATTCTTTCCCTTGTTCAGGCGGAAAGTCTGCTTGCTGATGCGCGCGACCAGCTCATCTCGACCAAGCTCAATCTGGCGGTTGCCAAATCGCAACTTGAGAAAGTGATCGGCGTACCTTCGCTGGAGTCGTTGCAAGGATTATATGAAGCCAGGTGACTCTGGCAATAAAGTTGTGCAATTCATGTTTGGCTTTAGAGCAAGGATGAGATCGATTTGGCTATCTTTGCTATTGACGAGAAAATATTAATTGTTACAGTTATTTATAGATAAGTCGCACTGTCATAAAAACGTCATAAAATCATCCGAAAACATAGCAAACCAAGTCAGCCATAAAGAAACAAGTTTGCTTGAGCCAACTTTAAAACTGATTGAAATTTAAGGTAGAAAATAGGTTTTACAAGATTATCGGCTCTATTCTAGATTGTTTGTCAATGCCCTCTCAAGGCTAAAACACGGGTTCGACTCCCGTTGGGACTACCAATCTTTTCAACGACTTACGCCGTCTTATCCTTCCGCTGGGGACCAAATTGTAGCAGATTTGTAACACTACCGTTGTGTCCAGGCCGGGCGCTGTCCCGGATAGCGCCCTTGTTTGTCCTTGCTCATCGTAAGAGATATTCTCTTTACTGAAACTGCACGGTCCTGAGCAAATGCTGAGCAAAGCGCAGACGCAGGCCCGATACTGCGTCATGCGTGACGTTTTCGATGAGCTGAGCACTCAGCCAGTAGAGATCAACTTCTTTTGGATAGAGGTCGCTCAGCAGTTGAACGTAGGCGGCTTTTCGCACGGCTCGTTCTTCGGGGTCGCGTGAAGTCTTGTCGATGACCGCAAACCCATCGCGGACCAGCGAAACGTACGTTGTCCCCAAGAGGCGGATATCAAAGAATTCATCAGTATCAACGCCCTCTATGTACCACGAGTACTTCTGCCCCGGCTGCATGCCGATTCGTTCCGGAGTCAGTCTCAACGATCGTTCGCCAGCGAGCGGAACCCGCACCACCTGATACTTCTTCGAATCGGCGATGATGAATGTCTTTCCGCTGACCGGCCAGGAAAATACGGTATTTTCCGGCGGCAGCAGGGTGACGGAGTATCCTGGGGTCGGCAGAGGATTCTGTATGCAGGATGCCTCACTCTGCAGCGAGAGGGGAAGTTTTTTGAGGAACGGGATGGTTATCTGGGACACGGACGCAATATCGTTTTTGTCAGGTGGAGGTGCAGCCGTCACGCGAAACGATGTCTTGCCCGTTTCGACCGCGTGTATCAGGGCGGGAGCGAACCACTGGACTTTTATGCTCTTTACGTCCGGGGTTCTGGTCACCTCATCTCCAATGTCGAGCTGCATGCCGGAGCGGCATTTCATGACCGCACCATTCTTCTTTTTGATGCTGCAGTTGCCTTTCTGCCCGTCCAGGATGATGCCGACCGCTGCATCACCGAACGCGATGCCAGCGTACAGGAAAGATGCAGCAATGATTCCAAGGGTTGCGACCATACTTTTCATGCAAAGCCTCCTGCGCTCTTTAAGGGCATTCCCCGCATAGTGTTCACTCTATCGCAAAAAAGGGGAAAAAACAACTGTTGCAGAAATAGAAAAACAGGTTAGTCGACTTTTCCTACCGATGCAAGATAGACGGTGAATTCGTCTTTGCCGTCCACCTGGATCAGTTCATCCATGCGTTCCTGATCGTATGCAGCAACGGCGCAGCAACCGCACCCGATGGCTGCGCAGGCAAGGTAGAGGTTCTGGCAGACATGCCCCGCATCCAATGCTATGACCTTGTGCGCAGCAAGGCCGTAGCGCCACTCCATGCGATACGGGACGGCAGCCCAGACGAATGCAGCCGCCGCGGTGCCGGTAAACGACTGGTGGTAGGTAGCGTTGACGATCCGGTGCGAAACGGTTTTGTCAACCGAGACTTCGAGCAGTGCGTGCTCTACGGGCAGGTAACGGTAAATCCCTTGTTCCACTCCGGAAACGTGCATGATGCAAAGATACGTCTCGAGCGCGTGGCGGCATCCTGCAGATGGAACCGTGCGGAACGCGGTTCCGTGGCCGGCCGTCTGTTGTATGCCCTGTGTGGCCCAGAGCAGAAAGGCGAGCTCCTCAAGGGTGAGAGCCTGTTCATGATAGGTGCGGCGGCTTCTTCGATGTGCAATGGCGTGCAGAAGGTCGACACTGCGGATGGCTTGCCATTCGGAGAGCTGCGGCAGAGTGATAATGCGCGCGTCAGGATGATAGGGTTTCTGGATCGGTGGCGGTGCGATGCCCTGATGCTGATCGGTCTGGGAGAAGTCGATCATGGTGCGGATGCGGTCTTTCAGAAAGAAACGGAACTGTTCACGGTCAAAGTGCTCCATATGTACTCCTTACGGAAGAATATCGTCAGTCAGAAATGCGCGTTTACTATCTGTGCAGCAGCCAGCGCTTCCCGTTTTGTGCTGATACGGCCGTCAAGCGTCATCTGTTCAAGTTCGGCAAGTATTTTCCCGACCCGTGGGGAGGGAGAAAGTGACAGCGCCTTCATCAGCTCGTCTCCGGTCAGCAGCGGAAGCAATGCCGCGCGTTCCTGATATTCACCATGATAGAGATCGAGCATCTCACGGCAATAGTACACCGTAAGGCTGTCTGCCAGCTGGCAGATGCATTCCTGGCAGATGTGATACAGGATCTGTGCGTACAGGCCGGGTCCGATCGTATGCACCAGTTTCAGACGTTCTTCTTTTTCCGCTCCCATCGCATCGGAGAACCGGTCCGCATAGCGGCGCATGCCAGCGATATAGTCGATTTCTGCACGGGAGCAACGAAGCCGCTTGGCGTTCTCTTCGGCTGCGGCAAGCGACGGAAACAGCACGGCAAGTTTCATGGCCATGCGCCGTGACGGCTTCCGGAAATATGCACTGAACGCCTCGGCATGCCCCGGGAAATAGAGGTGCGGGTTGTTCAGGATATGTTCAAGGTAGCCGAACGATTGCAGGAGCTTCTGCCGCGGTATTTTCCCGACCGTGATAAGATCAGGAAATATCTGCTCGAGAAGACGGTCGCGATCCATCAGCCGTATGGTTTGATAGGAGGTTGCCGCCAGGAGAACATGGCGCAATTCATCGGTAATCCGCTCGACGGCAACATGAGCAATCATCGGTCCATGCTGTCTGATTGTCTCGATCGTTTTTCCCTCAATGATGAATCCGAGCTCCTGTGCAAAACGGTAAGCGCGAAGCATGCGAAGGGGGTCTTTGGTGAGGTTGTCCGCGGAAACCATGCGGACGCGTTTTTGCGCGAGATCGTCCCGGCCACCGCAAGGATCAATGATCTGTTCGTTCCGGTCAGGGGCATGCAAGGCACCCAGCGGCAACGCCATCGCATTGAGCGTAAAGTCCCTGTTTGCAAGATCGTCTTCGAGAGCAGCGCCCTGCATCAGGCAAATGTCAAGGTAATGCCCGCCATGGGTAACCCGCATGGTGCCGTACAGCTCATCAAGTACGATGCACCTGCCTCCCGTTTCAGCAGCAAACGCTTCAGCGTATTTGCGTGCATCGCGGCGAAGCAGAAGATCATAATCGGAAAGCTCTCTGCCGAGAAACATGTCGCGAACCGCTCCTCCGACGAGGAAGCAGTCCTGAAGAACGGCCTGTTTGCCGGCAAAGTGGATAAATGATCGAAGAAGCGTCTCCATGGCCGTCATTTCGGCGACTCGATCAGCAGGGTGACCGGTCCGTCGTTGACGAGGTCAATCTGCATGCGGGCACCGAACTCTCCTGTTGCGACCGGAATGTCGCTGTGTGCAATATCACTGATGAACTGTTCATACAGGTGCCGGGCTCGCTCCGGGAGCTCGGCACGGTCGAAAGACGGCCGGTTGCCTGTTCTGCAATCTGCGCAGAGGGTAAACTGTGAGACCACAAGCATGCTTCCGTGAATGTCCCGGACTGAACGGTTCATCCTGCCTTCTGCATCCTCGAAAATCCGCAGATTGGCGCATTTGGCTGCAACGAAGGAAACATCTTTTTCGGTATCGCCTTTCTCGATGCCGAGCAGCACGAGCAAGCCTGTGCCTATTGTGCCGACAAGCCTGCTTCCGACGGTGACTGATGCGCAGGAAACGCGCTGAACCAATGCTTTCATGACAGGTGCTCCGGTATCATGGATGTTCCATTGTACCACGGGTTCATGATGCAGGGGCCAAAGATTCCGTGCAGAAACGGGACCTCGCTGTTGACAGATATCCGATGCATCTGCTACGGTAGTACCCGGAACGGGCCACGAAGGCTCCCTATGATCAGAAGATCGTGAGGAGCCTCCGTGGTTTTTTTATGCTGGCAATTTCAGGAGGCAACAGTGAGACGGATTCTTTTCTTTCTGGGAATGGTTGTGTTGACAGCGACTTCGGCTTATGCAGGACATCCGCTCATCACGGACGATGCGGCAACGCAGGGAAAAGGGAAGGGCCAGATCGAGATCGGCAGCCAGTATTCGACCGACAAGCAGCCGGCGGAAGAAGGTTTCGGCTCGAAGACGAGAACCGGCCAAGTGACAGCAACGTTCACCTATGGCCCGATCGATGGTCTGGATATTGTGGTGGGAGTTCCATATCAGTGGTCGCGCACGTATCTCGACGGTCAGTTCGACTCACGCGCCGTCGGATTCGGAGACCTCTCCTTCGATCTGAAATGGCGTTTTTATGAGAAGGATGGCTGGGGCTTTGCGCTCAAGCCGGGGGTGACCTTGCCGACCGGCAACTCCGGCAAGGGTCTTGGCACCGGCAGAACCACATACCATCTGTACGGCATCGTAACCAAGGAGATGGAACCGTGGGCGTTTCATCTGAATCTCGGCTATATCCGCAACGAAAACAAGACCGGTCAGGAAAAGAATATCTGGCATGCGTCGGTGGCTGCCGAAGTCGAGGTGATCAAAAGCCTGAAGGCCGTGGCCGACGTTGTTGTTGAAGAGAATACCACCAAAGGTTCCAATACCCCGGTGACGTATGCGCTCGGCGGACTGGTCTATGCGATTACCGACAAACTGAGCATTGATGGAGGCGTCAAATTCGGTCTGACGAAACCGTCTGCCGACGTCACGTACCTGCTTGGCGTTACTTACCGGTTCTGAGGAGGGATTGTGCATATTCCGGATGGTTATCTCAGCCCGCAGACTTATCTCCCGCTTTTCGGTGTTGCCGCGTTTTTTTGGGCGACAGCGGTAAAACGGGTCCGGTCGGCATTGTCGCACCGGTATGTCCCTTATCTGGCCATGGCCGCTGCCTTTTCCTTTCTCATCCAAATGTTCAATATCCCCATCCCCGGTGGTACGACCGGCCACGCAGTGGGAGGAGCGGTCGTGGCGGTGCTGCTCGGTCCTTGGGCGGCCGTGCTGACTATCTCGATCGTATTGATCATTCAGGCGGTGGTATTCGGCGACGGAGGCATTACCGCCATCGGCGCAAACTGTTTCAACATGGCGGTGGTCATGCCATTTATCTCATACGGAGTGTTTCGGCTGGTCGCCGGTAATGCCCGGGGTGGGAAACGGTTTCTGGCAGCGGCTTTTCTGGCCGGCTATATCGGACTCACTGCTGCAGCTGTGGTTACGGCGATTCAATTCGGCATTCAGCCCATGATTGCGCAGGATGCGCACGGCCAGCCGCTGTGTGCGCCATATCCGCTTACGGTAGCGGTTCCCGTCATGGCCGCTGAGCATCTGCTGCTGTTCGGCATCGTCGAAGGTTTTGTAACAGCAATGCTGGTAAACTATTTCGTGAAGCATGAGCCGGGTCTCGTGTATGCCTTTCGGGAGGTATAAGATGGCGCCCTTTCAGAAGAAACTCTGGGCCGGCCTGATTGTCATGGCGCTGCTCAGTCCGCTTGGCGTGGTTCTTCCGAAACTGTTCAATGCCGAGGATGCATGGGGCGAGTGGTCTTCCGAAAAACTGAAAGAGCTGATCGGCTTTGTTCCCGCAGGACTTGAGAAACTGGCTGATCTCTGGAAGGCGCCGATACCGGACTACAATCCCGGCGGCGACGGGGCATCTCTTGGGGCTCAAGTGGGGTGGTACATCTTTTCGGGATTGCTCGGGATCATTCTGGCAGCCGGGGCCATCTATCTGCTTGGCCGCATCTTCCGGCGGCATGAAAAATAGTATCCCGCAGTTCCTGCTGCTCGAAAATCCCCCCGCTCCATCCGGCGGCAATGGCCGCCGCAGGGCGCATTCGCTGGTTGATCGTGGCATGACAGTCTTTGCCGGTCTCCTTCAGGACATCATGATTCAATGGGCTCTTGCTTCCCGAGCTGGCCTGCTCCAGGTGCTCGATGCCCGAGTGAAAGTGCTGTTCTGGGTGCTGCTGTTGGTGACGATCAGTTTCAAAAGCACGGTCCCCTCTCTTGCCGGTATAGCGGCGATGACCGTGATTCTTACGTTTGGATCCCGCGTCGGCCTTGGACGTGTCTACGGCAAGGTCCTGCCGTTGACCTTTTTTTTCGGGGTTCTGCTTTCCGCTCCCTCGATGCTCAATATCTTTTCTCCGGGCACCATGATTCTTCCGCTGGTAACCCTGCAGGGTCCTGTTCCGGTGCTGACGATGACGATTCCGCAGCAGATCGGTATCACGGCAGAGGGTCTGACGATCTGTTTCAGGCTTGTGCTGCGGGTTTTTGCATCGCTGTCGCTCTCGATCCTTATGCTTTCGGTAACGCCTTTCCCCGAAATTATCCGTGCGCTCAAGCTCTTTCGTATCCCCGATTTTCTGCTGCTGATCCTTACGCTCACCGGAAAATATATTTATCTCTTTGCGCAGACAGTTCTCGATATGTATCGAGCCATGAAAGTCCGGCTGGTTCTCGGCATGACGAATGCGGATTTCCGGGCCTGGTCGACGGGGCGCATGGCGATCATATTCCGCAAAACCCAACTGCGCGCGGATGATATCTACCGGGCGATGCTCTGCCGGGGCTTTTCGGGCGAGATCCGGCTTGCCGGTTCGGGGCGTCTTCGCAAAAGCGATTGGGCCGGTGCCTGCGTGCTTGCTGTCTTTGTTTTGGCTGCGATTCTCGTGTAAAATGATGCGGTGAACCTTTTTTCTTTCGATTCCGTCACCTATCGCTACTACGGCAAAATACCCGCGCTGGTCGATGTTTCTTTTTCCGTCCAAAAGGGTGAGCGCTTTGCGGTTATCGGCTCAAACGGCAGCGGCAAGTCGACCTTGCTTCACCTGTGTGCGGGTCTGCTTCATCCCGACGAAGGACAGGTCGTCTTTGATGGAACTGTACTTTCCGAACAGTCGCTCAGGGATGATGCCTTTCGCCGTGTGTTCCGCAGTCGTGTCGGCTTCATATTTCAGGATGCCGATGTGCAGCTCTTCTGCCCTACGGTTCATGACGAGCTGACATTCGGTCCGCTGCAGCTTGGGCTCGATCAGGAGAGTGCCGCCAGCCGTGCTGAAGAAGTCATGCAGATGCTTCAGATCGGGCAGCTTCGCACCCGGCCGACGCACATGCTCTCCGGAGGCGAAAAAAAACGCGTATCTCTCGGCTGCGTGCTGACGATGAATCCGGATGTGCTGCTGTTTGACGAGCCGACCAACGGTCTCGATCCGCGGACGCAGGTCTTCCTCCTCGAACTGATGCTTGCGCTGAGCGAGGCGGGCAAAACGATTATTCTGGCAACGCACGATCTTGGCATGGTGAGCGAGATTCAGGCGCGGGTAGCGGTGCTTTCGGAAGATCATCGCATCGAGCGTATCGGCATGGCCGACGAAGTGCTTGCGGACAGTGATCTGCTGCTCAGGGTGAATCTGGTTCATGAACATGTGCATTTCCATGGCGGCCAGAAGCACAGTCATCTGCATTCGCACTATCTGTTTCATAAGCATTAAGCTGGTGATCACCTGCATGAACAAAATTACGCCAAACCGGAGAAGACGATGAACGAAATAGACAGGCTGAAGACGCTTCTTGACCATTGGCAGACCCATGAGACGGAACATGCATCCAACTATTGTTCCTGGGCGAAAAAGGCCCATGCTGCCGGGCTGACAGAGGCCGGCGATGCACTTGAACGGGCTGCCATGTCGTCCGAGCGTAACCGCCGGCTTTTTGCGGAGGCGCTGGAAGCACTTACTGCCGGGTATGACAAAAAGAAGAGCAGTCTTGCCTTGCCGGTTCTGCCGGTTTCAGGCAGGGCAGCGTTGCCTGAGCGGTTATACGCGTTGAACGAAACCCAGCGGTCTGCTGTGCTTGCCACAGCCGCTGACCAGTATCCGTATACATCGCTGGTCAGTTTTGCGCTCACCCCTGACCTGAAGGGGGCGCTTTTCCTAACGCCGAGAAATACGGTCAAATACAAGAATCTCATGAGGTCGGCCCATGTAGCCCTGCTCATGGACAACAGAACCAATACCACGCAGGATCTTCTCGGGGCGGAAGCGATCACCCTGATCGGTGCGGCCAAACCCGTGCGCAAGGGCAAAAAACGGGACGAGTTGCTGAAGATCTTTCTGAAAAAACATCCGAAGATGAAGGCGTTTGCCTCAGCGGAAACGACAGCGCTCGTTTTCATTGAGGCCGAGCGCTATATTCATGTAAGCCAGTTTCAGGCAGTGACGGTATGGGAGGTCAATGCGAAATAGAGCTTTTTTGCCAGTGTGGTTCGTGCAAGGGGCTTTTATTTGTTGAGAGCGGAGTTGGCAGCGACGGCAACGACGCCTGACAGGAGACAGTCCAGATAAGCGACAGGAAACGCAAAGTCATTGGGCAGAACTATGAGGGCGCGATCTCCGGGATTTACCTTTTTGTCGTGAAGTATTCGACCGAAGTTTTTTGCCATGCTCATCCAGTTCCCGGAAAGAGAGCGACCTGTCTCCGCTGAGATAGACGGTCTTGTCGGGACGTTGATCCACATTACGCTCCAACAGCTCAAGCGCAGTATTGCCATGTATCACTTTCACCCCTCAGGCAGAACCCGTTGCTCCCAGTCGCGCCTCACCATTGCTGCAATGCTTCGTCCGCGTTCGGAGTAAATTTGCAGACTGTCGAAGTCAGGATCCACAAAATGCTTCTGCATCAGCAAACCGTCGTCTCCGAACCAGGTCGGCAGCAAACCCCCGAAACAGTAACCGTGGCTGTGCAACTTTTCCACGACATCGCAGGACCAGGGTTTGCCGAGGTCAATGAAAAACTGTATCAGCGCGTAATTTTCCGAACGGAGCTGCCGTTCAACGCCAGCGAATTTTTCTTCTATTTCTTTTCCCGGTGCGGTAATCGTGCAGCGTGCGACTCCTGCAAAGTCGAAACGCTTCACGTCGATCTCGCCGCAGCCGTCCATTTGTTCAGTTTTTCGGGATATGAGTTCCCTGTTCAGGTGCAGGCCGTCCAGAATGAATCGTATTTCTTTTTCGTATCGATCAGGCACATGCAGAGCCCTGTGTATATCGCGAACCACCCTGAAAAAGACCAGGCATCCAACGCGTCCCGTTGCGCTCTGTTTTGTTTCATAGGCGTCCGGAGGCATCAGGGCAGGTTGCAGAGCGGTCTCGATCGCCCGGGTCTGTCGGGAAAGCTTCTGGGTTATGACGTGGTTGCATACCGCCTCGCCATAGAAACCATGAATTCCGTCATGGCCAATCAGCTTGATCAGCAGCTGGTTGGCGCGGGCGAATGCCATGGTTGAGCGATAAGCGGGCAGCGTAAGCCCGACGCCGTATTCATAAAGATTGGGATTGGGCGGAGAGCTGCGGTAAAGGGCGACATGAGACACGATATCTCCTGAGGACGTACGTGCGACAACGCTTCGAATGGCTCCTCGCCGGTTCTCTTCTATAAGGCGTTCAGGTATGTAATACGTGTCAACAGGGTACCCTTCACCGTATATGGTATAGAAGAGACGTGCCACACCGGGAGCGTCTGACGGCCTGAAATAATCTACCGTAAAAACCTCCTCTTCAGAAGGTGCCCACTGTTCACGGGCCAGACGCTTCAGGGCCTCATTTCTGTCGAGGCTCATTATTTCCCGTTCATGAATTTTTCGTAATCGTTCAGTGTTTTCAGCTTTAATGCTGCCGCGTCGGATATCTTTACCCCGAAACGCGACTCCAGCGCAGCTGCAAAAGCAGGGCAGTCCACAGAATCAATTCCCTGCAAAGCAATCGCTTTGTCCGGGTCCAGCGCGTTTACTATTTTCTCTTCGATTCCGATCTCCAGCATTAATCCTTTCAGCTCGTCGACGGTAACCATGTCATTCTCCTTTTTTGCTTAGAGGTATCCCCATAAAGAGGAATACATTGAGTCACGCGGTATGGCCTTTCGATGCTGAGTTTACAGTCTACAAAAAACACCAATCATGAAGAAGGATACCGGCGGCAAAAACGAACAGTCAAGCGTAGCAGTGTTTGAGCAACTGGAAGTATTTGTTACTGCGGTCAGCTCACTTGAGCCAGATGTGCGTAAAAAGACGAGTTTTTCAGCAGCCTGCTAAACAGTATCCTGCCAAAAAACTGCGAATGAGGCTATGGCAACGGGTTCACGATCAACAACAGATCGCCGCGATTGACAAGCTGTCCGTTAGCGGCGCTTACACGGGTTACTTGATACTCATCTGCGTTGTACATCTCCTCATTATCGTTGTTGTAGGACGCAAGGTTCAACTCGGAGAAGGTCTTCATTACCTCCAGGAGCCCGAATGCCTTGTCTCTGGTGATCCTATCACCCTCCTTCACCAGCGGCGGGTCGCCGGGCGAAGCGGCGTGGTAAAAAACGCCGCCACGGGGCGCCAGCACACGGAGCTCTGTGCTGTCTTCAATCTCCACCATCCGGTGGTTGAACCGCCGTTCCGTTAAAGCAGCTTCGCGCTCACCCTCGGCAATAAGCCGGGGCACATCAATGCGCCGGAAAAGCCCTTCCAGGTACCTCGTATCATACTCCCCTCCACGAAAAACCTGATCACCAAGTATCGCTTTCAGAAGGCTGAGATTGGTATAAACGCCGCAGATGCGGACAGCGTTCAAATACCCGGCAAGGCGCGTGATGCATTCCGTCCGATCTCCACCTTGCGCGATGATTTGGACGATCATGCTGTCATAATAGGGTGGAACCAACGAGCCGCTGCGAATAGAGCTCAACACGGTGATATGCTCACAGGGTGGCAGCTCGCACTCTGTAACGGTGCCGGAATTCGGAGACCAGGTCGGAACGCCGTCGGCCCCCAGCTCTACATGATCGGCATTAATGCGCACCTCCATGGCGTAACCCTGTCGTGCGCAGGATACATCGGATATATCCGAGCCGCTGGCGATTTCATACTGGGCATCGACTATCGCCGTTCCACTGGACAGTTCGGTCACCAAATGCTCAATCTGGAGCCGGGTGTTCATCTCCATAAAGTAGAGTTGTCGGGACTCGAGATCGTAGATGAACTCCACCGTCCCCGCGCCGAGATAATCGATCCTGTCGGCGATCAGGGCGGCGTGACGAAGGGCCGCCTCCTGGAGCTCCCGTGGCACCATGGTCGAACCCGATTCCTCGACAACCTTCTGCCGATTACGCTGCACGCTGCAATCCCTAAGACCGAGCACTTTGGTGCAGCCGCCGTGATCCCGTATGAGCTGTACCTCGATATGCCGCATGCTGGTGATATATCGCTCCAGATAAAGGTCGCCGTTCCCAAAGGCACTCAACGCCTCGGCAGACAGCAGGGCGAAGCGGCTTCTCAGCTCCTCCTGGTTGTGCGCCGTACCAATTCCGCGCCCACCGCCGCCGAAAACTGCTTTCAGGAGGACCGGATAACCGATCTCTTCGGCAATCTGCACCGCCGCGGCGGCATCGGTCACCACGCCGAAGCTGCCGGGCACCACCGGAATCCCCAATTCCCGGGCCGTCGCGATGGCATTTGATTTATTCCCCATGCGGGCTATGGTTGCCGAACGGGGCCCGATGAAGACCAGCCCATGGCGCCGCACCGCCGCCGCGAATTCGGGGGTTTCCGACAGGAAGCCCACCCCCGGATGAATGGCTTCGGCGTGTTCACGCATGGCGATACGGATCACGCTCATGCCATTCAGATAACTATCCGCAGGCGTGCTTCCGCCCAGGCAGACCAGCCGGTCAGAGGGGCGCAGCATCGACGCCGCCACAGACCGGATATCCGCATCGGACTGCACCAGCACAACCTCCAGCCCTCGCGACTGGGCGCGCTCCACGAGCCGGGTACAGGTGCAGCCCCGGGCATGGATAAGTACCCGACGGAAGGGACGGCACAGCGAGGACTCCTGCTCTGGCGCCTCCTCCTCTGGTGGCTTCACCGCCGGTAAGATCTCCCACCGGATAGCCCGCTCAATTACCTCCGTCACAGACAGCGCCGCCACGGGAATTTCTGGGTCAATGGCCTGCAGCCGCTGGTCAAGGTCTGGTACGAAGGGATGCCGCACCAATCCCCGCATGGCGCCGGGGATTCGAGAGAGATAGTTCGACAGGCTCGCGTTCAGCGGCATGTGCTCCGGCACCACAGCCTGTCCGGCAAAAGGCATGTTGGTGCCGGAAAAATAATAGGTCTGGACCAGTGGATGTGTGACAAGGCTTGCCTGAGCCCCGCCGGTGCAATCGCCGAAGCCGAAGCATACCACCGGCAGCTCACAATCCCGAATAAAATGAGTCAATCGGTCATTGATGACGGCCATGGAAAACAAAGCACCAGCCCCTTCCTTTGTCTGCATGCCCCCGGAAGAAATAAAGCAGAGTATTGGCAAGCCTTCCCGGGCGCAGCGCACCAGCAGCCGGCAAATCTTTTCAGCTCCGGCCATATCGAGGGCGCCGGCTTGAAACTCGCTGTTGGAAATAACCACCCCAACCCTGTGGCCGCTCTCCTTGAGCGTGGCAATGCAGGTGATGACGCCGCACGGAACAATCCCCTGCTCCAAGGCCTGCTCAATCGACTGCCGCAAGCCGGGGAAATGGGCTGGATCGAGGGTACGAAGATCCGAATCGGTGGGCGTGGACTCGCGGAAAAATTCGCCGATAATCATTGAGGCGGTGACAGGTGTGTGTCTCTTGATGTCAGCCAGGACTTCAAGAATGAGGAGGTCTTGAAAGGCGAGCCCGAGACGGTTCCAGAAATCTCGCATGCCGATGTTGCGCAGATTGAGTTCTCCGCTATACTGGCGCACTCCCGCGCAGGCAGCGGCATACTCCGGAAAAAGCACCGTGAAGACATAGGTCACGATCGTGAACAACGGAGGCGCCAAGTGAGGATGGGCCTGGGCTTTCCATTCCTGAACTCGCCGAAGCCAGGGTTTGCGCCAATAGACGGAGCGCAACTGACGGAACCATGCCAGAAACCGGGCCTTGACCTGCTCAATCTCCTGACCGGGCAGCCGGAGCGCCGCATCTTCGAGGGCTGAAGCGAGCACTTCAGCCATGTCGGCTTCCTGGATAGTACTGCTGGTGAGCGCTGCCCGCGCGAGCTTGGGCAGATGACCGATGACACCCTGATAAAGGGCGTCCAAGAGCAGCATGTTATGAATCAGATCGAAAAGGTCATTATAAACGGGAAGATAAAGAATGATATCCAGCACAGTCGCGTCGGCCATGGGCTCGCCGCGGTTGGGAGACTGGCCGCCGAGCCAGTCAAGAAGCGTGCGAAAATTCCTGGGAGCATCCTGCTTCCATAAGTTATAAAGGTAGAACCCCAGGGTCAGCGACAGGCGCTCCAAGGACCGCACGTAATTTTCCTGTCGACCTCCATATATGGGGGGCGCTAGAGTGTGCTGTTCGCCCAGGCTCCGCCGGCGCGACAGAAACGAGTTCCATGCCGCGGCAAGTTCGGGCTCATAACGGACTGCCAAGGGTGTTTCGCACCATTTGCGGAACAGGGAATTGCCCACATGTTCCTCTTCTCTGCCGGCTGACGCGGCACGGCGCTGCACCTGAGAAACAGGCGCGTATTCCCGGCCTGTCGTAAAGAGCAGCCGGCGCCGCATGTTGAGATGCCGCGTTAGCCTCAGCGCGATGCCGAATATACCGGGGTACTCGGTATGATTGGCAGGCACTGAAAATTGCGAAAGCTCGGCAACTTTCCGTGCCGCCGCCGAAGGGTTCAGGTAGCGCAGGATGTCGCGTGCATACTGCTCGGATATCTCCGGATACTCATCAACATAATAGGCGGCCGACTCTTCGACCGCTGCAATTGCTGTGGTGATGGCATAGGCCAGATTGTGGGATGGGCTATCGACGCCATAGTCGATAACGCCGTCGAGATAGCCGTAATGGCAGAGCTCATACGGGGAAACGCCGACAATACGGGCGCACTCCTGCCATGAGAGGCCCTGCCTGCGCGCGATACTGGCAAGTCCCCGCGGCTGGATTGTATTGAAGAGGCCATCGGGCAGACTCAAGAGTACGTTTGCCGTGGCAAGGGGAATGGCGCCGCCCGAATAGCCGTAGCCGACCACCACCGCGATCACAGGCACATCGACATAAGCCATTTTGGCGATGAGGCGTGAGATGCTATGAGCCTGATTGTCGCAGTTGGCATCAGCGAGTGCGTCGGCGCCGGGGGTGTCGATCAACGTTACAATAGGGATCCTCGCGGCGGCGAACTCCCGGCAAATACGCGCTGCTTCTCGGTGGTGTTCGGGCTGCCAGACCCCCTTGTTCACGGTCCGTTCCTGGGCTATGATGCCAACCCGGCGGCGGTTTCCGGAAGGAGTCGAAAGGTCGATTTCATCGGCGTAAAGCGGTCCGCGTTCGATCGCGCGGCCAGATGTCCGCGCGATTCCGCTGACGAGGGAGCGCGCCGAAGGCCGTTTAGGGCTGTCAGCTGGCGCAACAACCCGAGAGATATACTCATCGATGGACATTGCCTGCAATTCAGCAACACGCCGCGACACGGCCTCGCGAGGGATAAGCCCCATGATTGCAGCCACCGGGCGCGTCTTTGAGGGGAATGCCGCCGCACCGGTATTTTGGGCAAGCTCCTGAACCAGCCCGAATAACGGCCCCATGCGGCGATCCTCAATTGTTTGAGCCATGCATACCTTCCATTTTCTCCATGTTCCACCTCCGTCTCGTATTTTACCGGAGACTTTGGGGTCCACTTTTTTCAGCATTCGTCAAGAGTCTACTCTTTGCGTCCTTACCCAGTCATCTTTTATGAAGCACAGTATCTGTTTTGCTCGGTCGGTATAGAGATTAATCCCCTCCCAGTTTGGCCGCTGAAGCACTTTTTGCATAAGAAAACCATCGTTTCCAAACCAGCGGGGGAGGATACCGCCCAGAAAAAAGCCTCTATCCCTGAGAATATTTACGACAGCCCCGATCCATGGCCATGACAATTTCAGCCACACCTGGATGACTGAGCAATCCTTGTCTGCTATGCGCTTTTGCTCCGCATCGAATACCGTATCAAAGTCCATACCGATCTCATTCACAGTCGTTCGCGCTAATTGTGCAAAGTCAAACACCTGGGTGGTTATTTCGGTCGGTCCGCCTGAAGGGATGCCTGCCTTTGACGGGATCAACGCGCGGCTGTCGTCAAACCCGTCATAGATATAGCGGACAGGCTCTTCATAGATTTCAGGCACATAAACGTCGTAAGGTCTATGAACAAAAGTCCTGAACATATTGACCGTTGATACCCGTCCGAGGACAGCATTATTGCTTGCGTAAGCCTCGGCAGGCATAAGGTCGATTTCAATTGCCATTTCTATATGCTTAAACAAAATCCCTGCTCTTTGCGAAAGCGTATGGTTGCAAACGTTTTCAATAAAGAGCACATCTAATCCGGGGATTGTGGGCGCAGTTTTTACGGCGTACTTGCAAAACATGCCAAAAATAGGCGTGTTTCGGAAGTCAGGCGAAACCAGGAATAGGCCTGTTTCGTAAACCCCTTTATGGGGCGCTGACCGATATAAAGATGAGAAGCCCACGATTCTGTTGTCCGGTGTCCTTGCAACGACTGGAATATATTCGTTGTTCTCAAAAGCGGCGACAAGCTGCTCGGGGTTGTAGACTATCTTGACTGGATACCCATCCCCATACTCCTCTCTGAAGAGCCGTGCTACACCGGCAGCATCGCCTGGTTTGAATAAATCTATCTTATAGTCAAGTCTGCTCATGCTATTTTTCTTGCTCCTTTCCATTCATAACTTGTAATTATACGAACGGCTGATTTTCCCACGAGTAAAAATGCGATTTTTTCAGCTAGAGACATTCTCATATGGATGTGTAAATCGAAGCAGGCGATGTGGTCATTCACTGTCGAGTTCACAGCCTGCAACACACACCCATTATGGAGAAGGATACCGGCAGCAAAAAAGAACAGTCAAGCGCACCAGTGTTTGAGCAACTGGAAGTATTTGTTACTGCAGAAACAAATGCGCCCGTCTTCATCAAAGCCGGGCGCAATATTCATACAAGCCAGTTTCAGGCGGTCAGTGTCCGGGATGTGAAAAAATGCAGCTACTGTTGAGCCACTTCCTCGACAATCGCAATAACCATGTCGCCGATGGTAGCCTTGTCCGGCATGATGGCAACCTCAAGACCGGCTTTTTCAATGGCTCGCGCCGTAACCGGACCGATTGCAGCGATCTTCACATCCTTCAGCACATCATGCGCTTCGTCGCCCATGATCTCCATGAAATTGTTGAAGGTCATTGCGCTGGTAAAGGTTGCAACCGTAATACGGCCTTCTTTGAGAAACCGTTTCAGACGTTTGCCATGTTTCTCCGATTTCACGCCCCGATAGGTCTCCGGCGTATCGATCACCCCGCCAAGAGAGCGGACTTTGTCGGGGAAAAGCTCACGGGCAACTCCGGCGCGCGGCAGGAGAATGCGCATGCCGGACAGACTCTTTTTGCCTTCGAGAAATGCTTCGCAGAGTCCTTCGGCATGAAACTCCTCAGGAACAAGATCGACCTTCAGCGCAAATGACTGAATCGCCTTGGCAGTTTTGGGGCCGATGGCGCAGATACGGATGCCCTTCAGGTCGCGGATATCGCGGCCGAGCGTCATGAAACGCTCAAGAAAATAGTTGAATCCGTTGGCGCTGGTAAAGACCAGCCAGTTATAAGACTCGATCTGTTCAATCGCTGCATCAAGTTCGGCGTAATCAGCAGGCGGCACAATCTCAACAGTCGGAAACTCGAACAGCTCGGCGCCGAGATCTTCCAATACACCGTACTCATCCGTATATTCCCGCGTAATCAGGATGCGCTGACCGAAGAGCGGTTTTTTCTCATACCAAGACAGGACGGGCCGAAGTTTCACGACATCGCCGACAACCATGACCGCAGGAGGTTTGATGCCCTGTTCAGTTGCGAGATCCGCAATGGTACCGACCGTGCCGACAATGGTTTTCTGGTCAGGCCGGGTTCCCCAGCGCACCAGTGCAGCAGGTGTTTCAGGGTTTTTGCCGTGTTTGATCAACTGGGCCGTTATACCATGCAGATTTTTTACTCCCATGAGAAAAACCAGGGTATCGAAACTCTTTGCAATCGCATCCCAGTTCATGGTGCTGTCCGACTTTGTGGCATCCTCGTTGCCGGTGATAACCGCAAACGACGAGGAGTACTTCCGGTGGGTGAGCGGGATTCCGGCGTAGGCCGGTGCTGCGATGGAAGAGCTTACACCGGGAATGATCTCAAACGGTATGCCTTCGGCGGCGAGCACTTCAGCCTCTTCGCCGCCCCTGCCGAACACAAACGGATCGCCGCCTTTCAACCGGCAGACGATTTTTCCCTGTTTGGCCTGATCCACAAGCGCCTGATTGATCTGGTCCTGCGTCATCGCATGGTGGCCGCCGCGTTTGCCGGCATAGATGAATTCCGCATCGTGCTTTATGTAGGTTAGAATCTGCGAGTTGAGGTGAAAGTCGTATACCACCGCATCCGCTTTCTGGAGACAGCGAATGCCTTTGATGGTAAAAAGCCCGATGTCGCCGGGGCCTGCGCCGATAAGATAGACGATGCCGCGATCCATGGTTATGACGTTCCTTTCGGTGTTCTTCCGTATACTTCGCAGAGAATGCTGTCCGCGCCGTTGCGCAGCAGCCTCTCGGCCAAAGCAGTGCCCAGCGCTTCAGGATCTGCCGGGCTTCCGGTCATGATATCCCGCACCAGTATCGTGCCATTGATACTGCCGACGAGTCCGCTCACGGTAATGTGGGTATCCTGCATGGTTGCATATCCGGCAATCGGGACCTGACAGCCGCCTTCGAGCCGTTTCAGCAGTGCGCGTTCGGCACGAACGCAGGTAGCAGTGGCCGGATGATTCAGTGGTGCGATGAGCGCATTCGTATCAGCATCATCTTTGCGGCATTCGATGCCGACCGCTCCCTGCCCGATGGCTGGCAGGCTGATATCCGGCGCAAGGATTTCGGTAATACGGTCATGCCATCCCAGCCGCTTGACTCCCGCTGCAGCAAGAATAATGGCATCAAATTGTCCTTCGTCGAGCTTGCGCAGCCGCGTGTCGAGGTTTCCTCGCAGCTGCACGATCTTCAGGTCAGGACGCAGGTTTAACAGCTGACATGCGCGGCGAAGACTGCTTGTCCCGACGGTTGCGCCGTGCGGCAGATCCCGAAAGGATGCCACAACCGGAATACCATTGCGCAACGGGGCAATAAAAGCATCGCGAGGATCTTCTCGTTCGCAAATGACCGGAAGATGGAGTCCATCCGGAAATTCGGTCGGAACATCCTTCATGCTGTGCACGGCGATATCGGCCTCACCGGCCAGCAGTGCTTCTTCGATCTCCTTGACAAACAATCCTTTGCCGCCTACCTGTGCGAGCGGGACGTCGAGAATTTTATCTCCGGTTGTCCTGATTATGTTCAGCTCGACGCTGAGGCCGGGGTGGAGGGCACGGAGCGATGCCTTTACCCATTCCGCCTGCCAGAGCGCAAGCTTGCTGCCGCGCGTGCCGATTATGATACGGTTACTCGTCGTCATCACCATTCAGTCCATAGATTTTTTTTACGACAGAGAGAACCGCATCGCGATCTCCGTTTGTCTCTTTCAGGGCTACCGTCGGGTAGTGGAGCATTTTATTGACAACGGCGCTCAGCAGATAGTCGATCTCGGCAATGGTCTGCTGATCCAGCCCCGGGTGTTTTGCCACGAACTTTTCAAGCTCATCCTGCTTGATGCCGGTCGCCTTGTCGCGGAGAGCGACGATGAGCGGTACGGAGTCGAGCGATGCAAGCCAGCGCTCGAACTTTCCGACTTCCTCATGGATGATTTCTTCAGCCTTTGCCGCTTCTTTCTGCCGCTCCTGTTTGTTGGTGTCAACCACCTGCTGCAGATCGTCCACGTGGTACAGGTAGACATTGTCGAGGTCGTTGATCGCGGGATCAATATTGCGCGGCACCGAAATATCGATGATGAAAACCGGCCTGTTGCGCCGTTCGCGCATGATCTTCTGCATCTGGTCTTTCAAAAGCACGTAGGTCGGCGCTCCGGTGGAACAGATGAGGATATCGACATTGACCATCTGGGAGAGATAGTCGTCAAACCGGACCGGCATGCCGCAGAACTCTTCAGCGAGCTCGCAGCAGCGTTCATAGGTGCGGTTGGCGATGCGGATATTCTGCACGCCGTTGGTGACCAGATGACGCGCTGCCAACTCTGCCATCTCCCCTGCGCCGAGCAGCATGACCGCCTTGGTCGAGAGTTCGGTGAATATCTTCCGGGCGAGTTCAACGGCTGCAAAACTGATCGACACCGCGTTTTCCGCAATATGGGTTTCATTGCGGACGCGCTTTGCCGTGGAGATCGCCTTTTTCATGAGACGGTTCAGAATGATGCCGGTTGTTTTCCGGGTGAGCGCATAATCGAAGGTGTCTTTCAGCTGACCGAGAATCTGCGGTTCGCCGACGACCATGGAGTCGAGGCTGGCAGCAACGCGGAAAACATGGCGTATGGCATCCGCATCGACATGACAGTAGAGCGACGCTTCGAACTCCGCACGGGGAGCGCCATGGAATGCGGCAAGATACTCCTTGATCTGATCCGCTGCTGAGTCGGCAGCACGCACAGACGCATAAATTTCGACCCGGTTGCAGGTTGAGAGCAGGGCGGCTTCATGCACGTCCGGCAGCGCGTGAAGCCCGCGCAGGCCTTCTTCCAGCTTTGGGCCGTTAAAGGCGAGGCGTTCCCGGATATCGACGCTCGCGGTTTTATGGTTCAGTCCGACAACGAGAATACCCATCAGAAACTATGCACACTCTTGAGCAGAAAGTTGACACCGAAAAACGTAAACAGCACCGCCAGAAATCCGACAATGCAGAGCAGCGCGGCGCGTCTGCCGCGCCAGCCCACGACCAGCCTGATATGCAGCACCATGGCATAGATGATCCAGGTGATCAGCGACCACGTTTCCTTCGGATCCCACCGCCAGTAAGTGCCCCACGCATCCTGCGCCCAGAGCGCGCCAGTGATGATGGCGAGGGTCAGAAGCGGAAAGCCGAAGGTGATGAGGCGGTAACTTATTTCATCGAGCACCTGAATATCGGGCAGCCGCTGGAAGAGTCCCGTCAGCCGTTTCGCTTTCAGGTGATGCTCCTGGATGAGATACATGACGCCGACGCCGAACGCAACGGTAAATGCCGCAAACCCGAGAAACGCAAAGGTGGTGTGAAACAGCAGCCATGAGCTCTGGAGCGCGGGCGTCAACGGTTTGATCACGCGCGGCAGCATTGCGGATGCCAGCATGATCAGGAAAATGAGCGGGATGATGAATGACCCGAGAATGCCGATACGATACCGGAAATGCAGGACCAGATAAATCAGCGCCGTACACCAGGCAAAGAATGATGCTGATTCATGCATGCTGGTTATCGGGATCTGGCCGGCAACCGCATAGCGGATGATTATGGCGGCAAGGTGCAGCATGAAGCCTGCAGCGGTGATCCAGACGACGATTGGTGACGGTTCTTTTTGTCCGCGGAACAGGTCGATGATGCCGATAATGGTTGCGGCAAAATAACAGGTCAGGGCAAATTCAAAAAAGAGCGTTCCCATCAGAAACAGCCAAGCTCGCAGTGTTTGACTTTGATGCCGAGTTCATCGGCGGTCGCGCCGATCATTGCGTACCCGATACCGAGCTCTTCGGCGATTGAACGGGCGGCAGTACATGAGATCCTGCCGTTATCGGCACGTTCCGTCAGAAGGGCTGCAATTTTCTTTTTGATCAGGATATCATCCATGCGTTGTACCAGAAGGTGCAGGGCACCGGAATCAGTTTGGTGAAGCAGATCGGGCAGGAACACAACAGGAACCCCCCGCGCATTGTCAGGAAACGATCCTCCGGGAGCAACGGCGATCAAATCGGCTTGCTGCAAGGCTTTGCCGGCAGATTGCTTGACCGGAACGGCGCTGGAACCGACGATACATATTACCGCATCGGGCCGGAGAAACTCAATCGGACTGTTGCCTTCAACGATCACGACATCACATCCGTCAAGCTGTTTCATGGCATGGGAGATCAGCTCCGGGAGATCTTCCCGGGGAGACTGCACCCAGAGTACCTGTGTGGCACCCGCGCCATGGTAGCGGGCAGTATCCTTCTCCGGCTGATCGATCAGGTGGGGTGCGTCTGTCAGGGATGCATGGAAGGCGGTTCTGGTGTATTTGATTACCCCGACTGTTTTGGGCGGTGCGAGAAAAGACAGTTTCTTGGCATCTGCCGCCATGCGTCCGGACAGATAGCCGACCAATCCTGCGCCGAGGGTTGTTTTGCCGATGCCGCTTTTTTCTCCGGCAATGGAGAGGATAATCATAAAGCCAGTGATGCGTGATCAGTGATGCGTAATGAGTAAAAACAAGAAAACCACAAAACAGCAACCAGAGCAACAGAATCCGAACAAGAGAGGAGTGGAGCTGTTTTCTGACTACTCATCACCCATCACTCATTACTGTCTTGTATCGTTTCTCCCGAAACTTCCTGTTTGTAGCCGCATTCCTTGTTCAGGCACGCATGGAACTTCTGGCCGCCTTTCAGCCACTTTTCGACGATGAACGGGGCCTTGCACTGCGGACACGGCTGCGGAAGCGGCTTGTACCAGGTGGCATAGGTGCAGTTCGGGTAGTTGCTGCAGCTCCAGAACGCCTTGCCGCGTTTTGATTTTCTCTCAACGAGATCCCCACCGTCAGTCGGGCACTTCACGCCGGTGGGAACCGGTTTAGTATTCTTGCACTCCGGATACCGGGAACAGGCCATGAACTTGCCGAAACGGCCGCGTTTGATGACCATCGGGCTGCCGCACTTGTCGCACGTTTCATCGGTCATTTCCGGTTCGGTTTGCGGCTGGCCGCCTTCGCCTTCGAGCGGTCGGGTGCTTTTGCATTTCGGGTACCCGGAGCATGCCATGAACCGTCCGTGGCGTCCCCACTTGATGACCATCGGGCTGCCGCACTTGTCGCACGTTTCATCCGTCGGAATATCTTCCGGTTTTACCTTGGTTGTATCTTTCGATGCTTCGATGAGGTCCTTGTTGAACGGCGTATAAAAATCTTTTACAACACGCGTCCACTTCATCTTCGCGGTCTCAATCTCATCAAGCTCGTTTTCCATGGTCGCGGTGAAGCTGTAGTCGATCAGTTCCGGGAACTTGTCGACCAGAAGATCGTTGACCACGACGCCGAGTTCCGTTGGTGAGAATCGGTTCTCGATTTTCTGGACATATTTGCGGTCCTGGATGACCGAGAGGATCGATGCATAGGTGCTCGGTCTGCCGATCCCTTTTTCTTCGAGTGTCTTGACCAGCGTTGCTTCCGTATAGCGCGGCGGGGGCTGGGTAAAATGCTGGGACGGAACAATATCGGTGTGGCGCAGAGATTCCTGCTCCTTGACCGGCGGCAGAAGACCGCCTTCTTCTTCTTCGATATCGTCCCGGGATTCGATATAGAGGGCCATGAAGCCGGTGAAGCGGATGACCATGCCGGTTGCACGAAGCTCGGCGCCGGCAACCGGTTTCCCGGCATCTTTCAGACCGATGCTGTATGTTGTATGCTCAAGCTGCGCCGGTGCCATCTGGCTCGCGATAAAGCGGTTCCAGATGAGCTGGTACAGGCTGAACTGGTCTTTCGTCAGAAACTTCTTGATGGCATCGGGCGACTTGTCCGGATAGGTCGGCCGGATCGCCTCGTGCGCTTCCTGCGCGTTGCCCCGGCTCTTGTAGATCGGAGGCTTGTCAGGCAGATAGTCCTTGCCGAACTTTGCGGCTATCAGTTCGCGAGCCCACTCCTGAGCCTCAGGCGCAATGCGGAAGGAATCGGTTCGCATATAGGTGATGAGCCCGACCGCACCTTCAGCGCCGAGCTCGACGCCCTCGTAGAGCTGCTGGGCAACCATCATCGTCTTCTTGGCAGCAAAACGGAGCTTGCGGGCCGCTTCCTGCTGCAGGGTGCTGGTGATGAAGGGTGGATAGGGCGATCGTTTCCTGAGTTTCTTGTCGATATCCGCGACATAAAATTCTTTCGAAGCGATATCGGCTACAATCTTTGCAGCATCATCGGCATTGGTAATCAGGAAACGCTTGCCTTCGTCCGCATCACGATCGACCACGAGCCGGTCGTTGTACCGGTACAGGCGTGCCGCAAAAGGCTGGGCAGCGGCATCGAGCTGCTGCACCGAAGTCTCAATGGTCCAGTATTCTTCCTTGTTGAATGCCTCGATCTCGCGCTCGCGATCCACCACAAGGCGCACGGCAACCGACTGCACGCGTCCCGCACTCAGTCCGCGGCGGACTTTTTTCCAGAGAAACGGGCTCAGTTTGTAGCCGACGAGGCGGTCGAGTATACGCCGGGCCTGCTGCGCATCGACCTTGTCGGTGTCTACCGCACCAGGATGATCAATCGCCTCCTTGACCGACTTTGCGGTGATTTCGTGAAATGCCACGCGGAAAATATTGTTTTTCTTCGGCTGACGGATTTCTTCCGCAATATGATAGGCGATTGCTTCGCCTTCGCGGTCAGGGTCGGTTGCGAGAAAGATGCGCTCAGCCTTTTTGGCCTCCCGCTTGAGATCCTTGATGACCTGCTCTTTTCCCGGAATGACGATATACGTCGGCGCAAAATTCCTTTCGACATCAACACCGAGGTCTTTTTCGGGAAGGTCTTTTACATGACCGACCGATGCCTTGACCAGAAAATCCTTGCCGAGAATTTTCGAGATGGTTTTCGCCTTGGCCGGTGATTCGACGATCACGAGTGAACTCATAGATTGACTCCCTTCGCTAGTTCCAGATGATCTGCCGGCCTTTGCCAAAGGTGTAGGCGTAAATGTCTTCGTTTTCAAGGTCGGTGTCTTTCATTAATATATATGCCAAAAGCGCCCTGATCGTGTCCAGTTCCGATTCGTCGATATATTTATTGATCTCGAGCATATGGAGCTCTTCGCGAACGGTAGAGAAGTCGATATCGATGACCTCAACCTTTTTCAGAGCCTCCTCCGAATCGTATCCCTTTTCGATCAGTTCCTTCGCCAGGTGTCGTAAAACATCAATAAGCCGCTGCGCCACGTGCTGAAATCCTCCTAAACCAATGTGAATCGTTTGCCATCATGTTGCCGGATAACACCTTTTATCTCAAGAGAGAGGAGTACGGCGGAGAGGCGTGAAGGCGGCACCCCGGTCTCCCTCGCAATGAGGTCAACCTGTTTCGGGTCGTCGCCCAGGACAGTACATATTGCACCTTCTTCCGGGGTAATTTCAAGTTCCGGCCGTGATGCTCCCGAAAAAGAGGGTGCATTCCTGAGCATTCCGCGCAGTTTCGGGGCGAGCTCTTCCAGGATATCCTCGATCCGGCCGACCAGTTTGGCTCCCTTCTGAATGAGCTGATTGGTCCCCTTTGCATTGGCGGAACTGATGGGGCCGGGAATGGCGAATACTTCCTTGTTCTGGTCAAGGGCATAGTCGGCGGTAATAAGCGAGCCGCTGCCTTCCGCCGCCTCGACGATCAGGACTCCCAGCGCCATCCCGCTGATGATCCGGTTGCGGCGCGGAAAGTTCTCTTTCACCGGCGGGGTGCCGACCGGAAATTCAGTGATCAGGCAACCGCTGGCCGGAATATCGCTGAAGAGAGACCGGTTTTCGGAAGGATACGGGCGATCAATGCCGCAGCCGAGCACCGCGATTGTGCGACCGCCGGCTGCGAGCGCCCCCCGATGGGCGGTGGTGTCGATTCCCCGGGCAAAGCCGCTGATGACCGTGATCCCTTTTTCCGCCAGTCCCCGTGCCATAAGATCGGCAGCTTTTCGCCCGTATTCGGTCATGCGGCGCGATCCGACAATCGCCACAGCATAACGGTCAGACTCTTCCAGCGTCCCCTTTTTATACAGCACGAGCGGTGCATCGTCATAGGGGCGGAGCGATTCGGGATAGTCTGCATCGGAATAAAGGATGATGTCGGCGCGAAGCGTCTGGATAGCGGCCAGTTCCCGATCGATGCGCTCCCATGACCGGAAGCCGGTTATCTGGCGGGCTCGGGACTCACCGATACCGTCGACGCTGGTGATATCCCTGTGCGAAGCACGAAAGACCGCCTCAGGCGAGCCGAACGCAGCCAGCAGGCGCTTTGCCGTCGCCGGACCGATATCTTTCGCAAAGAGCAGCGCCAGCCAGTATTTCAGCTCGTCCTGAGGGTGCTGCATGAGAGCGCTCTGTTTCAGCTCCGGAGAATCTGCTGGACGCGGAGCCGGAGCGCGTTCAGCTTGATGAAGCCTTCCGCGTCAGCCTGGTTGTATATCTTTTCCGCCTCAAATGTTGCAAGTTCCGGATGGTACAGCGATTTGTCCGATTTTCTGCCGACGACCAGACAGTTGCCTTTATAGAGCTTCAGGCGCGCAATGCCGCTGACGTTCTTTTGCATCTCGTCGAACATCAGCTGGAGCATCTGCCGCTCTGGGGCAAACCAGAAGCCATAATAGACGAGTTCAGCATATTTCGGGATCAGGGTGTCGCGGAGGTGGAGCACTTCGCGATCAAGCGTCAATGATTCAACCGCCCGATGAGCAGTATGGAGTACGGTGCCGGCAGGGGTTTCATACACGCCGCGGGACTTCATGCCGACGAAGCGGTTTTCAACGAGATCGACCCGGCCGATGCCGTTTTCTCCGGCAATGGCGTTGAGCGTCTTGAAGAGTTCGAACGGTGACATCTTCACGCCGTCAATTGCAACCGGATTGCCGGCCTCATAGGTGATTTCGATGTAGCGCGGCTTGTCCGGGGCTTTCTCCGGCGGCACCATCATGGTGTACATGTCATCCGTCGGTTCAAGCCACGGGTCTTCGAGAATACCGCCTTCGTAGCTGATGTGCAGGACGTTGCGATCGGTGCTGTACGGCTTGTCCTTGGTGGCCTTGACCGGAATACCGTGTTTTTCCGCATACTCGATCAATGACTGGCGGGAGTTGAACTCCCACTCGCGCCATGGGCAGATCGCCTTGATGTCCGGCTTCAGGGCATAGTAGGTCATCTCGAAGCGGACCTGGTCGTTGCCTTTGCCGGTTGAGCCATGGGCAACGGCGTTTGCGCCTTCCTTGATCGCGATTTCGATCTGTTTTTTTGCAATCAGCGGCCGGGCAATCGAGGTGCCGAGCAGGTAGACTCCTTCATAGACAGCATTGGCCCGGAGCATGGGAAAGATGAAGTCGCGGACAAACTCCTCGCGCACATCCTCTACGTAAGCCTTTACTGCACCGGTATTCAGCGCTTTCTGATCAACACCTGACAGGTCTTCTTCCTGTCCCAGGTCGGCGCAGAAGGCAACAACTTCGGCATCATATTTTTCGATGAGCCATTTAATGGCAACCGACGTATCCAGCCCGCCGGAATAGGCAAGTACAATCTTGTTTTTCATGGTACAACCTCCTGAGTAGTTCCTGAATACGTAATGGAAGTATAACTTTAGCAGAAAGGGCAACAGGTTGTGAAGCGACCTGTTGCCCGGATGATTACTGTTCCCAGAGATTCAGACGGTGATTGAAGAGATAGGCAGCAGACTGATAATAGGACACCGCCTCATCCACAACTTCCTGCCCCACAGTGCTGAAAAACGGTATGGGGCTCAGATCTGCCAGCTTGCGAATGCCAACCTGCTGTTTCAGATCAAGAATGACCAGCATACCGTCGTCGATATAGCCGAGTTTCTGGTAGGTGCCAATAAAGGCTTCTCCCTCTTCCTGCAGATGAGCATGAAGAACATCCCGACCGAGGAATTTGGACACATATGAGAAATTCAGCAGACCGAGAATCGTCGGTGCGATGTCGATTTGGCTGACGACCTTGTCAAATGCACGCGGGGTGATATGCGCCGGCGAATACACAATCAAGGGGATATGATACCGGTCCGGCGGAAGGTCGATTTTTCCTGCGGAACTGGCGCAGTGATCGGCAACGATGACAAAAACGGTATCGGCAAACCACGGCTGTTTTTCAGCTTCGCTGATAAATTTGCCAATTGCATAGTCAGTGTACTTGACAGCTCCGGCCCGGCCGGTCTTTGAGGGAATATCAATGCGTCCTTCCGGATAGGTATACGGACGATGATTGGATGTCGTCATGATATGCGCAAAGAACGGTTTTCCTCCTGTGTAAACGGTGTTTATTTCAGAAATGGCTTTCGTAAAGAGATCCTCATCGCACACCCCCCAGACATTTTCGAAATGAATGTCTTTTGGGCTGATTGATGCGCGATCGACGGTTTTATAGCCGTTGTTGCCGAAGAAATAGTTCATGTTGTCAAAAAAACCATATCCTCCGTAAAGAAAAAGGGATTCGTACCCCTTGTTTCGCATGAGACGACCCCAGGCAAACAGATTTTCATTGTCTGGCCGCTTGACGATTGATCGTCCGGGGGTCGGAGGAACAGACAGGGTCACCGCTTCGAGCCCTCGATCGGTTCTGGTCCCGGTTGCATATGCCTGTCGGAAAAGGAGAGAATGCCGCGCAATACGATCCAGATTCGGCGTGAGGTTTTCCTTGTTGCCGAAGGTTCCAAGAAATTCTGCGCTCAGGCTCTCAACCATGATGACAACTATGTTGAGTTTTTTTTCAGGGCCGGTGTTTGTGATCTGCCTGCGAATGTCCTGAAAATTGTCCGAGAGAAAGCGTGCATTTTTTTCTTCGCCTAACTCATGTTTCAGACGGACAAGCGCATCAGCGTCAGGCATTGATCGATAGAACGTGTAATAATCGAGCGAGTTGTTCTTTAACGCTGCAAAGAAATTGTAAATGCCGTTTGATGCGAGTTCGTTTGCATACGGATTCGGGGATATCCGGGTAAAGGATTGATCGACAAAGCAGAGCGAGAGAACGGGGAGCAGAAGAAAAGCGAACCCCTTGAAGACTCGGGTTTTGAGAGGTTCTTGCGCAGCAAGCGAAGCAGAGATCGTTTTTCTGAACGCAAGAACAATAACCGTGCATACCAGCCCGATTGCAATCAGCAGTTCAGTCAGCGGATACGATTCCCGAATGTTCCGGATGACTTCTGTTGTATAGACAAGATAGTCAACTGCAATGAAATTGAAGCGGGTTCCGAATTCATCGAAGAAAATGTATTCGGCAAATGCATCGAATACCAGCAGGTAGAGTGTGACAAAGACCAGCAGGAAAAAAACCGGTTTGTGGAGTCGGCTCCGGTACCAGCGATTGGGGACTGCCATGAGATACAGGATGATCGGAATCGAAAAATATAAGGCTGTTATCAGATCATAGAGGAGTCCGATGCCGAAAATGGTCAGCAGCGACACGATGCCTGCCGGTATCAGTGCGCGTGACTTTATCGTTAATGCAGTCCGGATCAATGTTGCAATTGCAAGAAACCCTGCGATAAAAAGCGTGAGCGGCCTGAAACGGCCGCCCATGGCTCGCTGAAGGGATTTTTTCAGATCAGGCATTATTTCTCGCCTTTCTGGTTGGTTGTGACATTGTTCTTCGGTTCTTCTGCAATACCCTTTTTGAAACCCTGAATGGCTTCACCGAGACTTTTGCCAAGAGACGGGAGCTTGCTCGGTCCGAACACGATCAGAGCAATAACCAGAATAACAACAAGTTCAGGCATTCCCAGTCCAAACATGATATTCTCCTTTTGCATGCAGGCGGATGGATATTCTCCCAATGGTTTCCCAGAGGGGCTGTGCGCGGAGCGATCAGGAAAATGCAGGGGGGGCGCGAAGCGATGACGCAGCGAAAGAAAACGAATGGATATGCTGAGATGATTCAATCGGTTTGCAATTGCTTGCATGTACCGTCGCATTGATCCCATGAAATGAAACTGGTGCGTATATGACCGGCGGATCTACTGAGTCGTTCAGATTGTCGTCGTAGCAAACATAGAGCAGGCTGACAAGGCAAAACATGCAGATCATGAGACTGCACAATGATTTCCTGTGGCGAGTACGCACGGATAACAGGGTGCTTCCTGAATACTCCATAATACGCCGATGTTATTGTTAATGGAGCTGTTTTGTCAAATCAAGTGTTGATAACTTGGTGTATTGATGGAGTTGGAAATAGAGGGAATGTTACTTGACCGTCAGACTGGTCGTTCGCTAAAGTACTCAATATGGAAATTATTCGTATTCCCCGTATTGTCCGTGAAACCTCCCGCATCCACAGAAGCAGGGGCCGGTCGGTCGGCTTTGTGCCGACCATGGGAGCGCTGCATGAAGGCCACCTGAGTCTTGTCCGCCGGGCCAAAGCCGAGAACGATGTGGTGGTGGTCAGCGTTTTCGTCAATCCGAGCCAGTTCGGACCGAATGAGGATTTTGAACACTATCCGCGCACTGTCGAAAACGACCTTGCGCTGCTGGAACATGTTGGGGTGGATACGGCGTTTTTGCCGCCGGTTGAGGCGATGTATCCTGAAGGATTTCAGACGGTTATTTCGGTTGGTGCGCTTGCCGGCCGGCTCTGTGGGGCATTTCGCGTTGGCCACTTTAACGGTGTGCTGACGGTTGTCAACAAGTTGTTCAACATTGTGCAGCCGACCCGGGCATATTTCGGCCAGAAGGACTTTCAGCAGACTGTCGTGATCCGGCGCATGGTTGAAGACCTGAATATGGATATCGAAATTATTGTCTGTCCGACGGTGCGCGAGGAGGATGGACTTGCGATGAGTTCACGGAACGCCTATCTGGGTGAAGACGAACGCAGGGCGGCTCCTGTTTTGTACCGCACCTTGACCCGTGCTGCTGAAATGATCCGCGGGGGCGATACGACACCGGAGGCTGTCGTCCGGGTCATGCACGAGATGCTCAGGAGTGAACCGCTCGTGACCGAAGTGCAGTATGCGGGAGTCTATGATCCGGGAACCCTTGATTCGCTTGTGGAATTCCGGAGGACAACCCTTCTGGCGATTGCGCTCCTGCTGGGCAAAACACGCCTTATCGACAACATGGTGGTTGAGCGTGTGGCGAAAAACTGATGCGGCATCTGAATGGAGGAGGTCATGAACAAAACACAGCAGATCGGCCATATTTGTCGTTCTTTGCTGGCAGCTCTTGTCCTGGTGGCCGGGACATGCTCGGTCAGTGTCGCCGCTTCTGATTATGTGCTGTCCAAAGGGCAGACCTTATATGTATCTGTGTATTCCAATATCTACAGTTCTCCCAAGAAGATTCCTTTCAATCTTGCAGCCATCCTGAGTATTCGCAATACCGATATTCATAATCCGGTGCAGATTATTTCTGCCGATTATTATGATACCAAGGGAAGGCTGATCCGGAAGTATTACACGAGACCGGTAACGCTTGCTCCGTTGGAGTCCACCTATATTTATGTTCCTGAAGAGGATGTCGTCGGCGGCATAGGTGCGAACTTTATTGTGAAATGGTCTGCTGCCAAGGAAATCAATGTTCCGATTATTGAATGCGTCATGATCGGGATGAAAGGCGGGCAGGGCATTTCATTTGTAAGTCCGGGGCAGGTGATCAAGGAAAACACCCGCTGACGGAAGACGGTTACCCGTCTTACGACAGTGATGAGATAACCGCCTTCGGGACGACGACGATGCCTCCCGGACTGACATGAAAGCGCTTTTTGTCTTCTTTTCTGTCGTATCCTATCACGGTTCCTGACGGTATATAGACATTCTTGTCGATTATCGCCCGGCGTATTTTGCAGTGGCGGCCGATCTCGACATTTTCCATGAGGATGGACTCCATCACCGTTGCCCAGCTGTTGATTCTGACATTCGGCGAGAGCACCGAGTTCTGTACCCGTCCGCCGCTGATGATGCATCCGTCGGTGACAATGGAATCGAGCGCCTGCCCGAGTCTCCCGCCTTCGTACTCCTGCGCAAAGACGAACTTGGCGGGCGGGTACTGGCGCAGATGGGTTCTGATCGGCCAGTCGTTGTCATAGAGGTTGAGCTGGGGGTCGACCGAGACCAGGTCCATGTTTGCTTCCCAGTACGCATCGAGCGTACCTACGTCGCGCCAGTATTTGGCGGTTTTCTTGTTTTCGTCCCGGAAATTATAGGCGAATACTTTCCCGGTCTTGATCAGATCAGGAATGATGTTCTTCCCGAAATCGTGGCTGGATGTGCTGCCTGCGTCCTTTTTGAGCGCGGATACGATATCATCGGTATTGAAAAGATAGATACCCATTGACGCCAGGCATTCATTTGTGCGGCCGGGGATGGTCTTCGGCGCTGCGGGTTTCTCTTCAAATCCGATAATGCGGTTTTCCTCATCGACCTGCATGACGCCGAATGCACGGGCATCTTTTTTGGTGACTTCGATAGCCGCAATTGTGGCAAGAGCATTGTTATGTATGTGAAAATCGAGCATCTCGGAGTAATCCATTTTATAGATATGGTCTCCGGAGAGCACCAGAAGGTAGGGCAGGCCGATCTTTTCGATAAAGAATATGTTCTGATAGACCGCATCCGCGGTGCCCTCATACCATCGTTCACCGACCTGCTGCTGCGCAGGAATGGTGTAAATGAATTCGCCCAGGTCCGGTGATACGAGTCTTGACCAGCCGAGTTGTATGTGGCGATCGAGCGAGAGGGACTTGTATTGGGTCATGACCGCGATTTTCATGATATTCGCATTGATACAGTTGCTGAGGGTGAAATCGATGATGCGGTACTTGCCCCCGAAGGGTACCGCCGGTTTGGCACGGGGAATGGTCAGGGGAGAGAGACGCTCTCCTTTGCCTCCCGCAAGGACTACTGCCAGAACATTGCGCGTCCGTGACGAAAGTTTCGCTTTGGGCATACCCTCACTATATCAGGGAACAGGTTGTCTGTCAACGAAACGGGATGGATGTTCGAAGGGGTTATTTCGGGTGCTCCGGGTGGAAAATTCGCAAAATGCTCTGCTAATATAACTTTCGACTTTTTGGAAGGGGGGTTTCATGAAAGGACAGACGGCGTTGGTTACAGGCGCGGGCCGCGGAATCGGGAAATCGATTGCCGAGGCGCTGGCGCGGCGTGGAGCGAACATTGTGGTGGCGGATGTGAACCTCGACATTGCAAAAGAGGTGGCTGCTGATCTTGAGAAGCTTGGTGTCAGGACATGTGCCCTGAACGTCGACGTGTCGAATGCGGCTGGGGTGGCAGCCATGTTCGAGGAAGCGGTCAAGGTATTCGGCAGGATTGAGATTGTGGTAAACAATGCGGGCATTACCCGTGACGGTCTGCTGATGCGCATGAAAGAAGAGGACTGGGATGCGGTTTTGAATATCAATCTCAAAGGGGCGTTCCTCTGCACGCAGCAGGCGATAAAGGTTATGGCGAAGCAGCGGTACGGACGTATCGTCAATATTGCGTCAGTTGTCGGATGCATGGGCAATGCGGGTCAGGCAAACTACAGTGCGTCGAAGGCGGGTCTGATCGGTCTGACAAAAACGACCGCCAAGGAATATGCCAGCCGCGGTATTACCGTCAACGCTGTTGCGCCGGGTTTCATCAAGACAGCCATGACGGATGCCTTGCCTGACAATGTCAAGGAAGAGATGATCAAGGCGATCCCGCTCAACGCCTTCGGGACTGCGGAAGATGTCGCCAATGCCGTTGTGTTTCTTGCTGCGCCGGAGACGGGGTACATTACCGGACAGGTGATCCATGTCAACGGCGGCATGTATATGTAAAATAGTAGAAAAAAAGCAGCATATCTGCGTACAATAGTATCTTCGCGCCCCGTTCGGGAGCGTGGACAATTACGAGGAGGTTTCAGAAATGGTTGAAGAAAAAGTAAAAGAGATTATCGCAAAGCAGCTCGGCGTGGATCCGTCTGCAGTGACCCCCGAGGCGTCGTTTGTTGAGGATCTCGGCGCTGATTCGCTTGATACGGTCGAGCTTGTTATGGCATTTGAGGAGGCATTCAACATCGAGATTCCTGATGAGGATGCCGAGAAGATCACGAAAGTCAAAGACGCTGTAGATTATATTGCAAAGAAAGTCTGATGAGTAGAAGAAGAGTCGTCGTCACCGGCCTTGGCATGATCTCGCCGCTCGGTATCGGCGTCGAGGCTTCGTGGAAAGCTGCCCTTGCGGGGAAAAGCGGCATAGGAAGGATTACCCAGTTTGACTGCTCCGCCTACCCGGTGCAGATTGCCGGCGAAGTCAAGGACTTCAATCCCGAACAGTGGATCGAGCCGAAAGAGGTCAAAAAAATGGATCGCTTCATCCAGTTCGGTCTGGCAGCGTCCCAGATGGCGATGGATGATTCCGGCTTTGTCATAACCCCCGAAAATGCCGAGCGTGTCGGTGTTTGTGTCGGCGCGGGTATGGGGGGGCTCGGGTCAATCGAACTATATCACTCGGTGCTGGTCGAAAAAGGGCATCGCCGCGTGTCGCCGTTCTTCATTCCGATGGTCATCATCAACCTTGCTGCCGGCAATATCTCGATTCGTTTTGGTGCAAAAGGGCCGAACGTTTCTCCGGTGACCGCCTGCGCCACCGGAAGCCACTCTATCGGTGAGGCTGCCCGGTGGATTGAGCGCGGCGACTGCGATATGGTGATTGCCGGTGGTGTGGAGTCGACGATCACTCCGCTCGGCATTGCCGGATTTGCGTCCATGAAGGCGCTTTCGACCAGGAACGATGCCCCGGAGAAAGCAAGCCGTCCATTTGATGCCGGCCGCGACGGATTCGTCATGGGAGAGGGCGGCGGTATCCTGATCGTAGAATCTCTTGAGAGTGCCCTTGCGAGGAAAGCGAAGATTTATGCTGAAATCGTCGGGTTCGGCATGTCGGGAGATGCGTATCACATGTCTGCTCCAGCGCCGAAAGGTGAGGGTGCGGCTCGTTGTATGGCGCTTGCCATCAAGGATGCTGGCATCGCGCCGGAGGCTGTCGGCTATGTCAATGCGCATGGCACGTCGACTCCCTTTGGTGATGAGCTTGAGACTGCAGCCATCAAGACGGTTTTTGGTGAGCATGCGTACAAACTCTGTGTCAGCTCGACAAAGTCCATGACCGGGCATCTGCTTGGTGCAGCGGGCGGTGTGGAAGCGATCTTTACCATTATGAGTATTGTGGACGGTATGGTCCCGCCGACCATCAATCTCGAGCAGCCGGATCCGGAGTGCGATCTCGATTACGTTCCGCATCAGGCCCGCAAGCTTGAGCTTGAGTGCGCGCTCTCCAATTCCTTTGGATTTGGTGGAACGAATGCATCGGTCATTTTCAAGAAATACTGCTGAACTGGAGGCTGCATTAGGATATCGGTTCCGCAATGCGGCGCTTCTTGAAGAGGCATTAACACACAAATCGTATCAGCATGAACATGCTGATCGGTTGCAGGGTTTCAATGAACGCCTTGAGTTTCTCGGCGATTCAGTCCTCGGACTGGCGGTCGCCGAGAAACTTTTTTCCATCCCGGAAACTTTCACCGAAGCGGATATGTCGAAGATGAAGGCATATCTGGTCAACAAAAACGTTCTTTTTGATCTTGGCTCCTCATTGCAGCTGGGAGCATACCTCAATCTCGGCAGGGGCGAAGAGTCCACGGAGGGGCGTCAGAAACAGTCTATTGTCGCCAACGCGGTTGAGGCTATTTTCGGTGCGATATTTCTTGATGCCGGTTATGAAACTGTCCGGGATGTCATCCTGGCCCAGTACGGGACCCGCATTGATGACATTGTGTCGCGGCGTGCCTGGTATGACTTCAAAAGCGCGCTCCAGGAGCGGTGTCAGGGCGCATTTGGGGTGTTGCCGGATTATCGCGTGATCAGGCAGGAAGGTGAAGAACATCGCAAGATATTTACGGTGGATGTCTTTATCAAAGGGTCCTATTATGGCCGAGGGGTCGGCAAAAGCAAAAAAGACGCACAAATGGCTGCTGCCCGGGAGGCACTTGATAAACTTGCCCAACTGGAGTAAAGCGCTTCTGACGGCATGTCTCCTTTTTTGATTTTCCTGTTGATGAATGATAAGCTAACCCCATGAAATATCTCTTTATGGCGGGATTGTACATGATGCTGCTCACGATTGCTCCTCCGGCAGATGCCGGGTGCATGAGCTGTTTTTCAAAGTCGGGAAGCAGCTACACCGAGCTGGTCTGCGAAGGAGACTCCACCTTCGATGCCATCAGGAAGTGCGGTCCTCCTGACTATCGGGAGGAAACTGCTGAAGAAACCTCCGGCGAAATCTCCTCGGGCCCAACCTGGCGGCCGCATACGAGGACGCTGAATATCCAGAAGCGGAAAGTCGAAAAATTTTATTATGACTGCGGATACATGCGGCTGGTCCGTATTCTTACCTTCAGTGGCGGACGGCTGATTTCGATTGAAGAGGGTGGCCGCGGAGCCGGAGAGCAGCGGTGCTGGTAGTGGGGGATTGGTAAACAGTGAACGGTGAGCAGTGAGCAGGAAGAAGCAAAAGAAGTAAGAAGGGTTACGTGCGCTGGCGGATTTTGTCTGCAATGGAAGCGGCAAATGCCGAGAGTGATTCGTCACGAGCCCCGAAGATAATATAGTTTTGCCACTCGGCAATGCGATCAAGAACCTCTTTCCTTGTAGTGACTGATTCTGCTGATTTCCCTTGTACTGCAACGCCGCGGGCGATCTCGTCGCTCGATATGTCTTTCTGCGCAGTACCCCCCGCGTAATAGATCGGCAGAAGTATGAGATGATCCGATGCCCTCAGATTTTCTGCAAATGCTGCGATATATTCGTTTTTCATCATTCGGGTCGGTCCGTATCCATGAGGCTGGAACAGGTAGCAGAGAGCAGGCCGGATGAGTTGCACCGCCTGCATCATCGAGGCAATCTTGTGCGGATTGTGTGCATAGTCATCGACAACAAGATGCTCAGCAGTGTTGACATGAATATCAAAGCGCCGCTCAATGCCCGTAAACGCAGGAAGCACTTCTGCAACAGCATCCGGTTGTATTCCCATTTCGCCGAGGAGTGCGATACAGGCAAGCGCATTCATGACGTTGTATCTGCCGGGCAGTGACAGCCGGAACGGGATGTCCCGCACGGTAAACGAGCTTTCAAGCGGCTGCAGGATAAGGTTTTCTGCGCGATAATCCGACGGTGCATCAAGAGAAAATGTGGCAGCCGCCTTTGAGCGGAACGGAGCAAGATGCAGGTCATCGGCATTCAGGACGCAACTCCCGCGGGTGTTGTCCAGCAGAATGCGAAACATGGATGCGGTTTCGCTGATGCTGTGATGATCGAGGTCGAGGTTCAGAACGATCGTGTGTTCGGGCCGGTAATGAACAATGCTGCCATCCGACTCGCATGCTTCGATTACCAGGAAATCCGAAACTCCCGAAAGCGAATTGCCGGGATTATCAGCGGTCCGAAACTGCTTTACCCTGCCGCCGCCGATGAAGCTCGGATGCATGCCGAGGCGCTCCATGAGAAAGGCCAGCATGCCGGATGTGGTTGACTTGCCGCTGGTGCCTGCCACTGCCAGCGAACGGAAATCAGTGGAGAGCGCTGCGAGGTAATCGGGGCGGGTCATGGATGGAATATTCAGTTTACGGGCCTTGACGAGTTCCGGCTGGTCCGGCTCAACTGCGGTGCTGAAGACGAGCATATCGGTCTGCGGCGTCACACCGCTGCCGTCCTGCGGATACATGGTGATGCCGCACATGCGCAATGCATCGAGCGCGGGATGATCGGGGTTTTTGTCGAATGCCCGATCGGAGCCGGAAACACGGTTTCCTCGCGCCGCCATAAAACGGGCAATTGCGGAGAGCCCGCTTCCGCCGATGCCGGAAAAGAACAAAGAACGGTCAGTCGTGTTCATGGTCTTCTAGTTTAGCGGATGACGGCAGGGTTTTCCTATGCCACTTTTTTGAGGATCAGCGCTGCATTGGCACCGCCGAAGCCGAACGATTGTGACAGCGCCTTCTTGACCGGCATGCTGATTGTTTCCGGCGACAGGGTGACCGGGCATTCGCGGTCCTGTTCAGTGACATTGATCGTCGGCGGTATCACGCCGTCCCGCACTGATAAAGCTGTGCAGGCGATTTCAAAGGCGGCCGATGCCGCGAGCATGTGGCCGGTCATTGATTTCAGTGCACTTAGAGGCAGCGGCCGATCACCGAATACGGTTCTGATCGCTTCCGCTTCGGTGCGGTCTCCGATTGGTGTCGATGTTCCGTGGGCATTGATATGATCAATCTGCTCCGGTCCGAATCCGGCCATGCGGAGGAGATCGTTCAGAACAGCGATCTGGGAAGGCAGATGGGGTTGCGTCAGGTGATACCCGTCTGTCCTGTTCACATACCCTGCAATTTCGGCATAGACAGGAGCATTGCGTCGCCTTGCCGAACGATAGCTCTCCAGGACCATGATGCATGCGCCTTCTGCAAGGACAAATCCGTTTCTGGTGCGGTCGAATGGGCGGCTGGCATCCGCAGTTGTTCCGGGGGTCAAGGCTCCTGCCCTCCCATAGCCTTCAAAACAGATTTCACAGAGGGGCGCCTCAGAGCCGCCCGCAAGGGCGATGTCGGTCACACCAAGCCGGATATGACGGTATGCTTCTCCTATGGCATGAGCTCCTGATGCACATGCTGTAGAAATACCGAGACATTCACCCTTGATGCCAAACTGCCGGGCAATCGTCGCCGGTGCCATGAAAAGAGTTGTTGACGGCATGAGAAAGGGGGAGAGCTTTTTATTTTCCTGCAGAGATTTTCCCGCGCGTTCGAGAGATGAAATTCCGGCCCTGCTCGAGCCGACCAGTACGGAAGCCTGCGCAACGGAAGGCGCCTGCCGCCCGGTCAAAAGGCAGGCATCATGCAGTGCCATGTGCGCTGCAGCAGTTGCATACAACACGAAATCATCAAGCGTTCGCACATCCCTGGGGGGCAGAAAAGGAGAGAAGTCCAAAGCGGGAAGCTTTCCTGCAAGTCTCCAGGGGCGCTCTGTCTCCAGAACCGTGATCCCGGAACGTCCAGCGAGGATTCCCTGCCAAGACTCCCTGAAAGACGCTCCCAATGGGGTAACGGCACCGATTCCCGTTATGACTACCCGTTCCATTGTAAACCAGTTTATCACAGGTGGTTTACAAATGAAAATATATAGCGCTATAAGCAAATATTTTCAAACATCAGATCATTATGCTATAGTGAACAGAATGTCATCGCTTTTTAAAGAAAAAAGAATCGCTCTCGGCAAGGAACTCAAGGAGTTTGCCGATCTGACGCGTATCCGGGAAAGTCATTTGCGCGCCATTGAGGAATGCCGTTTCGAAAAATTGCCGGTGCCTGTCTATTCGCGTGGCTACATTCGTGATTATGCCCGTGCCCTTGGCGTGGATCCTGCTCCGATCCTCGCTGAATATGAACACTATCTTCAGGGTCCTGAGAATACCAATCCCCAGCTGTCGCTGGAGCTTACAGCGGCGGAGCCGGTTACCGAGAAGGCTGCCCAGTCCGCATTGCCTTTGCCGGCAACTATCGTTGCCGAACCCCCGCAGCGTCCGGTCACCTTAACGGTTGAGCGGCAGATTCAGCTTGAAGAACATACGTCAGGCGGACGTTCCCTGAAGCTTTCACTCGCTTTTTTTGCGCTTCTCGTTGTCATAGGCGGGGCTGCACTCTACCATATGTATGGTTCGAACGGTCAGTCCGCGACACAACAGGTTGTCCCCGATGTTATTGTAAAAGAGCCGGTTATGGTCAGGCCGGCCGATACTTCCCAGAAGCCTGCTGAAGCTCCCGCAGCTTCGGTTCCGGCAATGGCGAAGCCTGAATCTGCACCTGCGGCAAAAACGGAAACCACTGCCGCAGCGAAACCAGCTGAGCCGCAACTGCCGGTAGCATCGGCACAGGGAACCGCTCCTTCCGGGAAAAAACATGTGCTTGCCATTTCTGCGACGGACAAGGTATGGGTGCAGCTGATCCTCGATAAGACCGACAAGAAAGAAATGCTGCTCAACCCTGGCGATGCCTTGCGATTTGAGGCGAGCGATTCCTTCCGTCTCTGGATCGGCAATGCGGGCGGGTTGAAACTCTCCCTTGACGGCAGGGAAATTGCTCATGGCGGAAAAGTGGGACAAGCGTTGCGCCTGGTTCTTCCCGATACGACCGGTGGACAGCAGCAGCAGAAGAAGAAGGTTGACCAGTCTCCTTCACAACCGGCCGCACCCCGGAAGACGACTCCGACCGAACCGACCGCAGTTCAGTAGATTCCTTGCATGAGACCCGGCCGTATCAGCGAGTTGCTCACCAAAAAGGCGCTTGTTCTTTTTCTGCTCCAGTTTGTCGGTATGGTCACGTTTCTCGGCTATCAGTCGTGGATGGATTCAAGCATCGAGTGTGTTCGGTGCCACAGTGACCGGAAACGCATGGAGCAGCTTGGCCATCCGCAATATTTTGTCACGCAGGAAATGGTCGAAAAAGAGAGTCGCCATCCCAATGTAAAATGCCGCGATTGTCACCTCGGCAATGGCCGCGCAACTGATCCCGACAAAGCGCACGAAGGCATGCTGACAGCATTCTACATCAATCATGAAGGAGATGCGGTCAAGCGGAAACTTCTCTCAAAAAAACCGCTTCTGCCGGAGGGCAATGATCATATCCGGGAGATGCTGCCGCAGGTCAGAGAGAACGGTGTGCTGACCACGCACCCCGAGGTGCGCAATGTGCTTTGGCACGACCGGGACCCGAAGACCTTCAACTTCGATCCGGAGATTGCAGCGAAAACCTGCGGCAAGTCAGGTTGCCATCCCGACGAACTGAAGCAGTTCAAAACCACGGTTATGGCGACCAACTTCCGGCAACGCACCATGACGACCTGGCTGCATCCATACGGCCCGCAGAACTGCGGACCTTCGTTTGCCGATCTTCCGCCGTCCGATGTGCTCAGGGACGCCGGTTTCTCGACAAAAAACCTCGATGCCATCAACAAGGAGCTTAACGTTCCACTGACCAAAGATCAGGCGATAGCCAAGCAGAAGTTCTGCAACGCCTGTCATGCCGGCTGTCTCGACTGTCATTATGCTCCCGATAGAAAACGCGGAGCTCACGCCTTTACCAATAAACCGCCGGCTGAGACGTGCGGAGGCAATGGACGCAATACCAGCATGTGCCATGCCGGGTCATCCCACAGCCGTCGCGGGGAGACCTATGTCGGCGGCGACTATTCGATACCGACCGGCATGAAACCGGATGTCCACTACAAGAAAAACATTCATTGCACCGATTGCCACACCACCGGCGAAAAGGGCATGGGAGACATGCAGCGCAAGGCCAACTGCCAGGACTGCCACATCGCCATTCAGGAGGCGCATGAGAAGAGCGTGCACAAGAACCTCGATTGTGCCGCGTGCCATGTGAACGAGCTGCGCGGGTATCAGGTGGTTATATGGGGACCGGGGATGGTGGCGGGTAAACAGAACCCGATGAAAAAATATTCGCTTTACTACGGCATACAGGGACCGCCTCTGCTGATGAAAGACCAGAAGGGGGTCTGGATGGCGGTCAAGGTCTTCCCGCACGCTGTCGCTAATTTCAAAAACGATGTTCCGGCATCGCCCGGTCTGCAGTATCGCTGGAAGAACGGCGAGACGCGTGATCCGTACTATATCGTCGGCACGTTTGAGGCTCCGTCGAACAACAAGCATCTGCTCTGGTTCGAGATACAGCAGGCGTCGCATCCCTATGGCAAAGGCCGCTCATGTGAAAGCTGTCACAAGGAAAAACAGACGCTCACCTCGACCTGGGAATATATGGACGATCAGGGAGCGGTTGATGCATTTACCGGAGGCTATTCGATCGTTGCGGGCAAGGATGGCCTCAGAATCACGAACATGCATTACCGCGGCCGGATCACCCCAATGCCGGGTTACAAGCTGGAAGATTTTGCCTCATGGATATACTTCAAGGACAAATGGCAGATGCCGGGCGACTTCTCGATTCCGACCGATAAGGCGAAGTACCGGAAGTATTCAGACCTTTCCCGCCAGATCGGCAAGGAGCTGACCATGCTCGACCGGTCGGTGCGTTCCAAAGACAAGAAAACACAGAAGCTTTACAAGGAGCTCAAAGGGTTTGCCCTGCACAACGAGGCGCTGGCGATCGGCGCTATTCGGGAGTTTGAGCAGAAGCAGCGTCGATAGGTGACAACCGCTCTGCGCCGGGAGTCGTCCTTCCCTGTGGTACAATGAGCCATGATTGCACGGAACAATCTCCTCGCTTTTTTTCGTGAACAGGTAAAGAAACCGATCAGCTATCGCGAACTGACCGAGCGCCTCCGGCTTCGCGGCGGGGAACGCAAGCCGGTCAAGAAACTGTTGCGCGACCTTGTCAATTCCGGCGAAATCATCAAAAACCGCAAAGGACTCTACGGACTGCCGGCCGAAATGAGTCTGGTGACCGGCTATTTTGAGGCGCACCGGGACGGATACGGATTCGTGATATCCGAGAAACCGGGTGAGCGCGATGTCTTTGTTGCCGGACGTAACACGCTGGGCGCAATGGACAATGACCGGGTCGTGGTGCGCATCGACAACACGGAGCGGCGCGATGGCACGATCGTGCGTATTCTCGACCGGGCGCATACCCGTATCGTCGGCACCCTGCAGGTCAGCCGCAAGGCATCCTATGTTGTGCCGAAAAACCGTTCCATTCCCTTCGATCTCTCCATTGCGCCGGATGACCGCGCATCGGCGCAGGACGGCGATTCGGTCATTGTTGAAGTCCTTTCGTTCCCGACCGACAAACGGCCACCCACCGGCCGTGTCGTCAAGGTCCTTGCTGAACCGAAGACCCCAAGAGATGAAGTAGAGGGATTGATCGACGAATTCCATCTGCCGCGACGCTTTCCTCATGACGTGCTGGAAGAGGCACGGGCTCTCCATGCCAAAGCGTTGCCTGATGAGGATGGGGGCGGTCGTGTCTTGCGGCGCAAAGATTTGCGGACGCTGAACACCGTTACCATTGACGGCGAAAAGGCGAAGGATTTTGACGACGCCGTTTCGATCAAAAGGACTGCTGAAGGCTATTGTCTCTGGGTGCATATTGCCGATGTCGGGTATTTTGTCCCTTGGGATTCTGCGCTCGACCGCGAGGCACGCAGCCGGGGCACCAGTGTCTATTTCCCCGATCGCGTTGTGCCCATGTTGCCCAAGGAATTGTCCGAAGACCTCTGCAGCCTCAAGCCGAAGGTTGACCGTCTTGCATTTACCGTCGAAATGCACTTTGACGAGCGTGGCAACCGTATCGGCCAGAAATTCTATCCGAGCTTTATCAACAGCAACGAGCGGATGACCTACACATCGGTCCGGAAGATTCTGATCGATCAGGACGCAGCCGAGCGGAAAAAGTATCAGGCATTACTGGCCGATTTTGAACTCATGGCCGAGCTGTGCCGGGCAATCAAAAAAATCCGGATCAAGCGCGGCAGCCTTGATTTCGATCTTCCGGAACCCGAGGTGATTCTCGATCTGCAGGGGAATCCGGAATCGATTATCCGCGCCGAGCGCAACTTTGCGCATATGCTTATCGAGGAGTTCATGATCGCTGCCAATGAGGCGGTTGCCGAGCATCTGGAAGGTCTGAACGTACCGAACCTCTACCGCATTCATGAAGAGCCCGATCCGCTCAAGTTCGAGGAAATCGCAAAAATGCTTGCTGCGCTTGGCATCATCCGTCACCGTCGGCTGATCAAGCCCGGCGATGTAGCTGGTCTGTTAAAACAGCTTGAGGGCACGCCGGAAGAAGCGGTCTTTCATTCGATCATCCTCCGCAGCCTGAAACAGGCGCGGTATTCGCCGGTCAATATCGGCCACTTCGGCCTTGCATCAGAAAGTTACTCGCACTTCACCTCGCCGATACGCCGGTATCCGGATCTGGTGACGCACCGTATCCTGCGGGAAGTGCTGCTGAAAAAACACCTGAGCGACAAGCGGATTGAGCAGCTGAATGCGCTGCTGCCTGATATCGCATTTCAGTCGTCCCGGACCGAACGTCATGCAGTTGATGCCGAACGTGCCGTTTTAAGCGCCTTGCGCGTCTGGTACATGAAAGGCAAGGAAGGGCAGCGGTTTTCGGGAAAGGTTGTTGCAGTGACTTCTTACGGCATCAAGGTGCGGTTTGACGAAGTCTACATCGAAGGATTCCTCCATGTTTCAGCCATGACCGACGATTATTACCGCTACGACGAGCAGCGCATGTGCCTGAACGGCCTGAATACCCGCAAACGCTATGCAATCGGTCAGGAGATTAAGGTGCGTGTTGACCGGGTGGATATGATCGAGCGGGAGATTGTGCTGGGGCTGTAAGGGCAGAATCCGGAAGTCAGAAGTCTGGAGGTTGATTTTCAGCACGTTCCGGTTATATGATGTAACTGGAGGTGATGTAACATGCATAGAACACAGGTTATGCTGAGAGAGCAGCAGTACTTGATGCTGAAGGGCATTGCGGAACGCAAAAAGAAGAGCATAGCGCAGGTGCTGAGGGATATTGTGGATGCGTATTCAGAAAAAAAAGGCACATTCTCGCTCTCTTCTCTTGAAGGTATAGCGGAGGATTCCGCTGTTTATGGGAAAGATCACGACAAGGTGCTCTACCGGGCTCAATGAGGCAGGCGGTTTTCTTCGATACGAGTGCCATTTACGCGTATATCAACCGGAAAGACCCTGACCATCTTGTTGTAGCCAAAGCCGTTTCCTCGTGCAAGGGGAAGCTGATTATTTCGAATTATATTTTCGATGAAATCGTAACCCTCGTATCATCGCGTCTCGGACATGTGGCGGCATCACAGGTGGGCACTATACTGATGAACGCTCCGCAGATCGAGCGGGCATGGCTGACCCGGCAGGATGAGGTGCATGCGTGGACGCTCTTCCAGGATCGGCCTGACAAAAACTACAGCTTCACGGACTGCACCAGTTTTGTGCTGATGAGACGGCTCGGCGTGAAAAAGTATTTGGCGCTCGACGATCATTTCAGGCAGGAGGGCTTCAGCAGCGTCATCGTATGAGACCGAATGGAGGTATCAGCGCTGTGTGATCGGTGAAGAGCGGAGCGGGACACAAAGAATCCCCGGGATGTCCCTTTCGTTCTCTTTTCTCATCCCCTTTCGGCGGTGCGGCTTCCTCTCTTCTGACGCTCGTGACTTCTGAGTTCTGCCTTTATTGTTGTATAATCCATGGATTTCTGAAGTTGTTATCCGCGAAAAAAGAGGAGTACAGAGAGGCCCGTGAGCGAGCTTACCCCCTTAATGAAGCAGTATTATGCCATCAAAGAGCAGCATGCCGATTCGATTGTGCTGTTTCGGCTCGGCGATTTTTATGAGATGTTCGGCGAAGATGCCAAAGTGGCCGCCGGCATACTCCAGATAGCGCTTACTTCCCGCGACAAGGGCAAGGACGATCCGATGCCGATGTGCGGGGTGCCGTATTTCTCGGTCGATGCCTACATTGCCAAGCTCATCAAGGCCGGGCACAAGGTCGCCATCTGCGAGCAGGTTGAAGACCCCAAGCAGGCAAAAGGCATTGTGCAGCGCGAGGTGGTCAGGGTCATAACGCCCGGAACGCATGTCCCCGAACAGCCGAAGGAAAACTCGTTCATCATGTGTGTCTTCCCTTCTCAGGGGAAATACGGTATTACGGTCGCCGATCTTTCGACCGGCGAGTTTTCGGTCTTTGAGACCGACAAACCGATCGAGGACGAAGTCGGCAGGTTCGAGCCGCGCGAAGTGCTCTGCCCGCGCAGTGCGGAACACGCTCTTCATATGCAGGAGGCCCTACAGGGAACCTTTGTCTCGTACCATGATGACTGGTATTTCGAGTATAACGAAGCATACAAGGCGCTTCTGAAGCATTTCCGGGTCTCTTCACTCGAAGGGTTCGGGTGCGAAGGGCTGACGGCGGCGGTTTCGTCTGCCGGTGCGCTCGTCAGCTATCTGGAAGAGACGCAAAAGATTCTCACGTTCCGCAAGATCAGTCCGGTCCAGGAATCGTCGTTCATGTTTCTGGACGCTGCGACCAAACGGAATCTTGAGATAACCCGCAGCCTCAAGGACGGCGGCATTGAGGGGTCGCTCCTCTGGGTGCTCGACGAGACGCTCACTCCCATGGGTGGCCGATATCTCCGTAATGCGCTTGCCCAGCCGCTGATCACGGTGCCTGAGATCAGGGCCCGGCAGGACGCTGTTTCGGCACTCGTCGCCGATTATGAGTTACTGGAAGATCTCAGAACCACACTCCGCAAGATTCAGGATATCGAGCGCATCACTTCCCGCATCCTTGCCAAGTCCGCTTCACCGCGTGATCTGGTCGCCCTGAAAGGCTCGCTCCAGCATCTGCCGAAGCTGAGGAAGCTGCTCATGTCGGCGCCGAGTCCATACATCAAACAGATGGCGGCCGACATTGCCGACATGCAGGAGCTGACCGATCTGATCGAATTCAGCATCATGGAACCGCCGGCGGCAACCGCCCGTGACGGCGAGGTGGTGAAGAAGGGATACAATAAAGAGGTTGATGAACTCCGCTCGATCTCGGTGCATGGTAAAGACTACATTGCAAAAATGGAGGCCGATGAACGGAAGCGCACCGGCATTCCGTCGCTCAAGGTCGGTTTTAACCGGGTTTTCGGCTATTTTATCGAGATCACCAAGACCAATCTTCATCTTGTGCCGGAAGACTATATCAGGAAGCAGACGCTCGCCAACTGCGAACGTTTCATTACCCAGGAACTGAAGGAGTATGAGACCCGCGTTCTCGGTGCTGAAGACCGCCTGAAGGCGCTGGAACTTTCGCTGTTTCTCGGCATTCTTGAACGCATTGCGAGACATGCAGCGCATCTGCATAATGCGGCGCTTTCAGTGGCGCAGACCGATTTTATTACCGCTCTTGCCACGGTTGCGAAACGCTACAATTATGTGAAGCCGGTGGTTGATGACAGCGATGCCATTGAGATTATCGATGGGCGTCATCCGGTGATCGAGCGGTTTCTTGCGCTCAAGACGTTCGCCGCACGCGACGAGCGTTTCATTCCGAACAATACGCTCATGGACTGCGGATCGAACCGGCTGCTCGTTATCACCGGTCCGAACATGGCCGGAAAATCGACCTATATGCGGCAGGTGGCGCTTATTGTGCTTCTGGCGCAGATCGGCTCGTTTGTTCCCGCGGAGCGGGCGACCATCGGGATCGTTGATCGCATATATACGCGCATCGGCGCCTCAGACAATATCAGCCGCGGCCAGAGTACGTTCATGGTCGAGATGATCGAGACCGCGGTGATTCTGAACAACGCGACCGCCCGAAGCCTGATCCTGCTGGATGAGGTGGGGCGCGGCACGAGCACGTTCGACGGCATCAGCATCGCATGGTCGGTGGCGGACTACCTGGTCAATCATGTCGGCGCGAGAACCCTGTTTGCAACGCATTACCATGAACTGACCGATCTTGCCCACAACATGGACGGCGTTGCGAATTACAATGTGGTGGTGAAAGAGTGGGGCGAAGAGGTGATCTTCCTTCGCAAGATCGAACGCGGTCCTGCGGACAAGAGTTACGGTATCCAGGTCGCGCAGCTCGCCGGTCTGCCGCAGACGGTGATCGATACCGCGAAGGTGATTCTCGACAAGCTCGAAAAGAAGGAGTCCCAGACTCTGCGGCCGAAAGCCCGCCAAATGGACCTTTTCTTTGCAGGAGATCCGATCGCCCGCGAATTGCTCCAGCTCGATGTCGAGGCGATTTCGGCTCAGAAAGCGCTCAAGAAGCTGAAGGAGCTGAAAAAAATGGCGGAAGAAGGCAATTCATGATTGTGCTGGGCATCACCGGCAATATCGGCATGGGCAAGAGCAGCGTTGCCCGCATGTTTGAAGAGCTCGGGGCGGTCCGTATTGACACCGATGCTATCGTGAGCGACCTGCTCGGCGATCCCGAGGTGATCCGGGAGATCTGCGACCTGTTTGGAGACCATGTCCTGCGCGACGGCGCGCTTGACCGGAAGCTGATTGCCCATACCGTCTTTTCGAACAGCCGCCTGCGGCTTGGTCTGGAGAATATTCTCCATCCGCGCGTTTTTGCCGCTGTCGATGAGCGGGTAGCCGATCTTGCCAAAATGGCGGCCCCGCTGCTTGTGGTGGTCGAAGCCCCGGTTCTTTTTGAACGGAGCTACCAAAACCGCTTTGACAGCGTGCTGACGGTGCATACCACGGAAGAGACCGCATTGCGCAGACTCGAGGAAAAAGGCGTTTCGCGTGTGGACGCGCAGAAGCGCATGGAGAGCCAGTTTCCGATTGCGATGAAAATCGAAAAGGCCGATATGACCATCGATAACAACGGTACGCTTGAAGAGACCAAGCAGCAGGTCCGACAGATTCATGAGCTTCTTTTGCTTCTGGAGACACAGCATGGAAGTAATTAACGGATTGCCGGCGACTTTCCCCTATCCCAGGCCGGTGGTTACCATCGGCAACTTCGACGGGGTGCATATCGGGCATCAGAAGATTTTTTCCCGTGTCGTCGAAAAGGCCCAGGAGATCAATGGAACCCCGGTCGCCATCACCTTTTTCCCGCATCCGGTATCGGTCCTTGCGCCCGAGCGTGGATTGCGCCATATCACCACATCGAAGGACAAGACCCGTCTCATGGCGGAAAACGGCCTTGCAGCGGTGATCTATATCCCCTTCAACCGGGAATTCGCCAAAACCGAGCCGGAGGATTTCATCAAACGGGTCCTGGTGGATCTGATACATGTGCAATGGGTTGTTGTCGGACACAGTTATTCATTCGGCAAGGGCAAGAAAGGATCGACTGACCTCCTCCGCCGCAAAGGCGAATCGTACGGGTTTGGCGTGACCGTTGTGCGTCATGCGCTTGCCTGCGGCGACGTGGTCAGCAGCAGCCGGGTCCGTGCCTTTCTCCTGAAAGGCAAGGTGGCTGATGCGGCTTGCATGCTCGGCAGAGCGTATCATATTGACGGTATTGTCGTGCCGGGAGCCGGTCGCGGAGACTCGATACTTCGGACGCCCACCGCAAATCTGGCAACCGCAAACGAGATCATTCCCAACGAAGGAGTCTACGCCGTGCGCGTCACGATGGACGGAAAGACGTATGACGGTGTTGCGAATATCGGCAGCAATCCTACCTTCGGCGGCACCGAAATGAGTTATGAAGTGCATATTTTCGGCATCCACGAGTATCTCGTCGGCAAGAAGCTGCGCCTGCATTTCATCGAGCGGCTGCGCGACGAAGCGACCTATCCGAACGCCGATGCGCTCAAGGCACAGATCAGGAAAGATATAGAGCATGCCAAAGAGGCGCTCGGCCGGGCAGATATCCGACTGCTTGAACAGACGTAAAAGCAGCGCACTGTATCACATCACATACGGATCAACGTCCACTACCACCCGTACATGCTTGTCCTTTTCGAAAAGCTGCTGAATTCGCCGCGCAACAGATCCCGCTGTTTTCCGGTCCGACGATTTGATCATGATGCGCCAGCATCGGGTATACCCTTTCAGGTCAGGGACGACCTCGAGCGGCCCGAGCACCTCAACCGCAGCGGGAGCTTTCTTGCCAAGCAGGGCGCTGAGGCGTTGTTCCGCCGAGGCGGCCTGCTGAGTCGCATAGACCGCAATGGTGATGAGCCTGGCAAAGGGAGGGTAGCCGACCGCCCGACGCTGCTGGAGTTCAAGGCTGAGGAACCCATCATAGTCCAATCGCGCGATCGCACGCACCAGCGGAGAACGTTCATTTCGTGTCTGAATGAAGAGCGTGCCGCCCGGTCTGATCCGGCGGAGCAGCAGGGTGATCTCCTGGAAGGTCCGCTCATGCGCCCGGAAATCGGGCTGGGACAGCGTGGCGTCGAGCGACAGAACGACGGCAGCGCTGTAGTCGCGCTCACAGGCAGAATGCACCGCGTACTCAGTGCCGACGACGAGCGGAGCCAGTTCGGAAAACACTTGCCCGTCAGCCTCAGCTTCATGATCTTTCTCGACGATCGCAGCCTCCTGCCCGAACAGTTCTGCAAGCTCTTCCCGGATACGCTCAGTGCCCGCCCCAAACGGTTGCAGATCGACCCCCGAGCAGGAAGGGCATTGCGAAGGCACGCTGGTCCGGGTCATGCAGGTTCGGCATTCCAGAAAGTTCCGGTTTTTGTGAAAGACGAGCGGAGCCGAGCATGCCGGGCAATGCACCATTGCGGCACAGTCGCGGCACTCCAGAAGGGAGTAGCCCTTGCGATTGATCAGGAACAGGACGCTCCGGCCGCTTTTCAGGTACGCGCGGACTGCTTTTACGATGTCGGGCGCAAGCAGTTTCCTGGTACGTTCTGTCCGCGAAGGAGGGCGTACCATGCGGATTTCGGGGCGTCCAGCAGTTGCGCGGTATGCCATGTGATGATCCAGCAGCCGGTATTTCCCGATTCTTACATTATAAGATGATTCGAGTGACGGACAGGCTGATGCAAGCAGCACGGCCGCTCTTTCAAGATACCCGCGCATGACTGCAACATCGCGGCCCTGATATCGCACTCCTTCCTCGGCTTTGTAAGCGGGACTCTGCTCATCAGCTGCGATGATGAGTGACAGTTTCGGCATCGGTGCAAGCACCGCCGAGCGGGTGCCCAGAACGATGTCTGCCATGCCCGAGCGGATGCGATGAATCGCATGGATTCGCTGATTCGGCGTAAGCCGGCTGTGGAGCATCGCAAGGCGGTCCCCGGCGAGAGCGCTAAGCCAACCCGCATACTGCTGCAGCATGCCGAACTCGGGAACCAGCAGTATAATCCCTTTGGTGTCCGGAATGATCGAGTGCAACAGCGCGGATACGAATGGCTGGGGCCCGCCTGCTGCAGGTGCATGATACAGCCAGGTCTGATAGGTTTGCTTCCGGAGAGCTGCGGCAAATACCTGGATGCTCTCCTGTTCGGATGGATCCGGCTGCTCTGGCGTTGCAATGGATAACGGTCCGGATGGTTTTCTCGATTTTCTGAGCGGCTTCGGGTCTGAGGTTGCCTCATCAAAGAAGCATGCCTTCAGCGCAAGTCCTGCAGGGGCCAGATAGTAGTCCGTCAGCCACTGAAACAGGCGGAATCCACCTGTGGTAAAGAACTGGGAGTCAATCTGAGACAGTGTTTTGAGATGTACACCGTCCGGCAGGGGGCCATGCGCAGCCGCAAGCGCAGCAGAATCCGCAAAGGTTGAAACTACAATGCCTGCCGCAATGCGGCGGCCGAGCTCAGCCTGCACGATACGCCCGGGGAGGTCAGCCGGAGCGTCCGGCGGAACGCGGTACGTGAGGGGAGGCAGCTTCTGGGGAAAGACAACATCGGCGAACATGGATTTCATTATCACTCAAGAGCAGAACGAAAAGGAACTCTCTATTTCAGATCAGGGGCTGACGCCGTTCAAATATCAGGAATCCAACATGGAATAATAGACGATTAGTCATTGGAAAATAAGGAAACATGCCGGCTGTCGCGTTGACAAGCTCCGGCAGGAGCAAGTAATATCAGTATACGGTGTAACAGCGGCAAAAGGAGTGAAAACATGTTCGAAAAGTTTACCGAAAAAGGTCGGAAGATCATCATATACGCCAAGGAAGAAGCTGAAAAGCGGAGCAATGATTATCTTGGCACGGAGCACCTTCTGCTCGCCATTTTGCGGGAGGATGAAGGTATTCCGATTACCATGCTCAAGAAGATGGGGCTCAATATCGAAGAGCTCAGATACGAGATTGAGCGCAATCTTCCCGCGGGAACCAATGTCCTGACGTTTGGCGACATTCCGTTCACTCCCCGTGCCAAGAAGGTGCTGGAGCTGGCCATTGAAGAGGCGCGTTTGCTGGGACACCCTTATATCAGCAGCGAGCATTTGCTGCTCGGTCTGATCCGCGAAGATGAGGGGGTCGGCGGCAAGACGCTGAGGAATTTTGGTGCCAACCTGCTCGGCGCTCGTCAGCTCGCGATCAATCTCTCGATCAAGCCGCAGTTCCAGCAGTCGCACCAGCGCGAGCGCGCAAAGAAGTCGAATACGCCGGCGCTCGATGAATTCGGACGGGATCTCACGACGCTTGCGGCTGAAGGCAAGCTCGATCCGGTTATCGGCCGCGAAGATGAAATCGAGCGGGTCATTCAGGTGCTCGGCAGACGGCTCAAAAACAATCCTGCAATTATCGGCGAGCCGGGAGTCGGCAAGACGGCGATTGTGGAAGGTCTTGCGCAGAAGATTGTGATGGGTGACATCCCCGATATTCTTACGGGCAAGCGCCTCATCTCTCTTGATCTGGGTGCGCTGATTGCGGGCACCAAGTATCGCGGCCAGTTCGAGGAACGGCTCAAGGCGGTCATGCGCGAAATCGTTCAGGCCGAAAATGTGATCCTGTTTATTGACGAGTTTCATACGATTATCGGTGCCGGAGCTGCGGAAGGATCGGTCGACGCTTCCAACATGCTCAAGCCAGCATTGTCGCGCGGTGAGCTGCAGTGCATTGGAGCGACAACGCCCGATGAATACCGCAAGCATGTGGAGAAGGACGGGGCGCTTGAGCGCCGGTTCCAGCCGATTCACGTCGAACCGCCGACCGTCGATACGACCATCGATATTTTGAAGGGCATCCGCCAGAAATATGAGGCGCACCATAAGGTGAAGATCACCGATGAGGCGCTTGTTGCCGCGGTCAAACTCTCGGATCGGTATGTGGCGGACCGGTTCCTGCCGGACAAGGCGATCGATGTTGTCGACGAGACCGGCTCCCGGATCAAGCTGAAACGCTCGGTGATGCCTGAAGAACTGCGCGATATGGAGACCGAGCTGATCCAGCTTGCCAAGGAAAAGACGCTCTATGTGCGGTTGCACGACATCGAAAAGGCGCAGAGCGTCCGCGCACAGGAAGACAAGCTGAAGAAAGTCTACGAGGCACAATACCGCAAGTGGAAAGATATGCAGGGGCGCGACATCCCGACGGTTGATGTTGACGACATCTCGTATACCGTGTCGAAGATGACCGGCATTCCGCTCTTCAAACTCGAAGAGACCGAGGCGGAAAAGCTGCTGCGCATGGAAGAGATCCTGCATATGCGGATTATCGGGCAGGATGATTCGATCAAATCGGTCGCCCGTGCGATCCGTCGCTCGCGAGCGGGTCTGAAGAGCAAGAACCGTCCGATCGGTTCGTTCTTCTTTCTCGGACCGACCGGCGTCGGAAAGACCGAACTGGCAAAAGCGCTTGCTGAATTCATGTTCAATGACGAAAATGCGCTCATCAAGATCGACATGTCCGAGTACATGGAGCGGTTTGCGGTTTCGCGCCTTGCGGGTGCGCCTCCCGGTTATGTCGGGTATGAAGAGGGCGGTCAACTGACCGAGAAGATCCGGAAGCGGCCGTATTCGGTGGTCCTGTTCGACGAGATCGAGAAGGCGCATGCCGATGTGTTCAATGTGCTGCTCCAGATACTTGACGAGGGTGTCCTGACCGACAGTTATGGCCGCAAGGTGGATTTCCGCAACACCATCATCATCATGACCTCGAATCTCGGAGCTCGCATTATCGAGAAGGCGACTCCGCTCGGGTTTACGCGTGCGTCGGGTGATGATGCATACGCGAAGATCAAGGACAATGTGTTGTCGGAGTTGAAGAAGACCTTCAATCCCGAGTTCCTGAACCGCGTGGATGAAACGGTGGTGTTCCATCCGCTGCAGAAGGAGCATCTCCTTTCGATCATCGATCTGCTGCTGATCGAGACGAACCGCAAGCTTGCGGAGCATGCGTTGACCATCGACGTGTCGTATGAGGTCAAAGAGTGGCTGCTGAACAAGTATTATCAGGCTGCTTATGGTGCCCGCCCGATGCGCCGTGCAATCGCCAAAGAGATAGAAGATCCGCTTTCCGAAGACCTGTTGAAGGGGAACTTCAGGAATGCCCCGGTGATCAAGGTGATGCTTGAAGACCAGCGTATTGTCTTCAGCGGAGCGAAGGAGACGGTTCTCACCTCGGTGAATTAGCATCTCCTCATTCCCGAGTATTCCGACACTGAAAGAGCGAGGATTCATTTCGTGCAGATGAAAACGATAGTTCTCATCGCGCTGCTGATCGGCGGTGCGTTTCTTGTGTTTGTCATGACCGATTCCGGCAGCATGAAGCCCTCCGGCGGGATGGCTGCCGTCGGGAGTCAGGCTCCGGACTTCAGGCTTCAGGACCTGAAGGGAAAGGTCTGGACCCTGTCGGAGCTCAAAGGCAAAGTGGTCCTGCTCCATTTCTGGGCAACATGGTGCTCTACCTGTGAACAGGAAAATCCGACACTCCAGAATCTGATGCAGGCGGAGCGCGACAACCCTCAGTTTGTGGTGCTTTCCATCCTGGTTCGCGACGATGCGGACGGGGCGCGGGCATATATGGCAAAACGGGGCTTTGATTTTCCGGTTCTGCCGGACGACAAGAAAACGAGCATGCAGTATGGGCTGACCGGGGTTCCGGAGACATTTCTGATCGACAGAAACGGAATCATCCGGGACAAGGTGATCGGCCCGAATACCTGGGATTCTCCGGCCGTTCGCGCGGCACTGTCCAAGTTCATCAAGAACTGATAGCTCTGCATGGGCACGCCGAAACAACCGAAAAAAGCCCTGTTGTTTGTCGCAACGCTGTATGCCGATGCCGCAGTATATGACGAAACCTGTGCAAAACTCGAGCAACGGTTTGGTCCGATCATCATGGAGTCTCCCGCCATGCCCTGGGACTATTCTGAATACTATGGCAGGGAAATGGGAGAGCGCCTGTTTCGCCGTTTTCTTTTTTTCGAAACACTGATTGACGAAGGCATGCTTGCCGGGGTGAAGCTTGCGACGAATGACATGGAGCAGCAACTGTCGGTCGATGGCAGGCGGCGCATCAATCTCGATCCCGGCTATATTACCCAGGCCAAAGTCGTGCTGGCCTCGACCAAGGACTATTCCCATCGTATTTATATCGGGCAGGGCATCTATGCCGAAGTGACGCTCATGTATACCAAGAAACAGCTGCAGAAAGGATTCTTCACTTACAGCGACTATCTGGACAAAAGAACCCTGCGCGTCATCATGCTTGCACGAAAACTGTTCTCCGGCGTTCTCATGGGCGGAAGAGCGGCATGAAACACCGTAAGTGGTGCTTTCGAATGGGTAGGGTCTGACATTCTGACGTGGCGTCTGCCGGGTTTACAAATCGCCGTGAGACGGGTACAATCAAAGGCATGAAAACAGTCCGACTGGCGCTCTGTCAGATGAATCCCACCGTTGGTGACCTTCAGGGGAATGCGGGGAAGATCATTGCCACGCTCAAAAAAACTGCCGCAGCGGGCGCGGATTTTGCCGTTTTCCCCGAGCTGGCGCTTACCGGATATCCGCCCGAGGATCTTGTGCTCAAGCCGCAGTTTGTTGCGGACAATATCGATGCGCTGAACCGCATCCGGCGCCACGTCGGCGATCAGGTCGTCATCCTGGGTTTTGTCGATGAGGCTGTCGGTCTGTATAACGCCGCCGCTGTCATGCATAAGGGCAAGACCGTGGATGTCTATCACAAGATTCATCTCCCCAATTATGGCGTGTTCGATGAAAACCGCTATTTCAGACCGGGTGAGCGCTGTCCCGTATACGATGTCGACGGCGTGGTGTTCGGCATCAATATCTGCGAGGATATCTGGTTCCGGCACGGGCCGGTTGTCCGGCAGGCTGCCGCCGGGGCGCATCTGATCCTCAATATCAATGCGTCTCCGTACCACATGAACAAGCATCGTACGCGGATCGAGATGCTATCGGAGCGTGCCCGCGACAACGGCGTGGCCATTGCGTATCTGAACATGGTAGGCGGTCAGGACGAACTGGTCTTTGACGGTCACAGCGTGGTGTTCGATCATACGGGGAATTTCATTACCGCCGGGAAGCAGTTTGATGAGGATTTGATCATGATTGATCTGCCGCTCCATACGAACCGGAGCCATCTGACGGCGAAATGTCCGCGGAGTCTCAAAAAAATACCGGTTGATCGTATTGTCATTCCGCACGCCATTCCGTCCGTCCGCAAAAAAAGCATACCGGTTCGTCCCTGCGGTGATCTGCCGGTTGAGCCGGAGGCAGAAGTCTATCAGGCGCTGGTGATGGGTACGCGCGACTACATACGGAAAAACGGATTCCGCGATGTCTGCATCGGGCTGAGCGGCGGCATCGACTCCGCTGTTGTTGCCGCGATTGCGGTTGATGCTATCGGCAGGGAGCATGTGCATGGTGTCTTCATGCCTTCGCCGTTTACGTCCCGTGCAAGCCGTGAGGATGTGGGTGCGCTGGTGAAAAATCTCGGCATCAATTGCACGACAGTCCCGATTACGCCCCTCTACAAAGCCTACCTCAGGACTTTCCGGAAGCTGTTTGTCGGCCTGAAGCCCGATACGACCGAGGAAAACATCCAGGCGCGCATTCGCGGCAATATTCTCATGGCCATGTCGAACAAGTTCGGCTGGCTCGTGTTGACCACGGGCAACAAATCGGAGATGAGCGTCGGTTATGCCACGCTGTATGGGGACATGGCCGGAGGGTTTGCAGTCATCAAGGATGTGCCGAAGACATTGGTATACGCAATTTCCGCATGGAGAAATCTCCAGGCTGGGTCCCCTCTTATTCCGGAGCGTATTCTGGTCAAGGAGCCGACGGCTGAGCTGAAGGATAATCAGAAGGATACGGACTCCCTGCCTCCATACGACATTCTCGATCCGGTACTGAAAGCTTATATTGAGGAGGAAAAGAGCTTTGCTGAGCTGATTTCTTCCCGCTGTGACGCCGAGTGCGCGCGGAAGATCGTCAGGCTGGTGGACCTGAGCGAGTACAAGCGCCGTCAGTCTCCTCCCGGCATCAAGATCACCGAACGCGCATTCGGCAAGGATCGGCGTTTCCCGATCACCAACCGCTATAAGAGCTACTGAGAACGACCGAAACTGCAGGAAAAACGTAGGGGGGAACATGCATATTTTTGTCCGCTGTCTTATTCCGGTGTTTGTCGTCGCACTGCTTTCGTGCTCATTGATCCTGAATGCCGAGGTATTTGCCGCCGAGGTGAAACCTGCCCAGCAGCCGGTATTCCAGTCGTCAAAGCAGCCGGATGTCCAGGCGGTCCGACCGAAGCGTCCTGCCAAGATCAGGCTGCACCGGAACGCAAAAGGCGAATATACGTGGGACATTACCGGCGAGAGCGCTGATGAGGTTGTCCGCGCGGATACCCGGTTGAGGAAACTTCTGAAGATCGATTAATCTAACGATAGTGCGCAATTCACACGCATATCGCGTGTCCTGAGGAGGAGTCTGTTATGGAAAAATTCTCTATTCATGAAGTGCTTGAGCTGGCAATCCAGACCGAGAAGGTCGGTTACCAGTTTTATACCGAGATGGCTGCGAAATTTTCCGATAGCGAAGAGCTGGTATCCCTGTTCAAGACGCTTGCCGCCAAGGAACTGAAACACGAGAAGGCATACCAGGGCTTGAAGGATTCGCTGGGCGAGGCGGATTCCGATCTTGAGGGCTACGATGAACTCTCGCAGTACATGCGTGCCATTGTTGAGTCGGAGTTCTTTCTCGGCAAAAACAAATCGCTTCCTGCGATGGATCATATCATCACGAAAAAGGAGGCGGTCATCCGGGCGCTTGGGTTTGAAAAAGAGACGCTCCTCTTTTTTGTCGGTGTGCGCGACGTGGTGAGGGAGAAAGAGATCGTCGACGAAATCATCGCCGAAGAGCGTCGTCATGTGCTGTGGCTTGATACGCTGAGCAAGAAGCTGAGCTAGTTGCCGTGTCGGCCGGAAGGCTGTATATTGTCGCGACTCCGATTGGCAATCTTGACGACATCACGTATCGCGCGGTCAAGACCCTCAAGGCGGTCGATGCCGTTGCTGCCGAGGATACCCGTCATTCACTGAAACTCCTGAGTGCCTTGGGGATACAGAAGCCGCTCATCAGTTATTGGTCTGAAAATGAAAAGGCGCGGAGCGAAGAGGTGCTTTCCTCACTCCGCGCCGGTTTTTCCGTGGCACTGATTTCTGATGCAGGCACGCCGGGCATTTCTGATCCGGGTTCCGTTCTGATCCGAAAAGCCATTGATGAGGGGATCGAGGTGATTCCCATTCCCGGGCCGTCCGCAGCTATTGCGGCCCTGTCTGTTTCCGGCTTGCCGACGGAGGAGTTTACCTTTATCGGATTTCTTCCGGCAAAAAGCGGACAGCGCCGGAAGCGTCTCCAGCAGCTTGCGCTTGAGGAGCGGACGCTTGTTTTTTATGAGGCCCCTCATCGCATTCTCGAAATGGTGCATGACCTGTTTGATATCTTCGGCGACCGTCAGGCGCTCGTGATGCGTGAAATCTCCAAGTTGCATGAACAGGTGTTCCGGGGCACACTCTCTCAGATACTCGGTCAACTCGGCACGAGTACCATTGCCGGAGAATATGTGGTAGCGACGGCCGGAATGCTGAGAGAAGCGATCCCGGTTGATGTTGCATTGCAGGAAGTGCGTGCGCTCATGAAAAAAGGCCTGGCCAGAAAAGAGGCGGCAAAGCGCGTAGCTGAGAGCTTTGGGCTTTCGAAAAAAGAGTTGTATGACAAAAGTCTTGATTGATCCCAAAAATGTCATTGGATTTGACCCAATAACGCTCGGGGCCTGTCCTGCCAGGCTTATGATAATTTTGAGTTGATATCCCTACTTAAGCCAATTCAACCGAATGCCGATCCATGCTCCTGCGTAGGCGCACAGCATGAACAGCGTGCTGCTGAGAGCCAGTATGGGCATGCCGCTCAGACCGTGCAGGATATTGTCTCCTGCGGCAACTGCCGCACAGATTCCCATGACGAATCCGCCAGTCAGAGCCATTGGCACCCGTTGGGACTTGAGCGGTCTGCCGGGCGATTTTCCGTGGAGCCGTGACGCGATTAGTGAGCCGAGCGGAATGCCGGCGACCATGAATACGGTCCAGTTGAGTGCCATGATATCCCCTTGCAGGAAAAACGTTGCCAGACCGTCGCTTCCCTGCATGGTGCCGAGCCCGTAGTATGTGCCGGTTTTTGCTGATACCAGCCACGCTGCCACACCCGTTATGCCGACCAATATGCCGGTGACCGGCCAATGCCATCCGTGGTCATACGGCCTGCTACCGGCACGGCGCATCCAGAGGAAAAGAGCGATCAGCAAAAGTGCGATCGGCAGCCAGCGACTGACCGACAATGCCTCGGGGATCGTTACAGAGAGCTCTCTGCTCCGAAGTACGGCATGAACCGGAATTGTGATCCAGTCATTGGCAAACCATGCTCCGATTACAAACGCTGCCGATACCAGCATATAATCCAGCTTGCCTTCCCCTGCACGATAGAGCACTGATCCGGCGCAGCCCATCGAGAGCGCCATGCCGAGTCCGTAGACAAAACCGGCACCGGCGGTTGCGTACCCGTATAACGGAGGCACGGCAATAGCAATATGCCCTGCATCTGCCAGAGCATTGATTATCAGCATCTGCACGGCAACCGCAAGAAAATACGCCCGCACCATATCCGGCTCACGGCCGGTTGCAACCTCGTAAAAGGCCGAGAGTATTCAGAAGCGGCCGCGCTGGCAGACATACCCGAATGCCAAGCCTACGGCAAAGCCTGCGATAATGGTTCCCATGTAGACATTATATACCCGAAATGCCGGACTGAACGCAGCGGAGAAATCAGTACCACATCAGTTTTTCGTAATCTTCGGTAGGAACCGTTATGATCAGATATCCCCGGAACGGGCAGCGCTCCATGCTTTCCCCGCCGTTGGTAGTTGGGGTGTCCGGGACGGTGCGGAAGATGTCGATGGCAAGATGGAGATCATCATGTTCCTTTGCACCGATATCGGCAAACGGGATTTCAATCTCGAAAACATCCTTTGCCGCCACATGGGAAAGTGTTTTGACCGTTCGCCATTGATTGTCGGTCTTTTCCCGGAGCTCGGCAACGCCGTCCGCCGCTATCCGGTAGACGATTTTGCAGCGACGGGGCTGCATGATATTGATGCTGAAGGTTATCTGTTCCGACAGGTCGGTAAACGGGGTGAGGGGATCGACCCTCAGATACAGATGCCCGGGGTTGAATCCGTAATACATCGCCGCAATCAGGCTTTCCGACTTGTGCATGCTCCCGCCTGAACGGCTTACGTCAACCCATGCACTCTGGAACCATTCGAAATAACTCGTCACATACCCGTCTATGGTCGGGTAGATGAATCCCCGCGCCTGACTGTCAGGAGATACGTTCCGGTCTTCCAGAAGGATCGGAACGTAGAGCATGTTTGGAGCATCCATGCCGATTTCCTGGTAAACTTTCATGAGATATCCCCGGAAGAGTTCATCAAAGACATCCGCGGTTTCGGTCGAGTGATCGTCGCCGTACCACCAGTTCCAGTCGCTGCCCTCCGCAGCATAGAGCGCATTCCATGCCTCAGTAAGATCAGCTTCGGGATGCTCGTTTGCATATTTCTGAAGATCGTTGCGGGTTCGGGAAAGATAATCCCACGCGAGATTGTCTTCTTCATGACCAATCCAGATGCCGAAGTTTGCGTTGATCCACGAGCCGGGATGCACGCGGGACAAGGTCTCTCCCTTGCCGTGCTCACTGATGAAATCCGACATGGTGACGGTCCGGAACCGGTCGTCGTTGCTGAGCGCGGCATAGAGACCGCGCAGGAAGTCATGACCGTCGTTGCGGAAGTGCTCCCATGCATTTTCCCCGTCGAGAATGATCGGCACCACAAACGGCCGGTCGGGCGGCAGCTGGCTTCTGATCTGCGCCAGCTTGCCGATGAAGTCATCCACCGCGTTTTCGGGTTTCCAGCCGGAATACACAAAACCGATCAGATCGGAGAGCTTGTGGTCACGGAAAAACAGCGACACAGAATCAAACTGATATGGCCTATAGAGCGATGCAGCATCAGTCAGAAATCCCTCGTGACTTCTGAGCGCTCTGCCGAGAGAGCGGGCAAGAACTTCTTCGTCCGTGGCGACCCACTGGATCCCCTCTCGGGAAACGGCGCGGATCACTTCTTCGCTGACCGAGCCTTCCGACGGCCACATACCCTTGGGCCGAAACCCGAACGTCTGTTCAAAGTAGTCGATTCCCATACGAATCTGCGCGAACGCGTCTTCCGGATGCGCAAAACGCTCGCGAGGCAGAGGCACCCGAGGCATGGCAATCCGGGCGCAATCCGTATCCCAAAGGAGCGGCAGGATCGGATGAAAGAACGGCGTGACCGAAAGCTCAATCTGTCCGGTTGCGGCAAAGCGTTTGTAAGTTGGAATGATCTCGCGCAGGATACCCATCTGGGCATCGATTACCAGCCGTTTGTCGTCTTCCGTATAATGTCTGCCGCGCGCCACCAGCTCGGCAAGCATGGGGTCGGCGGTGCGGAACATCGGATCGATCCAGCAGAGATTGAAGAGCACCTGGAGATCACGGAACTCCTCGTCGGTAAAGTACCTTGCCACCCTCACGATGTCGGTCTTGGTATACCGGAATCCGCGCTTGGCTAGCAGTTCATAATAGCGCGGAAAAACCTTGATCATGTTATCCCAGTTGGCAAGAAAAAAATTTTCGAGGAGAAAATGCTTGTGCTCGTCCGTCATGTCGGACGGATTGATCAGTGTCATTTCAAGGAACCGGTCGCTCGCTCGATTCTCGGTGTACTCAACCAGTTGCTGCAGCAGGGAAGGTACGACGTTAACCGTCTGGCGGATCGCCGGGAAGTCCTCAAGTTCCTTGACCATGTCGAGATAGTCTTTGGTTCCATGCAGCCGGACCCACGGAAGCACGTTGATCCCGGTAAACGGATCCTTGTAGTACGGCTGGTGCATGTGCCACAGAAAAGCGACTGAGAGCGGGTATGCGCTCATTTTTTGCGGGCGTCTTCGAACTGGAAGATCAGCTCGTTCTTTTTGGCGAGGCCGAATTCCTCTCGTGCGGATTTTTCGATATAGAAGGGGTCGTTCTTCAGTGCATCGACCTGTTTTTTCAATTGTTTGTTCTGCTGGTCAAGCGTGACAATCTCTGCAGTCAATTTCTGCTGGGTTTTCTGCAGCTCCAGATATTTCATGAGTCCGTTTTCCCCGGTCAGCAGGGTGATGCCAAGGTACAGCAGCGCAACCCCTGTAAACGTGAAGAAGATGAGGTTGTTCCGCTTCCGCTCGGCGTTCACCTGCTGGCGGAGATTGACGGTCCGAAATTTCTTTCTGGGCATACCCTTCATTATCTGATATTATAGAACGCTTTCATGCCTTTGAAAAGGGCCATTTCTCCCAGTTCGTCCTCGATGCGGAGAAGGCGGTTGTATTTTGCGATCCGCTCGCTCCGCGAGAGCGAGCCGGTCTTGATGAAACCGGCATTGGTCGCGACCGCAAGATCGGCGATGGTAGTGTCCTCGGTCTCGCCCGAACGGTGTGAAATCACCGCCGTATAGCCTGCTCGTTTGGCCATTTCTATGGCATTGAGCGTTTCGGTGACCGTCCCGATCTGATTGAGCTTGATCAGGATGGAATTCGCAATGCCCTTCTGAACCGCTTTTTCAAGAATCCTTGTGTTGGTCACAAAGATGTCGTCTCCGACCAGCTGAATCTTGGAGCCGAGTTTTCCGGTGAGCAGCTCCCAGCCTGTCCAGTCGTTCTCTGCAAGCCCGTCTTCAATCGAAACGATCGGATATCTTGCGACCAGTTTTGCGTAGTATTCGACCATATCGGCAGCAGAGCATTTCCTGCCGTCAAACAGGTAGGATCCCTTTTCACAGAACTCGGAAGCTGCCACGTCCAAGGCGAGAGAGACATCCTTGCCGGGTTTGTAGCCGCTCTCCTTGATCGCCTGCATAATGACGGAGATGGCCTCTTCGTTATTGCTCAGATTCGGTGCAAATCCTCCTTCATCGCCGACAGCGGTGTTCGATCCTTTTTTCTTGAGGATGCCTTTCAGTGTATGGAAGATCTCGGTTCCAGCGCGCAGCGCGGAGGAGAAATCCTTGCATCCTGCGGGCACGATCATGAATTCCTGGATGTCGAGATTGTTGTCGGCGTGCGCACCGCCGTTCATGATGTTCATCATCGGGACCGGCAGTTCCCTGGCATTGCACCCCCCGAGATAGCGGTAGAGCGGCAGCCCCAGTTCATTTGCAGAGGCTGCACACACAGCCATCGAAACACCGAGGATCGCGTTTGCGCCAAGCTTTCCCTTGTTTTCCGTTCCGTCGAGTTCGCACATGAGCGTGTCGATGAATGCCTGCTCCTGGGAATCAAGTCCGATCAGCTCCGGCGCGATTTTTTCCATCACATTCCTGATCGCTTTCAGCACACCTTTTCCCTGGTACCGCTTTTTGTCGCCATCACGCAGTTCCAGGGCTTCCCGTTCACCGGTCGATGCCCCTGACGGTACGATTGCCGTGCCGAGCGCTCCGGAGTCAAGCAGGACTTCCACTTCAATCGTCGGATTGCCACGGGAATCGAGCACCTCACGCGCATACATGCTGATAATTTCGCCCATTGTTTCCCTCCGTTGTGTTAAGCAGATTTTTTTGGTACGTGGATCGCGTTGCCGTGGAGATCTTCGGCAGCCTCCATCAGGCCCTCTGCAAGGGTCGGATGCGCGTGGATCATTGATGCAAGTTCCTGGGCTGCCAGACCGGCCTGCATTGCCATTGCTCCTTCATGGATGAGGTCGGCTGCATGCGGCCCGATGATATGGACGCCGAGAATCCGGTCGGTATCGTCATGTGCGATGATTTTCAGCAATCCGGCTATCTCGCCCATCGCATGGGCCTTGCCGAGTCCGCGGACCGGGAAACGCCCGATCCGGTGCGGTATCGATCTTTCCTGAGCCTGATGCTCGCGCAGACCGACCGAGCCGATCTCGGGCGAGGTGAAAACCGCAGCAGGCACAACGGAGTAGTCGATCGTGACCGGGACTCCGCAGGCATTGGAGGCTGCAACCGTGCCTTCCTTCGATGCCACATGCGCAAGCAGAATACCGCCGGTCACGTCTCCCACAGCGTAGACACCGGGGATGGTTGTTTCCATGCGTTCGTTGACGACAATCTCTCCACGGGCCCCGCGGGCAATGCCGAGCGCCTCCAGCCCGAGCCCGTCGGTATTGTATGCTCGGCCGACCGACACCAGTACGGTTTCTGCAGAAAGCATCGTTCCCGACTCAAGGGCAACTGCAACACCGTTATCCGTTACCGAAGCGTCGGTCACTTTCGCATTGGGAATCAGTTTGATTTTTTTCTTTTTGAGTTCTTTTTCGAAGAGTTCGGCGATCTCCGCGTCTTCGGTCATCAGGGCGCGCGGCATTGCTTCAATCATGGTGACCGCACATCCGAACTCACGGAGAATACAGGCGAATTCGCATCCGATCACTCCCGCGCCCACAATGATGACCGAGGACGGAATCGACGAAAGGTGAACTGCCTCATTGCTCGAAATAATGCGACGGCCGTCGAACGGAAACGCGGGGAGGTTGGCCGGTCTGGAGCCGGTCGCGATGATGATGCGGTCGGCGTTGAGTGTCTGCACCGTCCCATCCGCGGCAGAGACTGCAACGCGCGTGGGGCTTTCGATGGTTGCATTTCCCTTTACGAGGGCGACTCCCCAGCTCTTGAAAAGCGCATGGATTCCCTTGGCCTGCGTTGCAACAATCCTGTTTTTGCGCTCCATGATCCTGGCGAGATTGGGCGCGAAATCGCCGGACGCATCGATCCCGAACTCGTCGAGACGACGGGCGTGGGCGAGTGCTTCGGCAGAGGCGAGGAGCGATTTGGTCGGGATGCAGCCCCAGTTCAGACAGGTGCCGCCGACTTCATCACGTTCGATAACCGTAACGGAAGCCCCGAGCTGCGCCGCTTTCAGCGCAGCGACATAACCTCCCGGTCCGGCGCCGATGACGACCAGGTTCATTTGTCTTCTTCTTCGGTATGTTTGTCGTAATCCGACGCATCCATGAGCTCATCCAGCTCAGCGGGATCGTCGATTTCGATTACCGCGATCCATCCCTTGCCGTACGGATCTTCATTGATGATTTCGGGATTGTCCTCAAGCTTGTCGTTCACCTCGACAATCAGTCCGCTCGCCGGAGCGATAACGGGAGATGATGTCTTGGTGGATTCGATCTCGGACATTTCGGTGCCCGATTCGATACGGGTATCCACTTCCGGCAGATCGATGTACACAATATCGCCCAGGGCTTCCTGGGCATAATTGGTAATGCCGATCGTGCCTTTCTTGCCGGACACGCGTATCCAGGCATGTTCTTTGTGATACTTGAGATCTTCAGGGTTCATGGGGGCCTCCGCAATAGGTGCTGTATCAATGAACTTACTTAACCATAGTCGCACCCCTGTGTCAAGGGCAAAGCCGCGCCTGCTCTTGGCCGCGCAGTGCGTTATGTTATCATATCTGGCATGGAGATGGTCAAAAACAGGGTTGCCCTCTACCTCCGGATGATCAAGTTTTCGCACTCGGTATTCGCCCTGCCGTTTGCCTTCACCGGCGCGCTTTTCGCCGCAGGAGGGCTTCCTGACTGGGAACAGACGTTCTGGATTGCGGTCGCCATGGTCGGTGCACGCTCGGGAGCCATGGGCATGAACCGCATCATCGACCGCCGCATCGATGCGGCAAACCCCCGGACGGCTGACAGGGAGATTCCGGCCGGGACGATCAGACTCTCCGACGCCGTGCTCTTTACGGCAGTATCTTTCGCCATCATGGTGTACGCTGCATGGCGTCTGCAGCCGCTGTGCCTGTATCTTTCGCCGCTTGCCATCGCCATTCTGATCTTCTATTCGCTCACCAAGCGGTTTACCTGGGGCGCGCATTTTGTGCTCGGCATTGCGATTGCAGGGGCTCCGCTCGGCGCATGGATTGCGATAACCGGCTCGTTTTCATGGACTGTTCTGCCGCTCTGCGCCGCTGTCGTATTCTGGCTTGCGGGGTTCGACGTGCTCTATGCGCTTCAGGATATCGATTTCGACCGTAGCCATGGCCTGCATTCGATCCCGCAGCGGTTCGGCATTGCAGCCTCAATCCTGATAGCCCGTGGCTGCCACTGTCTCACTTGGCTGTTGCTTGTATGGACCGGCCATGTTTTCGGCATGAATGACATGTATTGGGTCGGGATGGTGGTTATCGCCGCTCTGCTTGTCTATGAGCATGCCTTGGTCAAACCGGACGATCTGAGCAAACTGGATTTTGCCTTTTTCAATATGAACGGCTATATCAGCATGACGGTTTTTGCCGCAACGCTGATGGATATGCTGATCTGAATTTCTTCAGGAGCTGACATGAATCTCCAGACAATCGATACGCTTCTTTTCGGCGACTATGTTCTGACCATGAACGATGGGGTCGGTCTGATCCGCAATGGCGCTGTAGCTGTGCATGGCACGGAGATCGTCGCCGTCGGCCCGGCCGGGGAGCTTGCCCGGCGTTTTGCTCCGGTCACGACCATCAACGGCAGCGGGCGTGTTCTCATGCCCGGGCTGGTCAATACGCATTGCCATGTGGCGATGGCCTATTTCCGGGGACTTGCGGACGACATGCACTTGAAAGAGTGGCTTGAGCAGCATATGTGGCCGGCCGAGAACCGCCTGCTCAGCCCTGCATTTGTGGCTGATTCAGCGGAGCTCGCCTGCCTGGAAATGCTCAAGGGTGGCATTACGACGGTCAATGACATGTATTTTTTCTGCGATGCGACTGCGCAGTCTGCAAAGAAGATGGGCATGCGAGCCGTGATCGGTGCGGGGATCGTCGATTTTCCGATGATCTCCGGCAATTCTGCCGACGACTATCTTGCCAAGGCCGAGGAATTCATCCGGCAGTGGCAGGGAGACGACCTGGTGAACGGCTGCGTTGCTCCGCATTCGGCGTATGCCTGCGGTCCGGAAACACTCCGGCGCGCCAAGGCGCTTGCGGACCGGCTCGGCTGCCTGATGCACCTGCATGTTTCCGAAACTGCATGGGAGGTCGGCGAGATTCAGACCCGCTTCGGGCGGCGGCCGGTCGAGCATCTGGCTGAGATCGGAGTGCTTGACCGGAATGTTATCGCCGTCCATTGCGTATGGGTCGATGATCGTGAGATCGCGTTGTTTGCGGGGCATGGCGTCGGTGTGGCGCATTGTGTCGAGAGTAATCTCAAGCTGGCATCAGGGTTTGCGCCGGTCGTGAAGATGCTGAATGCCGGAGTTACCGTTGCCTTCGGTACTGACGGTGCTGCAAGCAATAATGACCTGAATCTGCTGAGCGAGATTTCGACTGCCGCGAAGCTGCACAAGGCAGTAACTAATGATCCTACGGTGCTCAATGCAAAGACCGCACTGCTGATGGCGACACGCAAAGGAGCCGAAGCCCTTGGCTTGGGAGATCGGGTGGGGTCGCTTGAGCCAGGCAAGCGGGCGGATATCATTTCCTTTGATCTCAGAAAGCCACATCTCTCTCCGCTGTACGATGTCTGTTCCCATATCGTGTATGCGGCACGGCCGACCGATGTCGATCTGGTGATGGTCAATGGAAGGATTCTCGTGCAGGACGGTACTGCTGTGGTCTGCGATGAGGCCGAGATTCTCGCAAAGGCGGAATACTGGAGGCAGAAGATCAGCCCGCAGGGAGAAGGGATTTAGGTCGTACTGTCTGCCCCGACGTGCACGTTGCACCTGGTGCAGGGTCTTATTCGACCACCCACAGGGCCGCAGAGCCTTTTGCCGCGTGCAGGAGCCTGTTTGACGTGCTCCCGTAAATAAACTCTTCTTTTTTTGAAATTCCCCGTCTGCCGATAACCAGGGTTGATGCCCCGCTTTTTTTCAGCTCCGCAAGAATCACTTCTGCGACCGAAGGAAACGTTCCCTTGCGTATCGTGTAATGCACTGCCGTTTCGGGGATGCCCGCCTCGATCAGACGGCGGATATGCCGTTCTCCAGCGGCTATGGCGGCTTTTTCGCGTTCTTCGATCCATGCTTTCTGCTCGCTCTCCGTATGAAAATAATCATCGGGAGGAACCGAAATGATATGGAGCAGTGAGATCGAGACCTGCCCTCCGCCGCCGAGCATGCAGGCGACGTACTCGATCGCACGGTCGCTGTTTTCGGATCCGTCGACTGCGATGAGGAGATCCTTCCTGAATGAACAGGGGGTGGCTTCAGATGTCATGGGTGCCTCCTTCAGGGAACCTGCCCAAGCAGCGGTCTCGATTCGCAGAGGTCCGCGAGCAGTTCATCGATATGTTCATAATAGGCTTCACTGCCGGCGGCAAAGTGCAAAAGGATCGCATTCAGCGGTTCCGGTATATAGGGATAGACTTTCCGCAGATTGACGAGCCGGTTGTTGAAGATGATATTCACATCCTCCGGCCGTATGCAGGCGGCGACGTCGGGAGCGCACTGCCTCAGGTCCTGGACCGTCACGTCTCCGCGTGCAGCAAGGTAGACGAGAATATTGCCCAGGCTGAAGAGATCATATCCGAATCGGCTTTCCGTATGAAAATAGCCGAAATCGAAATCGATCCAGCGGCATCGGCCGCTCCGGAAGTCCCTGATCACATGATCACGCCGGATATCGCCGTGTATCTCGCCGTGGTCATGCAGGAGCTTGATGGCATTGACCAGGTCGATGAACTCATCGAGAACCCCCGGGAAATGGTTCAGGAAATAATCCTCATGTGAAGTGCCGAGCGCGAGGATGCTGTCGGCAAGCGTCCTGCCCTGGATGAAATCGAGCACCCGCACAAGATTCCCCGCGCTGTCAACAGCGGAAAAGCCGTGCATGAAGCGGTCGTCATTGCGCACGAGTTCAAGAATCCGTGCTTCCTTTTTCGGACTCCGGTAGCATTCGAAGGAAAGCTCTCCGACCCGCGCGGTAAAACGCTCCAGAAAGGTAAGTTTCATGATCTTGGTGCTGCCGTCGATCAGATCAATGGCCCGCTTCACCCAGAATTTCTGCTGTTCGTCGATGCCGAACCTGCCTTCGCGCTCGTTGTTGCGGATGAAGTAGGGGCGGTCATTCAGCAGAACAATATCGTCATAATCAATGCGGTAGAAATCCGAGGTGTCGGTAATGACGGTGATTTGTTTCGGGACACGATCCTCGCCGACGCAGGCGGCGATGCGGCTGCGCAGATAATCGTCGCTGAATTCAGGCGTAGCCGTTGTCATATTACCTTGTAGCATATTTGCGCAGGGTTGTCCATCAGGGAACAGGCGGAATCATTCTCCGCCGCTCCGGGGGAAACTGCTGACATTTCGATCGGGCCGATAGTAAGCTAAAGGACCATATTTTTTCGGGAGTCTGCCATGACAGAAAAAAAGTACCGATACCGACGCGAGGATTTTGCTCCTCTTCCGGTCACGCTTGAGCACATGACCATGTATCTCAATTTCATTGGTGAGCGGGTTGACGCAACAAACTGCCTGACCATGACCGCCCGGAGGGAACTGGGAGTGATCGCCCTCGATGCGAAGGAGCTGACAGTCCATGCTGTTGAGTGGTGCGCCGATGCCGACGGGGGCAATGCGGTTCCGCTGGTGTATGAATATCGAAGGGATGAGAGCAAGCTTCTGGTCACGCTGCCTCGCCGTGTGCAGCCGGGCGAACGGTTTCATGTCAGGACTGCGACGTCATGTGTTCCGACCGATCATCTTCTGGAGGGCATCTACAAGGACACCACCCCGCCCGGAGCTCCCCAGCAGTATATGTCGCAATGCCAGCAGTGGGGCTTTCAGCGCATCATGCCGGTATTCGACGACTGTACTGCGAAATGCACCATGACCACGACGATCGAGGCGGACATCCGGTACACGCATCTGATCAGCAACGGCAATATCCGCCGCGCTTCGAATCCTGAGGGCCGACCGGTGCCGAAACCGGGAGACCCCGGCCGACAGGTCATCACGTATGAGAACCCGATCCTGATGGCCCCTTATCTTTTCCTGGTTTGCGCGGGAACGTGGGATGTGCTTGCCGACTCGGTCACGTTTCCGTCCGGACGAAGCGTTCGCCTCGAATATCTCGTTCCGCCCGGAATGACGGAATCCGTCCGTATTCCCATGGAAATCCTCAAGGAATCGATTCTCTGGATAGAAAAGACGCAGGAATACGAATATAAAGGCGAAACATATAGGACAATCTGCATGAATAAGTCGAACTTCGGCGGCATGGAGAATGTCGGCAATACCACCATTGTCACCGACGCCGCCATCATCACCGAACATACGCTCGATGCCGGTCTTTTGTATGCCCATGCCGTCATTGTGCATGAATTCGAGCATAATCAGTGCGGAAGCGAGACGACGATGGAGACACCGTTCGATGTCTGGCTGAATGAGGCATATACGGTAGAAGTTGAGCGGCAGTTCATGGCTGATATGTTCAATCCTGCATATGTCAGGCTGAATCAGGTCGAGAGCATTCGCAACCCCCTGCTTGGGCCGCTGGCAATTGAAGACTCCGGCTATGCCGGGCGCATCGTGCGGGAGGGGTTCAATGACCCGGAAGAACTGATTGACGGGGTTACCTATGTGAAGGCGGCTGAGGTCATCAGGATGCTGAAATTGCTTCTCGGTGAAGAAACATTCAGGAAGGGCAAGCGGCTCTATTTCAGCCGCTATCATAATGCGAATGCCGATACCGAACAGTTCTTCGCCTGTTTCGAGGAAGTGTCGGGCCGTGACTTGCGTCAGTTTCGTGAGGGCTGGCTCTATCGGGCGGGTTATCCGAAAGTTTCCGCGGAGACATCCTATGATGCAGGCGCGAAGCGGTATCAGATCAGGTTTGCGCAGGAATCCGGCCAGGGGCAAACGCCCTTTCATTTTCCGATCAATATTGCTTTGGTCGATGCTCAGGGAAACGATATTGCCGGAACAGTCAGGACATGCGAACTGCATGAACCTTCGACGACGGTTGTTTTTGAGGCGATAGACGAGGAGCCTGCCTTCGCGTCCCTGAACCGGGACTATTCGTTTTACGGTACGTTTGTGAACCGTTCAGCCACGAAACAAATGCTGTCCGCTCAAGCCCGGATTGATCCGAATGTCTATAACAGGGTCGATGCGTTCCGGCGTTTGACCGACATCGGACGGATAGCGCTCATGAATGATCCGCAGGCCGAGATCGACAGCACCTGGCTCGATCTGTACGGAGCGATCGTCAGGGATGCTTCCCTTCCTCCTTCGGTCAAGGCATATATGCTCAGAATCGATGAGCAGCCGCTTGATCGTGCCTATCTGACATGGTATCAGGAGCAGGTTGCAGCCGGCGAGACACTGATGAAAGCGGTCAATGCAGCATACCGGGCTGACCTGGTGGCACAGTTTTCAGCGATCGACACCTATGATCCGGGAAAGCGCCGCTCTCCGAAAGACGGTATTGAGGAGCGTATGCTCAAAAACGTGCTGCTTGAACTGATCGCAATCGATGACACTCCTGACAGCCATGCGTTGCTGATGCGGCATTTCCGCTCCGCCACGACCGCAACCGATCGGGTTGCGGCGCTGGCGTTCCTGAACAGGAGTTCGGCGCCCGAACGCAGGGCGGTATTGGATGAGGTGTATCGGGCATGGCACCCGCACCTGAGCGGCTATGCCAACTATCTGCGCATTGTTGCGGGCGGAACCTGTCCAGATGTTTTTGCGATGATCGAGGACGAAAAGAGGCGTCCGACTTTTGATATTACCCAGCCGACCTGGCAGCGGGCGCTTTTCCTCCCCATGGCGCTCAACAACAAAATGGTCTGGACCGATGAAGGTATCGCATGGCTGACCAACACGGTGATCGAACTTGCGCCGGTCAATATGACGACGACGAGCCGCCTGCTGAACACGTTTCAGCACGCCCGGAATCTGCGGCCTGCGTTGAAAGAGCGCGTCATGGCGGCACTTGCGCGCATCGCGGAAGCACTTCCGGATGCCGGCTTCCCCGTAGTGCATAATCAGGCCAAGGCATATATGCAGAGTAAAGAGTGATGGTACCAGCGGGACTGTTCATGCGGAGGATTATGCGGTAGAATGAGGAATCGGGACATTCTCTTGTCCGCTCAAATACTGAAGGATTTGCGGGGGCAGGGATGCGATTCAAGGTGCTGTTGGCAACACTGGTGCTGGCATCTGTTCTTGCCGTCGTTCTCTTTTCTTCCGTGTATCAGGAAGTCCGGACCGGGCTGATCGCTGAAGTCAATGAACGGCAGATGACGCATGCAAAGCAGGCTTCGCGCGCCATCGAGCGTTTTATTCAAGGATACCACGACCGTCTGGAACACTTTGCCACGCATGAAGAAATCATCAGGCTCGATGCGCGCGGCAGAGAGATGATGCAGGAGTTCCGGGATCAAAACCCGGCGGACGTGCGGGCAATCACGAGACTGGGAGCCGACGGCAGGATCATGCATACCGTTCCGCTTGACCCGGTGGCAATCGGAGCGGATGTCCGGCATCAGCAGCATGTTCAGGAACTCCTGTCCACGCATAAACCGGTTGTCAGCGACGTTTTTGATGCGGTGCAGGGTTACAAGGCCATCGCCGTTTATGTTCCGGTTTTCAGGAACAAGGTATTTGACGGCGGTCTTGCCGTGCTCTTCTCCGCCGAGGATATCGCCCGGTATTATCTTCAGGATATCCGTATCGGGGAGAACGGCTATGCCTGGCTGATCAGCCAAAACGGGATCGAGCTGTATTGTCCGGTGCCGGGACATATCGGCAAGAGTGTGTACGAAACATCAGGGGCGTTTCCGAGCATCATCAGCATGGCGGAAAAGATGATGCGCGGAGAGGCCGGGCAGACGGTGTATCAGTATGACCGGATTCGGGGTGGGACGGTCGATGTGATCAGAAAACATGCGGTCTATCATCCGATCCATTTGGGGGACACCCTCTGGTCTGTTGTGGTTGCGACTCCGGAGGACGAGATTCTCTCCAATATGGTCGGCTTCAGGGACCGGCTGCTCGCAATCGTTGTGCTGGGCGGGGCAGTTGTCCTGGTTGTTTCGATCTATATCGCGAGACTGCGTACCCGCCAGGAGCAGGCGGGGATCATCCACCGTTCCGAAGAGGCGCTTCGTGAAAGCGAACGGAAGCTCCGCAGTATTCTCGAACATACCACCAATGTGTTTTTCAGTCACGGGGCTGATCATGTGATCACCTACATGAGCCCGCAGGCGGAGAAGATTCTTGACTGTATCCCCGGGACGCGGTTTGACTGGCGAACCCTGCTGACAGATAATCCGGTGAACGCCGACGGCATTGCAGCGAAGCAGAGGGCCTTTGACACTGGGAAACCCCAGCCGCCCTACGAACTGGAACTCAAAACCTTCGGCGACCGTATCATATGGGTTGAGGTGAATGAGACTCCGGTCGTTGAAAACGGCGTTACGGTGGCATTGGTCGGTTCATTCACCGACGTAACCGATCGGAAGCATCTTGATGAAGAGCGCCGGAAGGCCCAGAAACTCGAATCGCTTGGGGTCCTCGCCGGCGGGATCGCCCATGATTTCAATAATCTCCTCATGGCGATTCTCGGCAATATTTCACTGGCGAAGCATTTCCTGCAGAATAACGAGCAGGCCCTCGAACAGATGGAAAAGGCCGAAAAAGCTTCTGAGCGTGCCAGGGATCTGGCCCAGCAGCTCCTTACCTTCTCACGCGGCGGGTTGCCGGTCATCAGGAACATCAGCGTCGGCGAGCTGCTCAGGGACACGGTCTCGTTCACCCTGAGAGGGAGCCGGTCGCGGTTTGCATTGTCTGTGCCCGAAGGACTTTGGCCGATTGCAGCGGATACGGGCCAGATCAGTCAGGTCATCAGTAACATTGTCATCAATGCAGATCAGGCGATGCCCAGCGGCGGACTCATCCGGGTTGCCGCCGAAAACGTGGAGATGGAGAAACCCGATGATGTCGGTTCAGTTCAGCGCTATGTGAGGATAACAATAACCGATCAGGGTTCCGGTATCTCACCGGATATCCGCGGAAAGATTTTCGATCCGTACTTTACGACCAAATCGCAGGGGAGCGGTCTCGGGCTGGCAACCTGCCACTCGATCGTCAGAAATCATCACGGGTTCATCGAGGTGCGTTCTGAACCGGGGGCAGGTGCTGCATTTGATGTGTACCTTCCTGCGGCGAGCGCAGAACCTGCTCCGAAGCATCCTGATCATGCGGGGCTCAGATATGGTTCAGAGCGGGTACTGATTCTGGATGACGAACAGGAAGTTCGCGAAGTGCTGGCAAAGATGCTCGCAGCGCTCGGGTACCGGCCGGACACCTGTGCAGACGGAGATGCTGCGCTCAGGCTCTTCACCGAAGCTCTCGACACGAAGGATCCCTATGACCTCGTCATCATGGATCTTACGGTACCGGGCGGCAAAGGGGGAAAAGAGACGATTGGCCCCGTGCGGGCACTGGATCCTCGGGTTTCGGCGATCGTTTCAAGCGGGTACGCCGATGACCCGATCATGGCCGATTATGGAGCGTACGGATTTGACGGAGTGATTCCCAAGCCGTTTACGGTGGCAGCGCTGAGTGAGGTACTGGCTGCCGTGCTTGCACAGCATCGTTCGGAATAAGGGAATACTCCCCGTATTCGGCAAGGCTGTAAACCAATCTTTGGCACCGGGTGCGTCTGTCAGGCCCGGCAGCGACCAGCAAATTCCATATTGATTTCAACCAGAAGCGCCTGCACCCGCTGATAATCGATGCCGTAGGCATCGCGCAGGGCGGCGGCAATTGCCGCATAGCGGCTGATGACGCCAGCGATGTCAGAAAAGGAGTAGGTATGCACAAACTGGGGACAGAGCTCATCCGCAATCTCGACCTGCAGATACGGGGTCTTTTCCAGAGCAGACGCGATTTGACGCCGAATCTCTTCCCGGATCTCTTCCGTATCTTCACCCTCGGCGCGTCTGCGAAAAAGTTCTCCGACGGCAAGCGTATCGATGGCGGCACAGGCATCGAAGCGTCGGCAGTTGGCGCAGCAGAAGCGCAATTCATCTTTCAGGGTTTCGACAAGATAGGTGGCGAGTATTTCCTGAAAGACTCCGTCATCGGCCGGCGGAGCCAGCTCGGCAAGATGCTGTGCAAACGATGCGCTGTGCTGCACAATGGCGTCGGGAGTCTCCGCAACATGCTTTGCGAGTTCGGCGCCGACAATACTGCCTGCGAGCATTGCACCGTAACGGAGTTCTTCCGGAAACATCTCGCGTTTCCGTCTGCATTCGCGGCTGTTCAGTTCCATGAGCACCGCGAGTTGGGCATAGGAGTAGCTAGGTTTCATCAGAATCGTAGTATAGTCGATTTGAGCTCTGTGATGTTTTTTTGAATCGGCTGTGTATCTGGTAGAGTAAAGCATGCAGCCGAAAGAAAATGAACCCACGACACCTGAGATGAAACGCATTGCGCTCCCGGCAACCAATGAGGATCTGCTGGCCGAGTGCGATGTTGATACCTTTCGCGCAGGAGGCAAGGGCGGCCAGTATGTGAACAAGACGTTCAGTGCGGTGCGACTGAGGCATCGTCCAACCGGAATCGTTGTCGTCTGCCAGGACGAGCGAAGTCAGTACCGGAACCGGATGATCTGTCTCGACAGACTTCGCGCACGCATCGAAAAGCTCAATTACCGGCCACCCAAGAGGATCAGGACAAAGGAACCCGGACGGGTCAAGGAGCAGGTGCTTGCCGCGAAGGCTCATCAGGCGGCCAAGAAACGGCTGCGGGCAAAAGTGAGCAGGTGCCGGGAAGCGGATGGATGGTAGTCCGCAAGTCATTCTTCATGAGCGCATGCCGAAAGGCAATAGCGATGTCACAACAGTATCGGGAGGATCCATGATCAGGATTGGGAACAATGTGTTCATTCCGCGACGGACTTGCCTACAAGAAGCGGCTGGAAAGTGCTCAATGAAGGGATGGGAGATCCCGGTCGCTATTTTGTCTGGACCCGATTGACGGGAACTGTTTGTTCAGAAGTCTCCGGCAGCAGCATTGATACTGCGGGAGCGAGAACTGTCCGGAACAGGAGCGCCAGAAAGAAGAGCACTACCGCAGCGCTGAACACTGCTTTCAGCGTCAGGCCTGCCCGGTATTCAGCAATGGCGCGTCGCGTCCATGCGTCGATCATGAAGAACAGGAAGATGAGCATCACGAGATACAGGCCGACGGTACCGATGTCCAAGCCTCTGAAAAGCAGAAGGGCGATCAGGGGAACGACGACGAGGCCGCTCAGCAGAAACGTTCTGGTCCAGTGCATGCTCATTCTGTCCGGAACAGGATCCGCTCGACTTCCCGCAAACGGGCAATTCCCTTGACTTCGTAAGGCAGCAGAGGCATCAGAATAACCGAGTCAGCGCCAAGGTCGTTGAAGAGCATGGCAAGGTACGGCTGCTGCATCGCGCTTCGCTGCCGGAGAAAGGCCGAGTCGGGATCGGTGATGACGCTGTTGACAACAGCGCGACGCACGGTGAGCCCATGCGCCTTGAGATCCTCGATGACGCGTCTGCTCTGGTAGACGCCGAGTGCTTCGGGTATCGTGACCACGATAAACTCGACATTGGCCGGATCGACAAAGAAACGCGCGATCTCTTCAGACAGGGTTGTCCATGATCCGATAAGGTCGAGGAACTGAGTGCGCGAGACGCCGAGAATATCCTGCGCCTTGAAATAAAACCGCGGCGCGGTGCGGAGATGCTTCAGAAACCGGCCTGGAAGCGAGAGTAACCGCAGCGTGTCGCCGGCTGGAGCGGTGTCCCACACGACCATGTCGTATCTGCCTCCGCGGATATGCTCAAGGATGAAGTCGAGCATGAATTCTTCCTGAATGCCCGGTGCCATGGCAACATAGTCGATGATTTCGTCATACGGCATATCCACAACCACCGAAGCCGCCGCATAAATCTGGGGTCCGAACTTCTCTTTCCACCGCCGCATGACCTCATCGATCCCGATCTCGAGGGCGAAGAGATTGTCGACACCGGGAACCGGAGTTTCAGAGGGGCCGATGGGGGTCTCGAAAATATCGGAGAGCGACGGGGTCAGGTCACTCGAGATGATCAGGGTCTTCTTTCCGGCAAGCGCATAATGCAGCGCCGTCGCGGAGGATGACGTGGTTTTCCCGACACCGCCCTTGCCGCCGAACATGATGACGCGCTTGTTCTCGGCATCGAGAGCGGAGAGCGAAGCAGGAGTGGCGGGGTGTCGGGTCGGAGCGTTCATACGTTCGTATCCTCGAAGATTATGTTTTCTGCGGCTGGGAAACGGTGCCACACAGAAATGCAGTGCGGAGTTTTTCCGGAAAACGTTCAATCGCATACCGGAGCATGGTGCGGGGCATGGCGGCGTAGTGTTTCCGCAAGAAGGACTCTTCACAGGCATGATCCCGCTTGCCGATTTCCCGCAGCATCCACCCGACGGCCTTGTGGATAAGATCGTGCTGGTCGTTGAGCAGTATTTCAGCAATATCCAGCGTATCCTGAAACTGATCATTTCTGATGAACCGGTGCGTGGCGACGATCGCAATTCTTCGCTCCCAGAGGTTTCGGGAGCGTGCAAGTTTCCGGAGCATCCTCCGGTCTTTGTCCAGCAGGTGCTGTCCGACAATGTGCGGGGCCGAGAGATCGACCAGGTCCCAGTTGTTGATCCCGGACGTATTGCCCAGATAGAGGGCGAAAATGCGGCTTTTCATTTCATCCGTTCCACGTTTGTACTGGTCGATGAGGATCATGAGTGCGAGCAGCCTTTCTTCATGCAGCGGTGAGGCCAGCAGGGCAACGGCGTCATCAAGCGGAAGCGTCCGGTGTGCGCGGGCAACGGCGCGAAGGACCGGAACCTTGATGCCGAGGAAGATGTCTCCCTCGCCGTAATCGCCCGGTCCGGTCTTGAAGAATCGCTGGAGAACAGCGGCATGCGACGGGTTTGCGCGATCTCTCAGTGCGCTCCTGACCGCTTCAACGGTTGCCGGAGCCTCCTCCCGCGGCTTCATGATCGTCCCCAAAGAATTCTCGCGCCCGCGGCGACACCAAAGAGCACGAGATTGACAATCACAATGGTCGCTCCGGATGGAATGTTGCAGAGGAAGGAGACAGTAATGCCGGCAACGACCGACACGACCCCGAAGGCCGCAGAGAGCATCACTGCCGACCGGAATCCCGATGAGATTTGCAGGGCGGTTGCCGCAGGCAGAATCAGTAATGCCGAGATCAGCATGATCCCGACGACTTTCATCGCGAGCACCACGGTCAGGGCGGTCAGCAGGACCAGCACGATATTGATGGTGTCGGCATCGATGCCGGATGTCCGCGCCGTCTCTTCGTCGAAGGTGACGGCGAAGAGTTCCTGAAAAAAGAGGACGATGCCGGCCAGAACGAGCACGCAGAGCGCTCCCGAGATAATGAGTTCGTTTTCACTTACCGAGAGGATATTGCCGAACAGGTAGCTGAAGAGATCGACATTGAAGCCGCCCGAGATGCTGGCGATCAGCACACCGCCTGCAATGCCGAGCGACGAGACAATCCCGATGGCAGCATCTCCGTAAAGCCGTGAGCGCTGGGTCAGTTTGAAAATGCCGACCGAGGAGAGCAGAACGACCGGAATCGATACCAGCAGGGTATGCGTATGAAGCAACAGCGCCAGGGCAACACTGCCGAACGTGACATGCGCGAGGCCGTCGCCGATGAGCGAAAGACGGCGCAGCAGCAGAAATACGCCGAGGATCGAGCATGCGCCGGCAATCAGGCATCCGGCAATGAACGCCCGCTGCATGAACCCGTACGTCAGCAGATCAACGACGTCCATGGAGCTCCGGATCCTGCGCATCATGGTCATGACGATGGCAGATAATATGCTGGGAGTAGTTGCCGAAGTAGGCGGCCATCTCGGACGAACGGCAGAAGTCGTCGAATCCGCCGAAGAAAATGATTTTCTTGTCAAGGTACAACAGCCGGTTCGCATATCGGCCGATCGTGCCGATGTCGTGCGTGACGAAGATGACCGACATGTTTCCGGACCGATTCAGATCGCCCACTAGTGTGTAGAAACGTTCGCGGGTTTCGGGATCGAGTGCGGTTGTCGGCTCATCGAGAATGAGCAGCGACGGCTGATTCACAATTGCCCGGGCGATGTAGACCCGCTGCTGCTGACCGCCCGAGAGCTCCCCAATGGGTTTTTTCCGGAGGTCGGCGATCCCGAGCAGTTCCATCGCATCGTTGATTCTGGATCGGTCTTCTTCCCCCACGCGTTTGGAGAAGCCTTTTTTCAGGCTCAGCAATCCAAGCGCGACGATCTCTTCCGCACAGGCCGGAAAGTGCGGATTGACCTGTCCGATTCGCTGGGGCAGATAGCCGATTTTATGCCAGTCGCGAAATGCGGTGAGCGGCTCTTCAAAAAGCGAGATCTCCCCTGTACGAAGAGGCGTGAGACCGAGAATCGCTCGTATCAGGGTGCTTTTCCCCGAGCCGTTGGGCCCGACGAGTCCGACATAGTCGCCCGCCCGGACGGTCAGCGAGATATCGGTCAGGACGGGTGATGCATTGTAGCTGAACGAGAGATTGCGGATGGCAAGAACCGGAACGGTCATGCTTGCGTCAGGGCATCAAAAAAACGCTGAGGCGCTGCTGCTGATGTTGCTCAAGGTTCAGGAAGTTGATTCCCATTTTCATCTTATGCGTCGGTGTTTCGAACACGGCGGAAATCTCTCCCTGCACCTTGAAGAGATCGCGCTGGCCGGGAAAGGTGAAAAAGATCAGCAGGATATTGCCCTTGCGCTCATCGAGCGGGGAGTGTTTCAGTTTGCTGTACTCGATGCCGCATCCGGTCCGGGAGATGTCAACGATCCAGCCGGTTTTGATCCGGGGGTCGAGAATATTCTCGACATCCATGGCGGTCGTGTAATAGCAGGGAATGCTTACTTCCTTGCGATAATAATGGCGTACATTCAGCTTTACAAGAAAATCGGATTTGCAGTTCGTACACTTGAAGGCGAAATCAGCTTCGGGCGGGGCGCTCTGCATGTGTTCATGCTCGAATCCACAGTGCGGACAGGGAATTTTCATCAGAACAGCAGGGTAAACAGAAACGGTTTTCATTCGTCGGTTTTCTGCTCCTTTGTCATGATATCTTCTTTGTATTCTACCAGAAAAGCCCACTTTTGCAAGCTGATCAAGGAGGATTGGACTTGTCCGACTCTTCTTGAATTCTCGTTTTGCCGTAATATAGAATCTAAGGGTACTGTAATACTTCTCAGGAGGGATCGTAATGAAGAAGGCCTCGCCAGTAACGAAAAAAGCTCCGCAGACGAAAAAAGCCCCAAAGTCCCTGAAAGCAGTGAAGCCCGGAAAGGCAAAGAAATGGGTCTATTTCTTTGGCAATGGAAAAGCTGAGGGCAGGGGGGACATGAAGGATCTTTTGGGCGGGAAAGGTTCCGGTCTTGCCGAGATGACCAATCTGGGGATTCCGGTGCCGGCCGGGTTCACGATCACCACGGAAGCCTGTAATGCTTACTTTACCAATGGAAAGAAATACCCGCCGCATCTCTGGGATCAGGTGCTGGAGAATCTGAAAAAGGTCGAAAAGGCCATGGGCATGAAATTCGGCGATCCCGCCAATCCGCTGCTCGTTTCGGTCCGCTCCGGTGCGAAGTTTTCGATGCCCGGGATGATGGACACTGTCCTGAATCTCGGTATCACCCCCACCACGCTGCACGGCATCATCAAGCGCACGAACAACGAGCGGTTTGGTTACGATGCCTATCGCCGTTTCATTACCATGTTCGGCACGATCGTTATGGGAATCGACCGCAACAAGTTCGAACATGTGATCGAGCGAATGAAGAAGGCCAAGGGTGTCCAGCAGGACACTGACCTCGATGCGGCCGATCTGATGAAGGTGACGGAGGAGTTCAAATCCATCTACAAGGACGAAACCGGTTCCGAGTTTCCGGGCGATCCGCTCAAGCAGCTCGAGCTTGCAATCAACGCCGTTTTCGGGTCATGGTTCGGAGATCGTGCCGCCAAATACCGCAAACTGAACGGAATTTCGGACGATCTCGGCACTGCCTGCAATATCCAGTCGATGGTATTCGGCAATATAGGTGATACTTCCGGCACCGGCGTCGGGTTTACCAGGGATCCATCCACCGGGGAAAAGAAGTTTTTCGCCGAGTGCCTGATCAATGCGCAGGGTGAGGATGTTGTCGCGGGTATCAGAACGCCGTTGCATATCGAGGAACTCGCAAAGAAGATGCCGAAGGCATATGCTGATCTCAAGAAGATTTACCAGAAACTCGAAAAACATTACAAGGACATGCTCGATATCGAGTTCACCGTACAGGAGGGCAAGCTCTATATGCTCCAGACCCGCGTTGGCAAACGCACTGCTGCCGCGGCTCTCAAGATTGCCGCCGACATGGTGAAAGAGAAGCTGATCGACAAAAAGACCGCCATTCTCCGCATCGACCCGGCACAGATCGATCAGCTTCTGCACCCGATGATCGATCCGTCCGCCAAGCTCAAGGTCGTCTGCAAGGGGCTTCCCGCTTCCCCGGGCGCTGCGGTCGGCAAGGTCGTGTTCACGGCTGAAGATGCCGAACAGGCTGCGTCGCTGAAGGAGAAGGTCATTCTGGTCCGCACCGAGACCTCACCGGAAGATATCGGGGGCATGGCGGCGGCGCAGGGCATCCTTACGGCCCGCGGCGGCATGACATCGCATGCGGCGGTCGTTGGACGCGGCATGGGCAAATGCTGCGTGGTCGGATGCGGTGCGATCGATATCAACGAAAAAGAAAAATACTTCACCATCAACAACAGCATCACGGTGCGCGAGGGTGATTATATCACCCTGAACGGCACGACCGGCGAGGTTGTGCTCGGCGAGGTTCCGCTGGTGAATCCGACGCTGAAGGGTGATTTCCAGACCATCATGAAATGGGTTGACGAGTTCCGCGTGCTTCGTGTCCGCGCCAATGCCGACACCCCGCACGATGCAAAGGTTGCCCGCGATTTCGGTGCTGAAGGCATCGGGCTCTGCCGCACGGAGCATATGTTTTTCGAAGCCGACCGCATCAAGGCGGTCCGTGAGATGATCCTTTCAGACACCCGCGAAGAGCGTGAACGTGCATTGTCCAAGATCCTGCCGATGCAGAAGAATGATTTCATCGGCATCTTCAAGGCGATGCAGGGTCTGCCGGTGACGATCCGTCTGCTCGATCCCCCGCTGCATGAGTTCCTGCCGCATACCGACGAGGAGATTCAGGGCATTGCCGAGGAAATGGGCGTAGCTGTCGAACGTCTCCGGGCGAAAAACAGGATGCTGCATGAGTTCAACCCGATGCTCGGGCATCGTGGCTGCCGTCTCGGGGTTACCTACCCTGAGATTTACGAGATGCAGGTCCGTGCCATCATGGAAGCGGCATGCGAACTTGGTCAGCAGAAGGTCAAGGTTATCCCTGAGATCATGATTCCGCTCATTGGGCATGTCAATGAGCTGAAGGCCATGCGCGAGCTTTCGGTCAGAACCGCCGAAGAGGTAAAGGCGAAGTACAAGTCGAAAATCGAGTACACCGTGGGCACCATGATCGAGCTTCCGCGTGCCTGTGTAACGTCTGATGAAATTGCTGCCCATGCCGATTTCTATTCGTTCGGCACGAATGATCTGACCCAAACGACCTACGGCCTGTCGCGTGATGATGCCGGAAGGTTCCTGCCGTACTATATCGATGCGAAGATCATTGCTGAAGATCCCTTTATGCAGCTTGACCAGTCAGGTGTCGGCGTGCTGGTGCAGATGGCGGTCGAAAAAGGGCGCAAGGTCAAGAAAAATCTGAAGCTCGGCATCTGCGGCGAACATGGCGGCGATCCGTCGTCAGTCGAATTCTGCCATCGTGTGGGGCTTGACTATGTAAGCTGCTCGCCGTATCGTATCCCGATCGCGCGTCTTGCTGCTGCGCAGGCTGCTCTCAGGAAAGGTGGCAAGGATCTGTCAAAGTCGACGGTATAGATTCGCCGGGGGAAGCGAAGGGGGGGCCGTGGTTTCAGCCACAGCCCCCTTTTTTTGTCATGTCTTCGGAACCAGAGACGGACGGAACCATCAGAATATCAGATCAACCCAAAATTGTCATCGGATTCGATCCAATAACGCTCCAAGCCTGGCTGGACTGGCAACAGAGCGGATTTATTCGGCGAAGCGGCACATACAGGATGTATGTGCGAGGCGAATACCTCGGAGGACGGCTGGATGTCGTCCGAGAAACGGGGCCCCCGAAAATGTCGATGACTTTTCGGGGTGGCAGTTGAGCGGCGTTGCCTGTCCTGCCAGGCTAATCACAATGCTCGGTTAATTCTCTTCCTAGTCGGTCGATCCCCTCAGTTTCTCAAGCGCGTGCTACGACAGGTCGAGAGATGAGATGTTTCCCCGAGGTGAGAATAGCTGTGGTTCTCTGCTTTCCGATCCCGTCTTTCATACGTCATTCGTCTTCGAACGAATCCCAGAGCGCAGGGGAAAATCCGAGGCCCCGTGCGGCGTTCTGTTCTGATGCGGTCAGATCGTTCCATGACTTATCGGCGCTGGCAGGGGCCTCATTCCTGTTCCATGTGTATTGTCGCCAGCCGAGAGCGGACCAGAGTTCCTGCTCCTCGCTGCTCATGTCTTCCCACGTCAGCTTTTCCCAGATCTTCGGATTGCCATTCATATCACGAACGCTCATCGCTTCCTCCCGTTATCAATAGTGTGCATACAGGTTCTGTGAGAAGCCGGTCTCATACAGGTATCCTTTCTCCTGTTTCCGGCAGGGTTCATACTATTTGCCGGATGCATCACCTTTCATCAAAGCATCTCATTGCCGCGCTCTTTCCTGTGCCAGCGGACCTGTGCCCGGATTCTCCGGGCAGCAACAGCCGGTGTTGTCGCGACCGCAAGCGAAAGATACGATCGACCCTCTTGAAACATAACCTTTTCTGCAACGAAACGGTCAAGTATGGTCTCAATTTCCTTTCTCGGGAGCAAGGCACCAAAGCGGTCATGAATTGCTGAATCCGCACGGATGCTCATACAGAAAAGATAGATCAGACGCCAGGATGACGGAAAGGTCAGGGTCCTGCATGCTCCCCCGCGCCGATCAACAATTTCGAGAAAATCCCCGCCATCGTGATAGTAAAGCGGATGAGGGTAAGGAAATCGCTCATCAGCCCGCACCTGGTCATGCAGTTCACGCCATTTGTCGCATGCTGCGAGCACCGGACTCCAATCTGCTTCTGCCGGACCATCCCAGGAGCGATCGAGCAGCTCCAGCTTTTTCCAAATACGTACGGGCATGCAGGTCCGGTACGCGTCCGAATTCCGGACAGAATGGATGCCGTATGCTTCCCGAAAACGGTCGACGGTGCTCCCAATACAAAGATGAAAAGGAATCGTCCGGCCTGACGGATAGTAGGCTGCGGCATACCAGTAAATCGTTTCGACGGTTTCGTTGACTTCTGCTTCGGTTGCTCCGGGAAATCCGGTAATCAGATTCGTGTTGTTCCAGATGCCGAGCTCATGGCAGGTCTTCAGGACCTGGAGGTTCTGCATAACTGATGTCCCTTTATTTATCCGTTTCAGATACGAGTTCGATAGACCTTCAATGCCGCATTCGCAGCGGGTCATTCCCGATTCGTTCAGACGCAGGATATCGATTGGGAGCATGTTGGCGCGAAACGATGTGAAAAAACTCAATTGCGGCCGTCGTTTTTTCAGCGCATGCGTCAGTTCCTGTATGCCGTGTGGACGTATGGCATTGTCGGTGAACATGAAGCGCACATTCTGATACCGCCGGGCGAGGAAATCGACCTCGCATGCTACCCGGGCGGCACTCTTTTCCCGATACCTGCCGGTCGAATAGTTGCAGAAATAGCAACGATTGCGGGGATTTCCGGTCTGTTCTGTCCTGTCCCACCAGCAGCCGCGCGAGCTTGCAGCGGGGATGTTCCAGATAATGCTGTAACGATCTGCCTTCTCAGCGTATTCATCATAGTCCGGCATCGGAAGGTCATCCAGTCCGGGAGCGGCCCAGAGGTTCCTGAGCTGATCAGTATGAGGGATGCTTTCACGGGTAATAATGCCTGGTGTGTCCGGGCTGATATTATGTTTTTTGGCCAACGATTTCAGCAATGCGATAAACGGTTTTTCGCCTTCTCCCTGCACAATATAATCAACAAACGGAAACGAGTGGAGTATTGAAAGTCCTGACATTCCGACCACAGAGGCTCCGCCGAGTACAATCACAGTATTACGGTTAAGGGATTTGATCTGTTGAGCTAACGCAAGGCTCGAAAATGTCTGGAACAGTGATGTCGTGAGGCCTACCACACCGGATCGCCGCGCAAGTTCAAGGGCTTTCGTCCGGGCGTGGTCGTCAAGCTGATGACGGAGGGCATCAAACAGTTGATCCCATGTGTCTGTATTGATTCCGGCATCATGCGGCGTTTTGCCGAACGAGGCAGTTGCAGTGTTTGCGAACGAAGAACGCGTTGCCGTACAACGCTCAGGAAAGAGCAGGGAAAGATAAAGTTGCTCGGCGAGCAGCTGATGCCTGCTGATCAGACGGTACCGGTCGATGCCGATACGTTCCGCAACTTCCACATATTCGGAATGGCAGGCGACTTTGAAATCAGGGCATTTGTTGCGTACATATGCCGACAAGGCACCGAGCGCTGCCGAAGGGGTTCCAAAGTCGCCCCACGGCATTGCCACAAGATCAATGATCATGATGATTCCGCAAATACCGCATTATGACGAACAGAAAAAACAAAACGGGCTTCTTCCCCGACTTATTTCGCTGGTCTGCAAAGCGGCACCCTGCCGGGTTCCCGCTTGTGCTTTTTATTTGGTTTCTACCTGACTACTCCAAATCGCTGACGGTTGACCGGCTTTTGCATTGTTTTTTATTTTCCCCTGCTTGGCCGTTGATCCCTGCACGGGAGCACCCGGTTTGGCATTGTTTTTGACTTTTACTGGAGCATTTTGCTTTGCCTTGTCTTCGACTTTCATTTTTTTTCCTGCGGCCGGAGTGTCTCCTGCATCTGTTGAGGCGGCAGGCACAGCCGCAGCCGATCCAAGAACCAATGTTACTCCTGAAACGATCCCGCAAATGGCTTTCACAGTCTTTCGCATACCAAACCTCCAGCAGTGATATGAACGTCTTGTCTCATTGGTGTAAGGGGGGATGGCAGCGCCTGGCCATCCCGATTGGTTAATTCTTTCATAACCAAAGCAGGATTGCAAGGTCAAAATACCGGATTGTCACGGCGAGGGGTTGCCGTCACTCCATGCCAGGACGCTCAGGAACAGCATGGAGCTCATTGTATTGGAATGGGAGGCTGAGCAAAACCGGGACCAGCCGGTTCGTTCAGCCTCCGGAGTATGGATAGGGGAGCTGCCTATGCCATCACGAATTGTCCGCTGCGGTCAATCTTTCACCAGAGTGCATTTTTCGCCTTTGGCGAGTCCGGTGTCTCCCGGGAATCTGCCAGGATCAAACGTAGTTGCACCGATACGGGCAGCATACTGCCTGATCGCGCTGATGACCGCAGAAAAGTCTTTCTGTGAATCATTCTTTTGCATCGGATCGGCGGGGCCTTCAAGTGACGCCAGATACTCGTCCCGAGCCTCCAGGAGAACCTTCAAAGCCTCTTCCGGCCACCGGGCGATCGTCATTTGCGCACTGACCGGCTTGCCGTCAAGCAGGCGAACCGAGCCGTCAATGTTTCGCTGGTGAATTCCTTTGTTGAAGTCAAGCATGGCTTTCAGTTTGGTGCATTGAACCGACTCGTTTGCCTTGTACGATTCGGTCACAGCCTCCCTGGCGGCACGAAGAACCGCTGCCTTCTGGGCAGCATTCAGCTTGTTCCATTCGGTCTTGTCGATATGCATCCATGAGAGCAGGAATGGTTGGTGCCAGGAAGGGTGGTGGGCATATCGGGCGCCGATCTGACCGATATTCTGCGAGCAGTTTTCCTTTGTGCCTGCCGGAATCGGGAATGCCAGCGCCGGAGCACAGTTCAGGTTCCCGGCGTCGGGATTGCCGCGGGGATTGGCGGCAGTGGCATCTTTCACCGGGAAAAAGTCGACAAGGTCATCAAACGGCGTGACGTATTCGAAACCCTGAATCGTGGCCCGCTGCATGGGCAGCAGAACCGACTGGCCTCCCACTGGAGGATAAAAGGTGAGATTCCGCGAGGGGATGACGCCTTTTTTCACCAGCAGGTTGCAGGCGCGATCCACGATATGCTGTGGTGGAGCCAGATAGCGAATTCTCCAGCCTGACGTGCAGAGACCGGCCAGCCCGATGCCGTTTCCCTGACTGAGACACTCCGCATCTCCGGCGTGACAGTCAGGTTTGCCGATGGGTTTGGGGAAATACCCTGACCCTTGCATGGTGCTCCCCACAACGGGGAAGACGACTTGCGTTCCGCCTCGTTTGTCCAGCAGTGCTTGCGCCAATTCGAGACCATTGCCGCCGAAACCGTCGATTTTTGAGTCATAAAGGAATCCGAGCATCTGCTCGAAATTGATCCCGAAGGGTATCGAATTGTAAATGAACCCCCAGCTTGGACTGGAAACAATCGGCTGCGGCTGGGCGTTTGCATTTGCGAACTGAACGCCGGCTCCGAGGGCATTCACCGAACGCTTCACGTTCTGGTTGCGCTGGAAGATGACTTTTTGTCCGGCGGGCAATGCGTCGGGCCCATGCTCGTCGGTGTATGCCATCACCTTTTCGATGAATATGCGCATGGCGCCATATCCTGGGTTGTTCGGATCCGTCGACGTTCCCTGCCCGCGCCCGATCGTTGGCGAGCTGCTGTAATCATTGTAGAGAATCGTGACATCCGCCGCTGCAGGCTGGACGAACACAACGCTGCAGACGACCACCACCAGTGCCGCTAACGCTTTACCCATGCTCATGCTGATCTCCTTGTCCCGTGGTTGTAACAGTTGATACGATTGCCTCTTCTTGATATACAGCACAGAAACGGCTGCGTGCTCGCGTCTGGAGAATCAGCCCTCTGCCTGACTCGCTCAGAACACGCATGGTGTTGATGATGCAGTCTAGCGCGGTATGGAAGATGAGAAAAATGATTTCTGATGAACGATACAAACGGTGCGATGAATGGCAAAAAACGCAGCATGAATGGTTTTTCGGGGGGAAAGAATCGTTTTTACCGAAAGAAATCAGAAATCCCGCATATCCTTTTTGACTGCCTTAATAAATCTGCCGAAGGCGCGGTCTTTTTTCCGTTTTTCAGCATGCGACAGCTGATAAAATTCGGATTCCTTCCGGAGTCTCAGGTAGTTTTCGTAGTGCTTGCGCTTGAGCGCGCCGGACTGCACCGCTTCAAGCACGGCGCATCCTGGTTCGCCGGTATGGCCGCAGTCGCGGTAACGGCAACTGATTGCAAGCGTCGAGATGTCATCAAAACAGCTGCTGACAGAGCTTTCTGCGCCCACGATACCGAATTCACGCATCCCGGGGTTGTCGATAACCAAAGCGCCGTTTTCCAGCCGGATCAGCTCCCGGCGTGTTGTTGTGTGTCGTCCTTCGCCGGTACCACTGACCGATGCAGTTTCGAGCAGTTCCCGGCCGATCAGATGATTGATGAGCGTGCTTTTGCCGACGCCGGAAGAGCCGACGAAACAATACGTCTTTCCGGGCAGCAGCATCCGTTTGAGGTCATCCACGCCATCCCGCGTCACATTGCTGAGTTGTGCTATCGGTGCGGTGATGCCGGCAGTCCGGATTTCCGCTGTTTGTGAAGCCATAACGCCGGGATCCACGAGATCGGTCTTTGTGAGGAGAATATACGGTTCGGCTCCGCCATCCGTCACCATGACAAGATAGCGTTCCAGCCGATTGACATTGAAATCGCCTTGGCATGACTGCACGATAACCACGACATCCACATTTGCCGCGATCATCTGGTGCTCAACAGCGCTTCCCGCGGCTTTTCTGCGTAGGGAAGTCCTCCGCTCCACGAGGGAGTGAACCATGCTAAAGTCATCGCCCGGCTGTCTGTCGAGACAGACCCAGTCGCCCACGCAGGGCAGTTCATGTGCGAGGCGGTGGCGATGGAGAAAGCTGCCAGCCAGCTTCGCCCTGAATGTGCCGGACTGATCCACAAGCAGCAACTGCTCGCGATCCACCGCCGCAACGCGGGCGACCGTATGCGCCGGTTTGCATCTCGTCCTTTGCGCAAACCAGTCGTTCCAGCCTAATTCGTGCAACGCACTCTGTTGATTACTCACCATGTATTGATCTCCGCAGCCGAAAAATGTTCAGCAGGTATTATGCGATGCAAGCCTGGTTTCTGCTACTTTCTTTCCGGCATGGCTGACGAATGATGGCTCGTGATGAGCCATTGCTCACCATTCCAGCGGTAGGTAAAGCTGTAGCGACCGCTGACAACTTCGCCTGTTTTTGCAAACGTGAAGGTATAGAGTCCTGCATCAACGGCCGTGTTACAGCCCAGTTCAATGACACGCAAATCAATCTTTCCTGATGGGCGGTTTTCCAGGAAGTGATGGAAATAGTCCTCTTTTTCCGCCGGAGAGAGGCGGGGCTTGTTCGATACCGTGGGCAGGAGAATTGACCTCTCTGCGTAGTTTGCAACCACTTTATGGG
>JAAYUK010000089.1 GCA_012517735.1 Nitrospiraceae bacterium
ACCATCATCAAGCCGTTGAACCATTTCCTTGATGGACTCTCCATCTATTCCGGCATGACGATCTCTGCTGACGGCAAGGTCCGTTTTGTGGTAAATCCGATGACCCTGTTCGAGGCGGATTTGCGGCCTCAGTTCGACATAGCCGAGCAGTTTACCGAAGATACGGCCCCGAAGATCCTCATCGTTGACGATTCATTGAGTGTACGCAAGTATGTCACGAATTTCATCGAGAATCGGGGATTCAAGCCCCTTGCCGCGGCAAATGGGCATGAGGCATTGAATGTGCTGCACGAAAACAAGGTCGATCTCATTATTACCGATCTTGAGATGCCGGTCATGCATGGATATGAACTGATCAGACGCATCCGCAGCATTGAATATCTGCGCGACATTGCGATAATAGTTCTCACATCCCGCGGTACGCAGAAACATCGTCAGATGGCGCTGGATACGGGAGCCAATGATTTCCTTGTCAAGCCTTTTGATGAAACTGCCTTGTCGGACGTCATCGCCAGGTATGTTCTGAAGCGCGCCTGATTTTCCCCGAGAAGCCCTGGAATCCCCCTGCATATAATTGTCATGAGCCAAGCCGGGCTCGGAGCGTTTTGGGTCGAATCCAATGACAATTTTGGGATAATGGAATGCCTCCCGTGCAAGGAGTACGGGAGGCATTCAGAGAGGTTACTGCGGGATGTTTACTGCTTGACGACGTTGATTGCCTTGGCGCCTTTCGGGCCCTGCTCGACATCATAGCTGACGGTGTCGCCCTCGTTGAGGGTCTTGAACCCGCTGCCCTGAATGGACGAGTAGTGGACGAACAGATCTTCCCCGTTGTCCCCCGTGATGAAACCAAACCCCTTTGATTCGTTGAACCACTTCACTTTTCCTAAAGCCATGGTACTGCCTCCTGCAAAAAATAAGTTGTCAGAACTAAAAACGCCACAAAGCTCAAAAAGTCTTTGTGGCGTCTCGCAAACAAACACTTCTGCAACTTTGGAAATTAGCATATCATACCGAGCTGAAATATGCAATTGAGCGATAAAAAACCCTCCATGTCTCAGGAGGGTTTTTTATCGGATACGTCAGCGAACTACTGCTTTATCACGTTAATCGCCTTGGCGCCTTTCGGACCCTGCTCGATGTCAAAGCTCACGCTGTCCCCCTCGACAAGGGTCTTGAACCCGCTGCCCTGAATGGATGAGTAGTGGACAAACAGATCGCCACCGTCTTCTGCGGTAATGAAACCGAAACCTTTCGATTCATTGAACCACTTTACTGTTCCTAAAGCCATGGTACTGCCTCCTGCGGCACATTTTTAGTTGTCAGAAATAAAAGAGCCACAAAGCTCAAAAAGTCTTTGTGGCATCTCGCAAACAAACACTTCTGCAACTTCGATTAGTAGATTACCATACATCCGATAAATTAGCAACCGTCATCGCACCCTCGTCACTGGTTATGATGCTCGCGAATTTCTACCCGCCGGATTTTTCCGCTGATTGTCTTGGGGAGATCCTCCACGAATTCAATAAAACGGGGGTACTTATATGCAGCGGTAACTTTCTTGACATGATCCTGGAGTTCTTTTGCGAGGGCGTCGCTGGCACTATATCCTTTTGCCAGCACAACACTTGCCTTGACTGCCTGCCCGCGAACGGCGTCCGGAACACCGGTTACCGCGCACTCCAGTACCGCCGGGTGCTCAAGAAGTGCACTCTCCACTTCAAACGGGCCGATGCGGTATCCAGCGCTCTTGATCAGGTCATCTGCCCGCCCAACGAACCAGTAGTAGCCATCCTCATCGCGCCAGGCCACGTCGCCGGTATAGTAAATGTCCTGCCGCCAGACCTGACCTGTCCGCTCCGGTTCGCGATAATACCCCTGAAACATGCCGACTGGCCGCCGTTTGTCGGTCCGAATGACGATCTGACCCTCCACGCCGACAGCACAGGGATTACCCGCATCGTCGAGCAGGTCCAGATCGTAGCCGGGCGAAGGCTTGCCCATGGATCCCGGTTTTGGCTCGAGCCAGGGATAGGTGGCTATCGTAACGGTCAATTCTGTCTGTCCATACCCTTCCATCAGCTTCAGGCCGGTTTTCTTGAGAAACTGCGAGTAAATTTCCGGGTTGAGTGGCTCTCCTGCGATAACACAGTATTGCAGTCTGCTCAGATCGTAACGGGCCAGATCTTCCTTGACCAGAACCCGATAGACGGTAGGAGGAGCACAAAATGATGTGATGCCGTAATGGGAGAGAACGCTCAGCAATTTCTTGGGATTGAACTTGTCGTAGTCGTAGACAAACACCGAAGCCCCGGCAATCCATTGTCCATATATCTTGCCCCAAACGGCTTTTGCCCAGCCGGTATCGGCCAGTGTCAGATGCAGGCCGTTGCGTTTGACGTTCTGCCAGTACTTTGCGGTCAGGATATGTCCGAGCGGATAGGTGAAGTCATGGAGAACCATCTTGGGCATGCCGGTAGTCCCGGAAGTGAAGTAGAGGAGCATGGGGTCACTGTTTTCGGTTGCTTTGTTGCCGGCTGGCCGGATGAATTGGTCCGATGTTTTTTCGAGCGACGCGTCGAGATCTATCCACCCGTCCCGGCTCCCACCAACCAGAACCCGGGTTTTAAGCGAGGGGGATTGCGGCAGCGCAGCATCCACCTGTGAGGTGATTTCATCATCATTGACTGCGATGATCATTTTTATGTCAGCCGCATTGTTCCGGTACAGGATATCTTTCGCGGACAGCAGATGCGTCGCCGGTATCGCAATCGCCCCTATTTTATGCAGGGCGAGCACGGCAAACCAGAACTCATACCGTCGTTTCAGGATGAGCATCACCGGGTCCCCCTTGCCGATCCCGTGTGAGACGAGGATGTTTGCCACCCGGTTGCTGTACTGTTTCAACTGGGCAAAGGTAAAGGCAGCCTCGTGGTTTTTTTCATCGCACCAGACCAAGGCAGTACGATCAGGGTCCTGCTCGGCAATCACATCGACAACGTCGAAAGCGAAATTGAAGCGGTCCGGGACGATGATACGAAACTGCTCGATGAACTCCTCATACGATGCAAAGTCGGTTTTGGGAAGAAATCTGTCAAGCACAGGCACCTTCGGTATCAGGAAATGCCGGCCGAAAAGCGGCCGGAGAGAAACTTGGCAAAGGATGATGGCCTGCAGTTGCCTGGATCCTTTGCAGGGTCATTCCGGCAAAACGTGCCTGCATGTCCTTGAGTCGCACGATAGCCGCTGTTGTTTCCGCCATCCAACACCGTACCACTCTATGACACAAAAAAACAACAGGCAAAGCGCTCATTCAGCCGATGCGGTGCCGTCTGATTGCCCCCAAAATTGTCATTGGATTCGACCCCAAATGCTCAAAGCCTGCCCTGCCGGGCTCATGACAATTCCGGGTTGAAAAAACGTCTGAAGTTGAAGGAGTATCGCATTATGGGGTATCATCATAAACCGTTGAATGCTTTGCTTTTCAGGAGGTTTTGTTGTGACAACACCTGTTCGCGTCCGTTTTGCTCCCAGTCCTACCGGCTTTCTCCACATCGGCGGCGCACGGACGGCTCTTTTTAACTGGCTCTATGCCCGCCGGAATAACGGCGTTTTTATCCTCCGCATTGAGGATACTGATCGGGATCGCTCGACCGACGAGTACATTGAAGCAATCGTCGAAGGGATGACCTGGCTCCGTCTTGACTGGGATGAGGGTCCATACCGCCAGACAGACCGGTTCGATGTCTATCGTGCCTATGCCGATCGTCTGATTGCCGAAGGCAAGGCGTACTATTGCACGTGTACGCCCGAAGAGCTGGAAGAACGTCGTCAGCGGGCGCTGTCGGCCAATCAGCCGGTTGCATACGACGGACGGTGTCGCGAGCGGATTGAGAAGCCCGCGGAGCCGGCTGCGGTTCGGTTCAGGATGCCGCGGGAAGGGCAAACCATCGTGAATGATCTGATCAAGGGGCCCATAACCTTTGAAAACAGTGTGCTGGAGGATATGGTCATTGTGCGTTCCGACGGGACCCCGACCTATAATTTTGTCGTTGTTGTGGATGATATCGACATGAAGATTACCCATGTCATCCGGGGCGATGATCATGTGAACAATACTCCCAAGCAGATTCACATCTACCAGGCTTTCGGTTGGGAAGTCCCGGCGTTTGCACATCTGCCGATGATTCTGGGAGCCGACAAGTCGCGGCTGAGCAAACGGCATGGCGCCACATCGGTTACCGCGTATCGTGATATGGGCTACCTGCCGGACGCCCTGGTCAATTATCTTGTGCGGCTTGGGTGGGCTCATGGAGATCAGGAAATTTTCAGTCGCGAGGAACTGATACAGTGTTTTTCGCTTGAAGGGGTCGGCGCGTCAGCCTCGGTTTTCAACCCGGAGAAGCTGCTCTGGCTGAATACGCAGTATATCATCAACAGTACGCCGGGGGCTTTGGCAGAAGCAGTCCTGCCGTTTCTGGTGAAAAGCGGCATTCTGGCTGCCGATTCAGATGTTTCCATGGACTGGCTCGGCAAGGCAGCGTATTCACTGCGCGAACGGAGCAGAACGCTGGTCGAAATGGCGACCCAGATGCACTACTATCTTGCTGCGGACATTGCGATTGATCCGAAGGCCCGGGAGAAACATCTGACGCCCGAGAGTATTCAGTTGCTTGCAGAAGTGAGAACCATGCTTGCGGGACTGACCGATGTGTCTGCTGCAGTAGTCGAGCCGTTGGTACACGAAATGGCTGTTGCCAAAGGTCTCAAGCTGGGGGCAATCGCGCAGCCGCTCCGTGTTGCGCTGACCGGCGGCACTGCGAGCCCGGGCATTTTTGAGGTTATTGAGATTATGGGGAAGGAACTGGTCCTGCAGAGACTGAATAGGGTGATCGGGGGATGATATCGGCGATTCTTGCATGTCCGCAGTGCAAGGGGAAGATTCACTCAACTGAAACGGGAGAGGGGTTCATCTGCCGTTCCTGTTCGCTCATCTATCCGATACGCAACGGCATCCCCGTCATGCTGATCGCAGAAGCGCAGCCGGTTCCTGTGCGCGCGACCGATCCTTCCTGAGCACCATCGCGTTTGGCTTGCTTCATCTGCAGCCATATCATACAATTGAACGAGACACTGAAGGTTGTTCCGGGACTCGCTTCTTTTGTTGATGCCTGCGAAGATTGATGCGCCGGGAGGCATGCCATGCAAATGCCTGAAAGATCATGCGTGTGAGAACACTCCTTCTTTTTCTGCTTCTCCTGCTTTGCCTGCCCGCTCCGGCTCTTGCTGAATCGGAGACGCGCTCATGCAAAGTCCTTGCTGTCATGAGCTATCATGACGGCTATCCCTGGCAGGACGAAATCCGGAAAGGAATGGAACGCATCCTCCATTCACGATGCAGGATTACGTTCTTCAATCTCGATACCAAGCACTATCCGGAACAGGGCGAGCAACGCGCGGCAGAGGCATATGCCCTTTTCTCCAGCATGCGCCCGGATGGCGTGCTGGCGGCGGACGATCCTGCGCAGGAACTTTTTGTTGTGCCGTATCTCAGGGAGAAGACCAGTGTCCCGGTATTCTTCTGTGGGGTGAATGCAAATGCCGAAAAATACGGGTATCCTGCATCAAACGTGACCGGCATTCTTGAACGGTATCATGGCAAGGAAACAATGGCATTTCTCAAGCAGATCATGCCGAAAGTGCAGAGCTTCGTTTATCTGTCTCGTGGAAACGACATGACCGCTGCGGAGATTATCTCGGAAATCCGGAAGGATGCTCCAAACTATGCGCTCCGGGCACACGGTTTTTATAACCCTGCGACGATTGAGGAGGCGGCCGATCTGCTGCGGGCTGCCCGCCCAACGACCGATGTGCTGTATCTCGAACACCTGGAAGGCATTACGGACCGAAGCGGCCGGATACTGTCTCACCGTGAAGCATACACGTTTCTGCTGGATGTGTGGGGCAACAAACCGACCGTCTGCGCCAACGAGTATTCAGTCAAGGCGGGGTGCCTCCTGGCGGTGCAGAAGTCCGGCGTTGAGCAGGGCGCCATCGCCGCAAAAATGCTGCTCCGGGCTCTTGAAGGCACTCCCCTTGCGCAGATCCCGATTGTCCGTAATCAGACCGGCGTCAAGATTCTGAACGTTCAGGCGATGACAAAGCTTGGGATCACGGTTCCCCTTCCGGTCTTTCGGGAGATCAAGCTCGTGAGAACCGATGGGAACTGACCTCAAAAACGGTGCGTCCCAAGGGGTCAGCCTCTCGGCGAAGCTGATCGGGGTGGCGGCGTTTCTCTTCCTTGTTGTCGGACTTTTGGCCGGGGTTGTCTTTCTTACCTTCCAGCACATTGAGAACCTTTTGGAGACATCGGTGGGACAGGATATCCGGGAGAACATCGAAAACGCGGGGATCCTGAAAGAGCTTTCGACGGTTTTCGCCGACGCTGCACTGGTTTCGAGCACCTTTTACCGGAACGAGGAATTGCTCCTGAACAAAGGGCAGGATTTGATCAGTCGCGCGAGGAGTATCGAGTCGAAAAGTTCATCAACAGCGCTCAAGGATCCCTTGGGTGAGTATACGATACGCATGCAGGAGGTCATTGATAACTGCTCCCGCATCAACCGGATTCTGCGGCGCGCGGACACGCTTGAGAAGGAAATTGAGCAGAGCCTCACATCGCTGGAGCGCACCGTTACGGACAAAAAAGTCGCACAG
>JAAYUK010000090.1 GCA_012517735.1 Nitrospiraceae bacterium
CCGGCGGGAAGGGGTAACCCCGTCGATACGGATAGTCCGGCGCTCACCGGCCGGATGGCTATGCGCAATATCCAGCAATTCGCATAAAATCTGCTCCGGATACACAGGTGAGGGCGCGACGAGCATCTCGCCGATATCCTGCTGCGTCAGTGCTTTCTGAAGCGCGAACTCCCGTGCAAGCCGCTCGGCAAGGCGATGAACAACATGTATGCTCTCCTGCCGCCGGTGCTGCTTTGCGGTGAGTGCAGTCGCGGCAGCCGCGTGAATGGCGGAAATGGTATTGCCGATATCATTGAAAAACATCCGCTCCAGGGCGGCCCACCGTTCGAGCGCGGTAATGTCCTGCAAAAAAAGCAGGATGACCCGCTCCGACCCGATGTCGAGCGGACTCGCCTTGACCCGGAAACAGATATCACGCAGATTCCCATTCGTCCCGCTCTGCAGGGCGCATTTCTGCTCGACCGGCCGGTTTTCGCCGAGACAGCTGACGATCGCCACCGCTGCTCCGCAGGTGACACAATAGCGGGAGGTTCCGCATCCGCCCGCCATCTCCTTGGCATACAGACAGTCGAATGCCTCTCCCGGCCTGATCCCAAGGACTTTTGCGATATCGGAGATGCCCAGACTCCCCAGCAAGGCATCATTGACCGCAATGATCTGCCGCTGCCTGTTCAGCACGGCAAAAAGACCGCCGATGCTCTGCATCAGCCCCCGGACAATCGGGTTCACGCTGACCGCCCATGCCTGTTCGGAGAGTTCGGCCTTCCCGACACGTCCAGGAGTTGCAAAAAAGGTCTCCGGCTGTTTTTTGTCTATCGTCATGCTGAGCCCTCCCCACTCAGGAGCAGTTACCCCAAGTATAAGAGAGAAACGGATGCTCTGCAAGCGCATTTTGGCCTGCGGGGAAGTATAATGAAACTGTTACTTCACGACGCTTCAGGAGGACTTATGGAACGCTCGCATCTGCAGCAGCTGGCCCGTCTGATCCGCTACTGGATTATCCGCTCCACAAGCACGGCAGGGTCAGGGCACCCGACTTCGTCACTCTCCGCAACCGATCTCATGACCGGCCTGCTGTTCGGCGGAACCTTCCGGTTCGATACGGACAATCCGGCTCACCCCAACAACGATCGCCTTATTTTCTCCAAGGGGCACGCATCGCCGCTGCTCTATGCGCTTTGGGCCGCGGCCGGAGCGATTCCGGAAGAGGAACTCATGACCCTGAGGAAGTTCGGGAGCCGGCTTGAGGGACACCCGACCATGCTTTTTCCCTATGCCGAAGCCGCAACCGGATCGCTTGGACAGGGCCTTTCGGTCGGTGTCGGCATGGCGCTCAATGCAAAATATCTCGACAGACTGCCCTATCGTACCTTTGTGCTGCTCGGAGACAGCGAGCTGGCGGAGGGCTCGCAGTGGGAGGCGCTCCAGATTGCAGCGCACTACCAGCTCGATAATCTTGTGGGGATTCTCGATGTAAACCGTCTCGGCCAGCGCGGAGAAACCATGTACGGCCATGACCTTGCCGCGTATGAGCGCC
>JAAYUK010000009.1 GCA_012517735.1 Nitrospiraceae bacterium
ATGACGAGAACGACAACCGTAACGAGCGCGAGCAAAGCAATTTCGGCATGCGTGTGGCGAGCAATCCGGAGGCCCGACTTGAAGGCCTCGGCAAGGTAGGGGTACAGAATGATATAGCCGAGCACCGCTGCGCCGAATGCGGTGACCAGCACGGCACCGGCCGCAATGTCCTTGGCGCTTCTGGCGCGCTCATGATACTCGGGAGATACCAGATCGACCAGGTGCTCTATGGCGGTATTCAGCATCTCGGCAAGCAGCACCAGTATGACGATGACCGCCACGACGAGAAAGTCGTCCCGGGCAATGCCCAGTGCGTAACTCAGGATGAGAACGGCAATGGCGGTGATCAGGTGGTACTGGAAATGGCGCTCGGTGCGGGCGGCATGGAGCACGCCTTCTATTGCATTGTTGGCACTCTCAATCCAGCGTTTCAGCGGCATGCTTGCCCCCTGTGGCTTTGCGCTCCATCAGGTTCTACAGGGAGCGCAGGACCTTGAGCATGTAATTGTCGACCGGCGCATGATCGTCCGTCAGGATCGGCATGTCTGCAGCAACCGGTCGCTTCCAGAGATGTCCCAGATAGGCATTCATCTCGGACACCGGGCTCTGCATGACCGGCGGCACCGGGCTTTTCAGGGCAACCAGCATCACGTTCTGCACAACCCCGCCATTGACGTTTGTCCGGACAGGAAACAGGAAAACCTGCGGGAACACCGCACGGAACGTTGCGTACTCTGCCCGCAGAAACTCCCCCGTCTCTCCCTCGATGGACGAGATGATATTCATGAGCACCACCCCGTTATCGTTCAGAATCGCATGCATGCGACGGACCGTTTCGACCGTTGTCAGCTGGTACGGCACCGAATACAGTGAACTGAAGGCATCGCCGAAAATGACGTCGTACCGTGCCGTTGTCCGGTTCAGGTATGTCCTGCCATCTTCGTGAAAGATCGTCAGGCGCGGATCATTGCCGAGCCTGAAATACTCGCGGGCAAGCCGCGTAAAGTCCGGGTCGATCTCGACGACGTCAAGACGTGCCTGAGGAAACGATGCAAGATAGTTTTTCGGATACGAATACCCGGCACCGCCGATCATGAGGGCATGCTGCACGTCCGGCCTGAAGTGATGGACCATGCGATAAAAGCGGGTATAGCGCAGGACCAGATCGGTCGGAGAATCCTTGTACATCGCGGACTGCGTTTCGCGGGGATTGGTGACCATGACGAGCGTCGGACGGTTTCCGTCGTCAACACTGCTGTGGATGGTCACATGGCTGTACCGCGTATCGATGTGGTGAATACCCTGATTCGCAAGCACATACTCCTGCCCCGAAACAAACACAAACAGCCCGATAAGCGCCAGCGTCAGCGCAGCCCGGGCAACCATCAGTCCCCGGCTGTATGCAAGCCCCGATGTCAGCAGCAGCACGCCGGCAAGCACCAGCAGGATCTTCGTGCTCCCGAAATAGGCGATAAGATAAAAACCGGCCAGAAAGGTCCCGGCAATACTGCCGATCGTGGATATGGCATACAGTCTGCCGACCGTCGCTCCCGAGGTGTTCAGATTCCGCATCCTGAGGCGGACCGCATAGGGAGAGACCATGCCGAGCGCAACGCTCGGCGGAGCAAAGAGGATGATGGTGGCAAGGATGGCGTTGACCGAAAAACTCTCCACCGTGCGCTGGAGGAAATCGAGAACCGGCCCTTTCAGGACCGGAATGGCGCCGACAAGCGCAGCGGAAACCAGAATGATCATGGCGAAAGCCCGGTCCGTCGGCCTCCGGTCAGCCAGTCTGCCGCCGTACCAGTAGCCGATGCTGAGGCTCGCCAGAATGATTCCGATAAGACTCGTCCAGACGACAATCGAGGTGCCGAGATACGGCGCAAGAATGCGCGAACCGACCAGTTCAAGAATCATGACGACACCGCCGCACAGAAATACTATCAGTTCGAGCATAACGGTTCCTTCTCCATTTTTCGTAAAATAGCGGATTCAAGCCTGCGCATGGCGCGCGCTTCGGCAGCGCCGCGCTCATGATCGTACCCGAGCAGGTGCAGCGTGCCGTGCACCAGAAGCCGAGCGATTTCCTCTGAGAGTGTCACGCCGTATGCTTCCGCCTGCCGAACCGCCTGGGGAACGCTGATGACGATGTCGCCGAGTTCGACCGGCGGAAGTCCGGCCGGACGGTCAACGCATGCCCGGACATCATCCTCCATCGGGAACGAAAGCACATCGGTTGTCGTGTCCTTGCCGCGCCAGGCGCGGTTGAGGCCCCTCATGAAACGGTCACCGGCAAAGACAACGCCGATCTCGAACGAAAACATCCGGCCTCTGCCGGAATGCCGTCGCGCGACTGCCTGCGCAGCAGCATCCACGCACCGCGCCACAGCGGGGGCGATGATCTTAACAGATCTTTGCCGATTCCTTACCGCTACTGCCATTGCTCTGGGGACCGCGCTCAGCGAGGGGACATTCCTGCCGGCCCGCAAACTGCCGCATGTCGACATCAGGATACTGGATGCGCCGATGAAAAATACTGAGCAGGACATGAATAAAACTGTCCTTGATCTTCGAGAGATCCTTGAGCGTCAGTTCGCATTCATCGATCTGGCCGTCGAGGAAGATGTTGTTGATGATCTTCTCGACAAGGGCCTCGATACGCGCCGGCGTCGCCTCGGCAAGCGACCGGGTGGCGGCTTCGACCGCATCGGCCATCATGACGAGCGCGGCAATGCGTGTTTGCGGCCGCGGGCCGGGATACCGGAACTCTTCATGGTTCGGGGGCGTCCCGCCGGCCTGCTCAAGGGCCTTCTGATAAAAATAGGTCATGAGGCTGGTGCCGTGATGCTGCTGGATGACATCGAGCACCGGTTTCGGCAGCTTGTGCTGCCGCGCGAGTTCCAGACCCTCCTTGACATGTGAGATGAGGATGATGCTGCTCATATGCGGGGTCAGCTTCTCATGCTTGCTCACCGCTCCCGCCTGATTCTCAACAAAGTACTCCGGCATTTTCGCCTTGCCGATATCGTGATAGTACGCCGTCACCCGGGCCATCAGCGGGTTCACCCCGATCGCTTCGGCAGCAGCCTCGGCAAGATTGCCGACAATGACGCTGTGATGATACGTACCGGGCGCATTCAGCATGAGCATTCTGAGCAATTCCTGATCGTGGTCGAGCAGCTCGACCAGACTGATGTCGGTTCGCAGCTGGAACGAGTACTCAATCACCGGAAGCACCGAGGTGACGATGGCGATGACACATACGCCGCTGAAAATGGAGAAGAGCAGGCTCGACACCGCCTGTTCCGAAAGAAACTGCCCTTTCAGCAGCAGGATGATCATGACGGTCAGGAGATTTGCGGCACACACGTACAGGCCTGCGCGGATGAGCGTCGACCGGCGGCGGCAGCGGAGCACCGCAAACGCTGCTGTGAGGTTGCCGACAAAGGTATAGACCGCAAAATGGGGACTGTGCATCCAGATGCCTGCGAGAAGGCTCATCACGAACGAAAAACTGATCGCCAGATGGAAATCGAAGATCAGCGTAATCAGCATCGCGCCGGCGGCAATCGGGATGCCGTACATGAAGGCGTCGCCCGGCAGGTCGAACCCTCGCTGCATGGCGGACAGAAGGTACGAGAAGAGCCTGCTCGTTATGAGCGTGCCGACCACCAGCAACGCCAGCAGATACATCATTTTGGGATCGGAATAATAAATCGGCTTGTAGCGCTTGATGTCCTTGTAAAAAATGAACAGGATCAGCTGCACGATCAGCAGGCTCCCGAGAAAATGTCCGATGCCGCCTTCGGCAAAGTTGATGGAGGTTGGACTGTTGATCGCCAGAGCCACGATAAAACTGATGCATCCGAGAATGCCGAATTTATTGAGATCGCTCCGGTGGGTGGTCGGATATTCGGCAACCTTTTTTTTGAGATCGCCGATCTGCTGTGCCTTACTCTTCGGTGGTACGTTTTTCATGCCGTTCGTATGCTCCGACGATCTCCTGCACCAGCCGGTGGCGCACGACATCGTTCTGGGTGAAATGAACTATCCGGATATCCTCAATGTCGCGCAGAATCCTGAGCGCCTCGATCAGCCCCGACGACCTGCCTGACGGAAGGTCGATCTGGGTGATATCTCCGGTAATGACCGTCTTGGAGCCGAATCCAAGACGGGTAAGATACATCTTCATCTGCTCGGATGTTGTATTCTGGGCCTCGTCGAGAATGATGAACGAATCGTTGAGCGTACGCCCGCGCATGAATGCAAGCGGCGCAATCTCGACGGTCCCGCGTTCGATCAGTTTCGATGCCTTCTCGATATCCATCATGTCGAAGAGCGCATCGTACAAGGGCCGGAGATAGGGGCTCACCTTTTCGGCAATGTCGCCCGGCAGAAACCCGAGCTTTTCACCCGCCTCCACCGCCGGACGAACCAGCACAATGCGGGAAACCTGCTTTGCCAGAAAGGCATGGATCGCCATCGCCATCGCAAGATACGTTTTGCCGGTTCCGGCAGGACCGATGCCGAAGGTAATGTCATACGTGCTGATCGAGTCGATATACGCCCGCTGGGTTTCGGTCTTCGGAATGATGAATCGCTTCTTTGCTGCAACCGGGATGCTACCCGAAAACAGTTCGGTCAGCGAGATTTCTCGGCCCTCCCCCATCGATTTGACCGCATAGGCAATGTCCTCGGGCTTCAGCATGTACCCGTTGCGGTTGACCGTCCGAATCTCGCCGATCAGCCGCTCGGCCTGCTGCACTGCCGCATCGTCGCCCTGCAGATACAGCTTGTTGCCCCTGACCGAAACGGCGACGCCGAGACTCTTTTCGACCATGCGAAGCGTCTTGTCAAAACCGCCGTGAAGAAACGGATACTCTTTCTCTTCATCGAGCTCTATTTCGCTGGTTTTCGTAGGGAACCTCCGGCGGGAATCATATGGGTCACTGGTTGTGTATTCATAGCTCGGGAGCGGTCCGCCATGCGGACCGGGCGCTACTTCGTGATAAAGCCCTCGAATCCCTTGGCCCTGCAGACCTCGGCATACCGGACCGCCTGTTCGCGCTTTGCAAAAGACCCGGCACGCACCCGCGCATAGGACGAAGTCCTGCCTTTCGGCACGACATATGCCTTGATCCCTTTGGACGCAAGCTCCTTCTTCAGCTGAGCAGCCTTGGCCGGTTCCTCAAACGCGCCGAACTGAATCGTGTACGCCCCCTTTTTGGGAACTGCGGAAGCATGCGTCTTCGCTCCGGTTTTTTTCCTGGCTCCCTGGGCAGGAGCCTCGGCGGTTTTCGGAGAAACGGACGGCAGCGGTTCCGGCTTCTTTTTCAGATCAGCCGGCTTCTGTGCTGCGGAAGCCTGCGAATCCGTGGCCGGTTGTCTGACCGGTGCTTTCTTCGATTCTTCCGGGTTCACCGCAGGTTTTGCAGGGGCCGGTTTTTCGGTCATGGCCGTTTTTTGCTCTGCCTTTGCCGGAGGGGCAGATGCCTCGGGAGCAGAAGGCTTCACGCTGATGAGCGGCTGCTCAACCTGCTTCGGCGGTTGGGCGGATACCTGCTGTGACGGCGCCTGCACCGCAGGCTGGGCAGGTGGAGACGGCGGAGCCGGTTCCAGCACCCTTTTTTCCTCCGGAGGCACGACCGCGCGGGAACCCGAACTCATCACCGGACGATCGTCAATGGAGGTCGAGGTAAACTGATATCCGGTCAGGTATCCTGCGCCGAAACTGACCGCTGCAATCGTCAACAACATCAGGGCGAGCGTTGTCCGCCCCAGGATGATCAGTGAGGGTTTTTGCGTCCCCTTGAATTTCATAAAATCAGCATAGCATCGCCATATGAGAAAAATCTATACCCTATAGCTATAGCTTCATTATAGGCCTTATATATGGCGTCCCATCCGCGGAGTGCGGAAACGAGCATCAGCGGCGTGGACCGCGGCAGGTGGAAATTCGTCACCAACCCGTCGGCAATCAGGAACCGATGTCCGGGATGGATGAATATGTCCGTACTGCCGTGCAGGATTCCCTCGGCATGCCGGACCTCATGATACCGGCCGCTTGCGACTCCTTCGAGTGCCCGCGTGGCGGTCGTGCCGACCGGAATCACCCGTCCACCCCGCTCTTTTGTCCTCCGGATGGTCTCAAACAGACTGTCGGCAATCGAAAACTGCTCCGGCAGCATCGCATGATCGGCAAGCCTTTCCGCCTTGACCGGCAGAAACGTACCGATCCCGACATGGAGCGTCAATTCGCCGATCTGCACCCCTTTGTTCCGGAGGTGATCCAGCAGCTCGTGGGTAAAATGCAGGCCGGCGGTCGGCGCGGCAATCGAACCGGATGTCTTCGCATATACCGTCTGGTAACGGACCTTGTCATGCTCGTCCGGCTCCCGCTTGATATAGGGCGGCAGCGGCATGGCACCATGTTTCCAGAGCATCGCCTCGATCGCTTCCGCATGAAGGTCAAGAAACCGGAGACAACGCACCGGCCGGCTATCATCGGTTCCGGCTGTCTCAAACAACTCGGCCCTGAACGCATCAATCGCCACCGGCCCCAGATACCGGGTACGGTAGAGCACCTCCCATACGGTCGCATCTTCGCGTGGTCTGATGAGAAGCAGGTCGAGCTTGCCGCCGTTCGGTTTGCGGCCGACCAGTCGTGCCGGAAAAACCTTGGTGGTATTGAGAATCAGCAGATCGCCCGGGTTCAGATAGTCGTCAATATCGCGAAAAGTGCGGTGGTCGCAGGAATCATCCCGATGCAGCACGAGCAACCGGGACCGGTCGCGCTGATCCGCAGGCCGCACGGCGAGCAGATGCTCCGGCAGCGCAAAGTCGAAATCAGCGGTCTTCATACTGCTGGAGAACGGTTCCCTGATAGAAGTAGGAGAGAATATCCCGGTAGGTTTTTCCGTCGCGCGCCATCTGCAGGGCGCTCCACTGACACATGCCGACGCCATGACCATACCCGCGCCCTTCGATAATGAACGCGCCGTTGTCCCGCATGATCGAGGTAACGAACGTGCTCGGCAATTTATCCCAGCCGAGGTTCTGGCGGAGGGTCTTCGCAGCGATCTTCGTACTGCCCGAGCCGTTCACGAACGAGAAGGTGCGCACCCGGCCCGATTCCGTATGGGAATCAATGCCGATATCCTTCAATCCCTTCACCCCGGAAGCCTTTTCCATGTCCTTCAGCGCTATTTTTTTCTGCCAGAGAAAATACGGCGAAAGCTCCGAATTCGTCTCCACCGGCTTCAAATAGGGGTAACTCTTGCCGAACACCTCGGCAGCATCTTCAGTAATACCGCCGCTTGTCGAATGAAAATAGGCAACGATCGGTCCACCGTCAAAGGTAAGGATTTCACCCCGGGTGTCTTCGACCGCCCGAGCGATCGGTTCCGGCACATCACCGCCCTTGAAGACCTGATGGAGAACCGACGACGTGACATCATAGGGAACAGGCGCCGAAACGGCATAGGCTTTTTGCATAAGCACGTATGTTCTCGAGACAACTGCCTGGGCCTTGAGCGCCTCAATGTCCCACGACCTGCCGACTTCCCCGCTCACGACCCCTTTGACGTATTCCTCCAGCGGCAGTTCGTTCACCACATACAGACCGTTTTTCCCGCGCCAGATCTCGATCTTGCCGAAATACTGCATGCCGCCGAAGAGAACTTCACCGGTACTGACCGCCAGCCGTTCGACGCCTTCATCTTTTTGCGGAAGCCTTGCACCATTGCCGCCGGTCAGCAGAACGCGCACCGTCGTCTCCGCGGCAACGGCGGAAGAAAACAACGTCAGACAAAGCCCGGCGAGCAGTATCAGCGCCGGAACACATCGCATCATGATTACTTCCTTCCCAGAAACCAGAATACCAGCGACAGCAGAAG
>JAAYUK010000091.1 GCA_012517735.1 Nitrospiraceae bacterium
CGGACGGCGTCCAGCCGTCCTCCGAGGTATTCGCCTCGCACATACGTCCTGTATGTGCCGCTTCGCCGAATAAATCCGCTCTGTTGCCAGTCCTGCCATGCTCGGAGCGCTTTCGATCGAATCCAATGACAATTCCGGGTTTATGGCCGTTCATCCGCAGCAGAGACAAAAGCGCGGAACAACGCCAGAGTGAGCGGGTCCGGCCCCATGCGCTCCGGATGCCACTGCACCCCGAGGCAGAAAGGATATGCTTCGATACAGATTCCCTCGACAACGCCGTCCGAAGCGGTTGCAAAAACCGCAACTCCTGTGCCGACGGTCTCAATGCCCTGATGGTGCGACGTGTTGACCTCCGCCGCGGCAACAGGAAACTTCACGCAGACCGGATCGACAAGATCAACAGCGTGCGTGCCGGACCGGTGATCAAGGGCGTTAGGGCGATGCATGGCGAGGTCCTGACAGAGTGTCCCTCCGAAAAAGACATTCAGCATCTGCATGCCGTAACAGATACCGAATACCGGCTTGCGCAGTTCCAGCACCGCCCGGAGAAGTGCATACTCGTAGTCGGTCCGGCGCCGCTCAACCAGCTTCAGCAAAGCGTCCGGAACGGAAGGCTTCTCTCCGTAATAGTCTGGATAAAGGTCTCCACCGCCCGAAAGAAGGAGGCCATCGATTGCGGACGCATGGTGTCCGGCAGTGTCACCGGGAGGGAGCACAACAGGCACCCCGCCAGCCCTGACGATCTGGACAGCATACGCTTCATTCAGCCGGAGTTGTCCATCCTGGAGCGACGGGACAATTCCCACGAGCGGCTTCACCGCAAGATCCTGCCGGGGAGCGCTCCGGTAAGCTCACCGTCCCTGAGCGCAAAGACCCCGTTTACCAGAACATGCGCCATGCCCTCAGCCCGCCGAAAGGGGGTGCGGAACTCCGACGGGTCGGAAAGCCTGGCAGGATCAAATACCACGATATCGGCAAAATAGTTGGTGCGGACAAGACCGCGCCACTCCAGCCCGAAAGTCTCCGCAGGCAGCTGCGTCATTTTGTGAATCGCTTCCTGAAGGGACAGCAACTTCATGTCCCGCACATACTTCCCGAGGAAACGGGGGAAACTGCCGAATCCCCGCGGATGCGGCTTCCCTTTGGCGGTGACACCGCTGAACGAACGTGCGGAACTGTCCGATCCTATCATGAGGTATGGCAGGCGAAGGAAGGTTTTCAGATTCTCTTCGTTCATGGAGAAAAAGATCGCAGCAGTGCGGGACTCTTCCTCAAGCAGCAGATCCATCAGGGCATGCACCGGCGGCTTGCCGAGCTTTCCGGCGATGACGTCAAGCGTCTCCCCTTCCATCCAGGCATTCTGCTCACGGCAGACGGAGGAGACCATGATGTTCCGCCACACCGGCTCCTCCAGCCCGATTTCCTGGACAATCTTCTTCCGCATCCCCGGATCCGCCAGACGGCTCATCTCCGCAGCGATCCCGCCGTCAAAGACCCACTTCGGCAGAATCGTATCGAGATCGGTGCTTGAAGCGATATAGGGATACCGGTCCGCGGTTACCATCAGTCCCGACTGAAAAGCCGTCTTGATACGAGAGACAACAGCGTCCGCCTTATGCCAGTTATGCTCTCCCGATGTTTTCAGATGTGAAACATGCAACGCTGATCCGGTGCGGCTCGCAATTCCGATGGCCTCATCAATCGCTTCCAGAAGCCGGTCTCCCTCGCTCCGCAAATGGGTCGCGTACAGCAAACGCCTGCCCGGCATATGCTCCTCGGCAGTCCGCATCAGCAGCACCAGCTCATCCATCGTCGCGTACATGCCAGGAGGATAAATCAGACCGGTCGATATCCCGCGGGCACCGGCCCGCATCGCGCCGGCAACCATGTCCTGCATGATTTCGAGCTCATCCCTGGTCGCCGGACGATCGACATAGCCCACAACGGAGCCCCGGATGTTGCCGTGTCCGCACAGTGTCGCATAGTTGAGCGCGATTCCCCGTGCCTCCAGAAGTGCGAAATACTCTCCAAACGTATGCCAGCGTTCGGTGATATGATATTCCTCCATATCACTCTGCCGCCGCTCAAACGACTCCCCGTACAGCGGCGCGGCTGAGAGACCGCAATTGCCGTTGATTTCGGTCGTCACCCCCTGGGCAATCTTGCCTTCGGCACGCCCGTCGGCAAGCAGGGAAAACTCAGAATGCGCGTGGGTATCGATAAACCCCGGAGCAACCACCAGACCCGTTGCATCGATAATGGTTTTTGCGGGACAGGGCTTGGTCGTCAGCATCGTTATCCGGTCGCCGGTGACGCCGACATGCATCTCCCGCGGATGAAGGCCGCTGCCGTCAACAACCGTGCCGTTCTGAATGAGGATATCCAGCATCTTTTACTCCAGTCCTGGTTTTTGAAAGGTATGCAGGAGAAGGTTCTGCAGCTAGCGGCGTTTCAGCTTTGAATATTTAGTCGGCCTGGCCGAACCGCTCCCGGCAGTAGCCGCGACCGTCGCCTTTCCTTCCGCAATCTTCTGCGGCGGAGACGATGCAAAATACGCGTTGATGCCTGCAGCCAGCGCGGCAGCAATCTTCTGGCGATATGATTCCTTCGCAAGCAGCTTCTCTTCCTGCGCGTTGCTCACAAACGCGACTTCCGCAAGCGCCGACGGCATTTTCGCGCCGACCAGCACATAAAACAGCGCCTGTTTCACCCCCAGATTCGGCACCGCGGGATCCTCCTGCGCAGCACCGGCAACCATCGAGTTCTGCACATAGCCGGCAAGCTTCACCGACTCGTCACGCTTGCTCTCCCGCTCGAGCGACGCGAGCATGGCCGCCACATCATTCTGCACCTGTCGCATCTTTTTGAGTGAAATCGCATTTTCCCGCGCGGCTACACGAAGGGATTCGGCATCATTCGTCCAGTTCAGCAGATAGGTCTCAATCCCCCGCGCCTTGCGGTTCGTGCTTGCATTGGCATGCACCGAGATAAACAGATCGGCTCCTACCCGGTTGGCGATGGCGGCACGCTCATCCAGCGGGATGAAGACGTCACGGTCACGCGTCAGAATCACTTCATAGTTGGGATACTGCTTCATCAGGATCTGCTTCGCCTTGAGAGCAATATCAAGGACAACATCCTTCTCGTACAGGCCATTTTTGCCGACCGCTCCCGGATCGTGACCGCCGTGCCCGGCATCGATCACCACTTTGCGGCGCACGCTCGCACTGTCGCTTCTCGGTTCCGCACGGGGAACCGTCCTCGTCTCGGGCAGCGGTTCGACTTTCGGCTCCGGCTTCAGATCGAATCGCCCCTTCGGGGCAATGTCGACGATCAGACGGGTCGGGTCATCGAGCGTCATGACCTTGTGATCATAGTTCTCACTTTCCAGATCAAACACAATCCTCACCGTGTCTGCACTGAACTGCCCCAGACGAACCGACTTGATGAGGCGGTCGCCCACCACGACCGTCTTCGGCGCAGTCAGGCCGAGCTTTGCCCCCTTGAGATCAAAGAAGAGCCGCTCGGGATTCGACAGCCGCCCCTTGCTGTAGGGAACACTGCCGGAAAGATCGATGACAATGCGGGTCGAGTTCTGCCCTGCCCACTGCCGGACACCTTTCACCTCTACCGGATCAGCTGCGGCATCGGCGACACTCATGAAAAAACCTGCGGCCGCATAGATCAGCAGAGCAATGATGGCATAAAAAAAACGCCGCCCTTTCCGGCCCCCTGCAGGGAGCCTGGGAGAGCGACGTTTCTCATCCTTGCAGAGTCGGGTCATGCGGACTGGACAGCCTTGACCTGCGGGATTTCTTTCTTGACGGTCGCTTCGACCCAATTCTTCAATGTGAGTGTTGCCATCGGACAGGTACCGCAGGCGCCGGTCAGTTTCACATAGACAATATCGTCCTTGATGTCCATCAAGTCAACGTTTCCGCCCTCCGCCTTCAGACCGACCCGGACTTTATCAAGAACCGCTTCCACCGCTTCGCGTGTGATCATGTATGCCTCCATCACTCATTAGTTTGCACATATATACTAAACATATTATCCTATGCATGGTAAATTATCAAGATTATCAAGGCATCCGGACTGACAGCCCCATATCGGTCCCTCCAACGTCTGCGCTATAATGTCACTATGAAAAAGGTCGGATTTGCATACGATGATATTTTTCTCCGCCATGAAACTCCGGTCTGGCATCCCGACCAGCCGGAGCGGCTTGCCGCGATTACCGCGGAACTGAGGCGCGCGGGGTTGTGGGAATCTCTCGTCCATATCCCCCGGCGCAAAGCAACGGTCGAGGACATCCTGCGCGTTCACGCACCTGACTATCTTGAACGCATCATGTCGGGCAAGATCGGCCAACTGGAGGATGAAACATGGCTTTCCGAACTCTCTGCTGAGGCGGCTTTCTATGCTGCAGGAGCAGTCCTCGAAGCGATCGATCGCATACGACTGAATGAATTCCAGCGTGCCTTCTGCGCCGTACGCCCACCCGGACACCATGCTGAAGCAGCGCATGCCATGGGATTCTGCATCTTCAACAATGTTGCTGTGGCCGCCCGATATGCGCAATCCATCGGCATGAGAAAAATCTTCATCATCGACTTCGACGTTCATCACGGCAACGGCACCCAGCACATTTTCGACGAAGACGACTCCGTCTTTTACTTCAGCACACACCAGGAGCTGCTCTATCCGAACACGGGAGCCGAGTCGGAACACGGCATCGGGCCCGGCCGGGGCTTCACCTACAACGTGGAAATGCGGACCGGATCGGGAGACCGCGAATACCTTGCGGCGTATAACGATCTGCTGCCGCCGCTCATGAAACGGTATTTCCCCGATCTGGTGCTGGTATCAGCGGGATATGACATCCATACCGATGACCCGATGGCCGCGATACGGGTAACCAATGAAGGCATACGGGCAATGGTGGCAAGCATTCTCGGCAGCACCTATGCGCCGGTCGTCTTTGTGCTCGAAGGCGGGTATCAGATCAAAGCGCTCGCGGATTCGGTCAGGGTCACCATACGCGAAATGCTGCGCTAGGGACCCTTCCGTCAGTGGACTCCCAGCGCAGACAGTTTGGTGCGATATGTATCCATGCATGTTCGCTCGATGCGCTGCAATGCGGCAAACGCCTCCCGGAAATCGTCCCGGCCAGCAGTAAAGACACCGTGGCCGTATACGATGACTCCCGGAGAATGACGAAGCGCCTCCGGCACCGTATGCAACAAAGCCGTCGGCCCGGTGCCGATTTCTCCCGAAACGATCGGAATCCCTGCCACCGAACGCGATTCAGGACACGCCTTGTAGCAGCGTTCCCGGTCGCATCCGCTTCGTTCACAATCCATCGACATGATCACCGAAAAACGCGGATGACCGTGGAGGATCGCATTCAGACCGGTTCCCTCCAGAATTCTCCGGTGCGCCGTCAGCTCTGACGATGCCGTAATGCCCACGGAAGAGGTTCCTGCAAGCGGCACCGCATCGATACATCCATCGAGCTCGTCAAGAGAGCTGCCGGTCTGGCTGATAAAGATCGTATCGTCCGTGCCGTACGAAATGTTGCCAAAACACGAATCGACCAGATGCGCCTCAACAACGGCCCGCCCCGCCTCCGCCATCATCGCACAGACAGCATCTTCGTCGGCAGGAATGCCGGCATGCAGCAGAGGCATCCCCTTTACCGAACAGACCCGCTCAGTCTCCTGCCAGATTCTGCAGAAACCGGCGATCGCCCCGGCTGACAGCGCCCCCTGTTGGGCCCCCCGCAACGTATCGGAAAAATACTTCACAAAGGTCGTAAAGCAGGCTGAACTGAAAAAAATGAATGCCTGCTCCGGCGTCACCCCGCCATAGGTCACAATACCGTGATTGCGGATGATCGCCGTCTTGCGCCGGGCAAGCGCACTCCGGATCGCCTCGGCTGAAAACGAATCGACAACCGGGATATCGTGCAGAAATGTTCTCGTCTCGGCATCACGCGGGAAAAGGCAGCCGGATTCAGCAACGATGTCATCGCGCAGCACAACCTCATCGAGAATCGATCGATACGGCTCTGCAAGGCGGGCGAAAAGGAGCGCACTGCAATTCATGCCCTCGAGCACCCCGAAAAGCTCCTGCTCTGATCCGACCGCAGGCCGGTTCGCGTAGATATCGGCATCGCGGGCAAGAAACAGCAGATCATTCCGGCAGGCAAGGCCCTGCGCTTCGATTTTGCCGATGTATTTCCGGATCACACGCTCCATTATCGGGTCTCTTCGTGTGAGGCAAGCTCTTCGGCATACCCGCGAATGCGGTAATAGTTTGCGCGGGCGGCAAGAAATGCCTTCCGGTCGATCGGCAGGATACTCACCCGCGCACCGGAACTGCCCTCTTCCCGAAAGAATCGCTGCGGAAGGTCGTCATCCATGACCGTAAAACCGTTTGCACGGTTGAGGGCGCGTTCTGCATTCCAGATACGCTCACCGACACGGAACAGCGACTGGGCATCATGATCACGACCGGTCACCGCCGAAAGCGCCTTGGCATATTCTTCGAGACTCACGGCAAAGAAAACAAACTTGCAGGCGGTCAGGGAATCGACCACCGCGTTCATGTCTTCGGCAATCCGGACAATTCGCGCCTTCCCCTCGAAGGAAAACCGGTCGGTGGCCACCGGACGGCGGAGAATCTCGTGGCTGACCGGATAGGCGCGCAGGTGACATCCTCCGCGGTTGGACGTGGCATAGGCAAGCGCCATTCCGTAAGCACCGCGCGGATCATACGCCGGAAGTTCCAGTCCCTTGACCGACATGCTCGCCTCAGGATGTCCCTGCGAAGCGGCATAGCGGAGCGACCCTTCTGCAAGCGCATCGCCCCTGCCGGGCTCCCGCATCGCGATTTCGCAGAGTATCTGCAGTATCACGGCCGGCGGAACCGTCCGGCCTTCGAGCTCTGCATAACAGGCGATGGTCGATGCGGCGGATATGGTGTCGAGGCCGAGGTCATTACAGAGCCTGTTTGCCTCAATGATGGTATCGAGATCGCTGTTTGCATTCAGCGCCCCGAAATGCGAAACCGTTTCGTATTCGGGAATGATCGCCCGGCCTTCCCCGATTTTCTTACAGAGTACCGGACACCCTGCACAGCCTGTTTTCTTGGGATTGAAGCGCACCCTCATGGCATAGCCGGAATAAGCGCCTGCCTGAGGAAAGAGCGTTTTGCGGAAATTTTCGGTTGGCTCCATCCGCCGGGCGTGCATGAGATCGACCAATGCGGCCGTGCCGAACTCGGCAAGTCCAAACTCGCCGAAGACCGCCTGCGATGTGCGAAGCAGCCGCATGATGGCATCACGGGCAGTGGCAAGCATGGCCGGATCGGCAACGGTCACTGTTCCGCCGCCCCGAATTGCGATCAGCTTGAGGTTCTTTGCCCCCATGACGGCTCCGAGCCCGCCCCTGCCGGCAGAATAGTGGCCGTCGATCATGATGGACGCATAACGCACGCGCAGCTCTCCGGCCGGGCCGATGACGGCAGTGGACCATGAGGAATCATATCCGGCAGCTGCCTCGGAAACCGTTCTGCCTCGTAATTCGCCGGCAGAAAGAATCGTGACAGCATCCCCGTCGATTTCAAGGGCAACAAGCCGATCCGCAGTGCCGACGATCTCGAGATAATCATAGCCGGCCCGTTTGAGCATCGTTCCGAAACGTCCACCGACAGAACAGTCGAAAATGGTCCCGGTCAGGGGAGAACGGGATACCACCGACATGCGGCCGGATGTGGGAGCCGCTGTCCCCACCAGTGGTCCGGTCGCAAACACCAGCGGCATTTCAGGGGCATTCCATGAGTGGGTTATTGCATCGGACAAAAGCGCCACGCCGAAACCGCGGCCGCCGAGATACTCCTCGCAGAGCATCTCCGGCGTAGGCACAATTTCGACAGTGCGGGTTGAGAGGTCTATCCGAATGGAACGAAAGGTATAACCGGACATAGTATTAGCATACCGGATTCAGCAGGACCGATTCACTTTACGGTTCGCTGACCGGTTCGGCATCGTGACGTGCGATCGAAAAAACCACTGCCTTGCTCGCAAAATAGCCTGCGCCGCAGGATCTCTCGCTGCAGGCAATCAGAACCTCGTACTCTCCTGCGGGGAGATCCTTCGGCAGCACCACCTGCAACCGGTTCGGCTGCCAGTCGGCGACAACGAGGACCCGTTCCTGATTATCGCGCCGGATGACGACGCGTTTGGTCTTTTCCGAGTAGCCGAATGTTCCATAGAGCGTGAGCAGTGACGGCAATCCTTCAAGAAATCTGTCGGGGCGCACCTTCGAGATCACCGCACCGCAGTCTCTCCTGATCGTCCGCTCGATCCGGTTGTTATGAATATTTGCCTCAGCAACTTTCCGGCTGGGGTCGATCAGCACGCCGACCCGCACCTGGGGATGATCGATGGCAGGGTAACGGGCGTCCGGCCAGGCAATATCCCCCATATCGAAAATCCCTACTCCTCCGGTGCCGATCTTGACCGAGAGCTCAACAATACGTTCAAAACGGAAATCCCCGCTCTGCGGGACAACCGACTCCTGCACCCCGACGCGAAATACCAGCGGCCCCTCATATGCCAGGCCCTTATTGAGAACCGCAACAATCAGCTTCCGGTCGGCGATATAAAGATCTATCGGCTCAAAATCAGGCAGCCGGTCTACCACCAGTATCGGCATTATTTCCTTCACGGGCTCCGCTTCCTTCACAGTAGTCACTGTGGAGTCGACCTCTTCGGCACACATAAAACAGACTCCAACGGTGAACATGAATATCCATGTCAGGAGAAATATTTTCCAGAAAAGGTGCATTCCCTTATTTCACACTGATTTCAGGACATTGTCAACGTCTTTCGATGGTCGGGTAAGGGCCGTAATCCTGTGGTATACTGAAATCGCTATGTATGCTCGCCGTTTCCTCCAGATGCTGTGGATGTTTATCGCGGCCTCCATTCTCGTCGTGCTCACTGCAGGTGCCGTTTTTTCCGCTACCCCGGAACCTCCGGCAATGCCGCCTGCGCCGGTTGTCGATCTTGCCGGCATCATCAGGCCGGAGGTAAAAACTCATCTGAACGGCATGCTCCGCGAACTGGAACGGAAAACCGGCGCAGAGTTCGTTATCCTCACCGTCTCAAGCCTCGATGGTGAGGGGATCGAATCGTTCACCCTGCGCATGGCTGAACGCTGGAAACTCGGCAAAAAAGGCAAAGACAACGGCATGCTGCTGACCATTGCCCTGAACGACAAGAAATACCGTTTTGACACCGGTTATGGCCTCGAAAGCATCCTTCCCGACAGTTTTCTCGGGACGCTGGGCAGAGAACAGCTCAGACCCCATTTCCGGAAAGGTGACTATTCAACCGGCATTCTGAACGCAGCCTCGATCATTGCACAACGAATTGCCGAAGAAAAAAAAGTTGCCTTGGGCGACCGTGCCGCTTCCCCTCCTGCAACGGCTCCTCAGCAGTCGCAGGAGGAATCGTCTGACCTGTTTGTCTGGATAGCGCTCGGCATTGCTGTGGTTGTCCTGTTCGGCATTGTCGGATTGGTCATGTTTGCATCACGCGGACGCCGGTCGTCCGGGGGGCCGTATACCGGAGGGTATTATGGCGGTGGCGGATTTGGAAGCGGCGGGTTCGGCGGCGGTGGCGGCAGTTTCGGCGGCGGTGGCGGCAGTTTCGGCGGCGGTGGCGGCAGTTTCGGCGGCGGTGGGGCCTCGGGAGACTGGGGCGGTGACAGCGGGGGAGACAGCGGCAGTGGCAGCGACAGCAGCAACGATTAGGAGTGATAATAAGCCGTGAAGAAGAGAACAGGGAAGCTGACGCGTTGAAGTCTTTGACTTCATACTTCCTCCTTCTCACTTCTTACTTTTTTCGGAGGTAGTCCATGAGCAATGGAGTAAAGGTCGCACTGATTATTGTTGCCGTTCTGGCGCTGATAGCGGTTGCATTCGGAGGATGGATCGTCAAGCAGTACAATCATGTCATCACGCTCGATGAGCAGGTAAAGGCGCAATGGGCGCAGGTGGACAACCAGCTGAAGCGCCGTTATGACCTGATCCCCAACCTTGTCGAAACGGTAAAAGGCTATGCTTCCCATGAAAAGCAACTCTTCGAAAATATCGCCCAGGCGCGTACCCAGTATTTTCAGGCGCAGTCGCCGAAGGACAAGATTGCGGCATCGAATGCCCTTGAGGGAGTGCTCTCCCGCCTGCTGGTGCTGCGGGAAACATATCCGCAACTGAAAGCGAACGAATCGTTCCTCAAACTCCAGGACAGTCTCGAAGGCACCGAAAACCGCATTGCGGTTGAACGCAAACGGTATAACGATGTCGCCCAGGTCCTGAATACCTATCGCCGTTCATTCCCGGGCAATATCGTGGCCGGCTTCGCAAACATCAACGAGGCGCCTTACTATGAAATTCCGAAACAGGAACGTGAAGCGCCAAAGGTGAATTTCAAATAGCGGGTGAACCATGCATGAAGCTGATAAAGGCATGTCTTTACCAGCGGGATGCAACCCCGGCATGTTTTTCCGTTCCATTTTTCACACCGCGCCGGCTGGTGCCGGTTCGGTGAGGGTCCATTTTCATGTCAGCGACCATTGATCTCCCGGTAACCGGCATGACCTGTGCAGCGTGCGCGGGAGCCGTTGAGCGCGCCCTCAAGAAACTCGAAGGAGTCCGGAGCGCTGCGGTGAACCTGCCTGCGGAGCGCGTTTCGATCGAACTTGCCGGAGAAACGGGACAGCTTCCGCTTTCCGATCTGATTGCAGCCGTGCAGAACGAAGGATATGGAGTGCTGACAGCAACGATGACCTTCGGGGTTCGGGGGATGACCTGCGCAGCATGCTCAGGCGCCGTCGAAAAGGCGCTGGCCCGTCAATACGGCATCCTGAGCGCCACGGTCAATCTTGCGACGGAACAGGCAACCGTGCAGTATGTTCCGACAATCGTCGGATTTGCTGATTTCCGCAAGGCAGTCGAGCGTGCCGGATACGAAGCACACCGGCTCACCCGCGAATATACCGATGCCGAAGCAGACCAGCGTCGCCGCGAATACGAAACCCTCCGTCGTCATGTGATCATCAGCACTGTTCTGACCGCACCGGTCATGGTCATGAGCATGCTCATGATGGACAGCCTTCCTGCAAAGCTCATCATGTTTGCGCTGGCAACCCCGGTGCAGTTCTGGACCGGCATGCGTTTTCACGCAGCAGCGCTCTCGGCTCTCCGGCACGGTTCGACCAACATGAACACGCTCATCAGCATCGGCACCAATGCAGCCTATCTGTTCAGCGCATGGACGACTTTTTTGCCCGGAACTCTGCATGTACGGGGCATCGAAGCGCATGTATATTTTGAGACCTCGGCAATGATCATTACGCTGATTCTGCTCGGGCGCATGCTGGAGGCACGGGCAAAGGGCCGGACGTCGGAAGCGATCAACAAGCTGATCGGCCTCCAGCCGGCTACGGCTCGCGTCCTCCGCAACGGCGAGGAGCAGGAGATCGGCCTCGATGAGGTGATCACCGGCGACACCGTCGTGGTCAGGCCGGGGGAGCGGATTCCGGTCGACGGCATCATCTCGGACGGCTTCTCCACTATCGATGAATCGATGCTTACGGGAGAAAGCATGCCGGTCGAAAAGACGACGGGCGATGCGGTTTTCGGGGCCACGATCAATACCGCCGGCGGATTCCGTTTTCGCGCCACCCGGGTCGGCAACGACACCATGCTCGCCCAAATGATCCGTCTGGTACAGCAGGCGCAGGGCAGCAAAGCCCCCATCCAGCGTCTTGCCGACCGGATCTCGGCAGTATTCGTGCCGGTTGTCATCGTCCTTGCGTGTCTGACCTTCGGCATCTGGCTTGCGCTGGGCGGAGAGCATGCATTCAGCCGCGCGTTCACCAATTGTATCGCCGTGCTGATCATCGCCTGTCCGTGCGCGCTCGGCCTCGCAACCCCGACAGCGGTTATGGTGGCTACCGGCATGGCTGCGGAAAGAGGCATCCTCATACGGAATGCCGAAGCGCTGGAGGAAAGCAGCCGGATCACAACCGTCGTGCTCGACAAGACCGGCACCATCACCGAGGGGACTCCTCGTGTCGTAGAGATTGCCGTGCTCGGGACACTCCCGCTTCCGCATCTGCTGGCAGCGGCGGCCTCGGCGGAAAAGCTTACCGAACATCCGCTCGGTCGTGCCATCGTCCATCGGGCTGAAAAAGAAAACCTGCCGGTTCCCGATGCCGAGTCGTTTCAGCCGATTCCGGGCGGGGGTGTTGCGGCAATACTCCCTCCGCTGCCTGATGCCGGCATCGTCGCGCCCGCTACCGTACTGATCGGCACGGAACTCCTCCTGAGAGAGCATGGTGTCGAAAATATGGGTGCTGTGCAGGCCGCGATCGAACAGGGGCCTGCTGCAACCACGCCGGTATGCATGGCGCTCAATCGCCATGCAGTTGCGGTTTTTTTCTGTGCCGACACGCTCAAACCGGATTCGGCTGCCGCAGTGCAGCGGCTTTCCGGCCTCGGCATTCAGGTTGTCATGCTGACCGGAGATACGGACCGGGTTGCCGCAGCAGTTGCCTCCGAAGTCGGCATTTCGCGGTTCTTCGCAGGGGTGTTGCCGGTTGACAAGACGAACATCATCCGGACGCTGAAAAGCGAGGGGGCAGTTGTCGCCATGGTCGGAGACGGTATCAACGACGCACCCTCGCTTGCAGAGGCCCATGTCGGCATGGCCATCGGCACCGGAACCGACATTGCGATCGAGGCGGCAGACATCACGCTCATGAAAGGAAGCCTCCATGGTGTTGCCGATGCGATCCTGCTCAGCAGGAATACGCTCCGTACCATCAGGCAGAATCTTTTCTGGGCTTTCTTTTATAATGTCGTTGGCATTCCGGTTGCCGCAGGACTGCCGACCCTGTTCGGCGGCCCGGCGCTCAACCCGATGGTTGCATCGGCAGCCATGTCGTTCAGTTCGGTCTCGGTCGTTACCAATTCGCTCCGACTGAAAAAGAAACCATTGTAAAGGAGGGGACATGCGACAAATGCTTGTAAAGGCCGGATATCGAAACAGCCGCCCCCGGTGCATGCGCATGACCTTCCCGGCATGACAACGGCGTCTCCGGCATACGAGACGAATCGTCTTTCGGTCATCCCCCTGGGCGGTGTGGAGGAGGTCGGAGGACTCAACATGACGGTCTTCGAATACGGCAACGACATGATCATCGTCGATGCAGGGCTCATGTTCCCCGAAGAAGACATGCTCGGGGTCGATTTTGTGATCCCCGATCTTTCCTATGTCGTCGAAAATGCCGGGAGGGTGCGCGGCATTCTGCTGACCCATGGGCACGAAGACCACACCGGAGCATTGCCGTTTCTCCTGAAAGCAGTGCCGGTGCCGGTCTACGGGACCCCGCTGACGCTCGCTCTTGTGCAGGAGAAATTGCGCGAATATGATGTGGCAACCGACCTGATCGCGGTCATGCCGCGCGACACGGTAACCCTCGGATCATTTACCATTGAATTCATCCGGGTCACCCACAGCATCGTCGACGGCGTTGCGCTCGGCATCCGGACTCCGCTCGGCAACGTGATCCATACCGGCGACTTCAAGCTCGATCCGACCCCGGTGGACGGCGAGCTGATGGATTTTCACACCTTCTCACGCTACGGCGAAGAAGGCACCCTCCTGATGCTCTCCGACAGCACCAATGCCGAAAAAGGGGGGTTCACCTTTTCGGAAAAGGAAGTCCGGCGCGCGTTTGAGGACATCTTTGCAAAAACGCGCGGCAGAATCATCATTGCGACCTTTGCCTCAAACATCCACCGCATCCAGCAGGCAATCGACGTGGCAGTGCAGTTTAGGAAAAAAGTCTTTGTATGCGGCAGGAGCATGGTGAAAAACGCGCAGATCGCCCTGGAACTCGGCTATCTGAAAATTCCCGAAAAGACGTGGCTGACGATCGACAGGCTCCGTGACATGCCGGACAACGAGGCTGTCATCCTCACCACCGGCAGTCAGGGCGAGCCGATGAGCGTGCTTTCGCGCATTGCAACCGGTGAGCACAAGCATATCACAATCCGCGAGGGAGACACGGTCATTCTTTCCGCCAAGATGATCCCGGGGAACGAACGCTCGATCGGCCGCATCATCAATCATCTCATGATGCGGGGCGCGGATGTAAAATACGAAAAGGCGTCGGAGATTCATGTCTCGGGTCACGCATCCAAGGAAGAGCTGAAACTGATGATGAACATGGTGCGGCCGAAGTTTTTCGTGCCGATCCACGGCGAATACCGTCAGCTCGCACAGCATGCACGGCTGGCACGGAACTCCGGCATTCCGCGGGACCATATTTTCATCCTGCGCAACGGCTCGGTTCTTGAGCTGTCGGAAACAGGCGCCGCTCAGCTTTCGCAGGTCCATGCCGGGCGTATCTTCATTGATGGCAAGGATGCCCCAAGTGTTGAGGACATCGTGCTGCGCGACCGTCGCAGGCTGGGGCACGACGGCATCGTGATCATAATGGTCGGTCTTGAGCGCGATACCCGTCAGGTGGTGATCGGGCCGGAAATCATCTCACGCGGATTCGTCTTCGAGGATGCGTCGCAGGAGATCATCGCCGAGGTTCGCGATCTGATGAACCAGACGATCATGGATGTTGAGGAAGATGTGATTGCGGACGTCAACCTTCTGCAGGCAAAGCTCCGCGCGCGGCTCAAAAAGTACCTGCGCGACACCATGGATCGCTATCCGATGATCCTGCCGATCATTCTGGAAGTATGACACAACTGCAGGAATGCGTGAACAGCGTAACAACAATCATCAGGGAATGAGTTCAGCAATTCCGTGTCATGGCATTGTCCGGCAACAGTCATCGCCCATGCTCATGAGCCATGAACAATCGTTCCTATACCGCACAATTCGATCTGTGAGGACCTACTGGGGGATTTATGTCCAATGAGTTGTTTCAGGCTATTGTCCTTGGTCTCGTCCAGGGATTGACCGAGTTTCTTCCGGTCAGCAGCACGGCTCACCTGATTCTTTTCCCGTGGCTGTTCGGCTGGCAGGGAGATGTCAATACGCTTACGTTCGATGTGGCACTGCACGGAGGCACCCTGCTGGCCCTGCTCATCTGCTTTTACCGCGACTGGGTAGACATGCTGCTGCACGACCGGAAAATGCTCTTTACGATTCTTGCCGCCATTGTGCCGGCCGGTGTTGCGGGAATCGCCTTTCATGATATTGTCGAGCATACCCTCCGGAGTCCGCTGGTGATCGCGGGATCGCTCGTTCTTTTCGGCTGGCTGATGATCGTAGCCGAGAAAACGGGGAAACAGGCAAAACGGAAGGTGTCATTCATGGATGCCATGATCATCGGATGCGCGCAGGCCATTGCGCTCATTCCCGGTACGTCGCGTTCAGGGATCACCATCACTGCCGGGCTCTTCAGCAACATCAAGCGCGAGACTGCAGCCAGATTTTCCTTCCTGCTGTCGACCCCGGTCATTGGCGGAGCAACGCTGCTGGAGTGCCGGAAACTCCTGAAAACTCC
>JAAYUK010000092.1 GCA_012517735.1 Nitrospiraceae bacterium
GATGCAATGATCCGGTGGCAGGGGATAATGACCGGCAACGGATTTCTCCCGACCGCCTGCCCCACGGCCCTGGCAGCACGGGGGCTGCCGACCGTCGCTGCAACCCATCCGTAGGAACGCGTTTCCCCATACGGGATTGTCAGGAGCGCACGCCAGACCTCTTGTTGAAAGACGGTCCCCTGAGGAAAACGGAACCGGATGGTGAATGACCGCAAGCTCCCCGCAAAATAGGCATCGAGCTCCTTGACACCTTCCGCGGCATACTGCGGAATCCTGCCGGTCACCCGGCCGCGTTCCGTAATATTGATGCCAACAATATCACCATCTTCAAAAAGCATGTGAACATACCCGACCGGACTTTGCACGACTACCGTTTCGTTCATGGCGTCCTCCTGTGCCCCCATATTCTACCGCACCCTCCCTGCTTCCCGTTTTCCGTCATTCCTGCCTCCCGCTCGCCTCTTCCTACTTGCCGGTCGTTTGGTTTATAATGCAGAAATGCGTTTCAAGCTAGTCCTCATCATCGCAGTAATAATCCTTGGCGTGGCAACTGGCGGCTTTTTCGCGCTCGCAACCGGTGTGCCTTCGGTCGAGGACCTGAAAAAATACCGTCCGTCCGACGGGGCCAAAATCTATGCCGACGATCATTCGCTGATCGGCGAATTCAAGATCGAAAAAGGCATCCACCAGCCGCTCAAGTCAATACCCAAGCATATGAAAGACGCTATCGTGGCGGTCGAAGACCGCAGATTTTACAGCCACAGCGGCATCGATTACTATGGAATCGCCCGGGCAATCGTCCGCGACCTGATGCATGTGAGCCTGAAAGAAGGGGCCAGCACGATCACCCAGCAGCTTGCCAAGGTCATGTTCCTGACTCCGGAAAAGACGATCACCCGCAAGCTGAAGGAAATCCAGCTCGCCATCAAACTCGAAAAACAGCTCTCGAAAAACGAGATCCTCGAACTCTATCTGAACAATGTCTATTTCGGCCACGGCGCTTACGGCGTCGAGATGGCATCGCGCGTCTACTTCGGCAAGTCGGTCACCCAGATCACCCTGCCCGAGGCAGCACTGCTTGCCGGCCTGGTCAAGGCGCCGAATACTTACTCTCCGTACAATGATCTCGTCAAGTCCCGCGAACGTCAGGAAACAGTTCTCCTGCTCATGGAAGAAGAAGGCTACATCACGCCCGCACAGCGCACGGCGGCCCGTCAGCAAGGCATCGTCCTTTCTTCGATCAAAAGCGGACCGGAAGCCAACAATTATTATCTGGAATACGTCCGGCAGCAGCTTGAGCAGAAATACGGAGTCGAAACCGTATACAAAGGCGGTCTCCGGGTCTATACCGCCATGAACAAACAGACTCAGGTTGCAGCCCAGAAAGCCCTCCAGGAAGGGTTGCGTCAGGTCGACAAGCGGCGCGGCTGGCGGGGCGCCGTCGGCAAAAAGGAAAATCTCAAGCCCGATACGGATGAACCGAAACTTTCGTTTGCAGCACAGGTCGGCGACATCTCCAAGGGAACTGTTCTGAAAGTTGATGCAAAAGAGGCGATCGTCAAGTCCCGCGGGCTGACCGGAAAGCTTGCGGTCGCCGATGCGCAGTGGGCAAGTACGGTCATCGAGAAAAACGGCAAAACAAAGATCATCAAGAACCTGAAGCTGACCGATATTCTCGGAGTCGGCGACATCATCTGGGTGCGGGTAAAGAGCGTTTCCGGCAAGCAGGTCTCCTTCAGCCTCGAACAGGAACCGGATGTTGAGGGTGCTGTGGTGGCGATAGCTCCCGAGACCGGCCACATTAAGGCCCTGGTCGGCGGATTCAGTTTCTCCCGCGGGGAATTCAACCGCGCAGTGCTCGCAAAACGCCAGCCCGGTTCGGCATTCAAGCCGATCGTCTTCGGCGCAGCGCTTGAGCACGGCTTTACCCCTGCCAGTATCGTCAATGACGAGCCGATTTCATACGGCTCCTGGAACCCGGCGAACTACGATCATAAATATTACGGTCCCACCCGCCTTCGCGAAGCGCTGGCATACTCCCGCAACGTGGTAACCGTCAAATTGCTCGAAGCCGTCGGGATATCCAACGTCATCGCCTTTGCAAAAGCGGCGGGCATTCAGCAGGAGATACCCGCCGAACTCTCGATTGCGCTCGGTTCGGTTGCGGTCACGCCGCTCGAACTGACTTCGGCATATTCAACCTTTGCCAACGGCGGCATTCACGTCAATCCGATTGCGATTATCGAAGTACGTAATGCAAAAGGAGACGTGCTTGAAGCGAACGAACCGGAAGGCAATGAAGTCATGAGCGAACAGGATGCCTATCTGCTCACCTCCATGCTCCAGGACGTCATGAGCTACGGTACCGGCGGACGCGCAAACTTCGGCAAACCGGCAGCCGGAAAAACCGGCACGACCAATGATTACAAGGATGCGTGGTTCGTCGGCTACACCCCCGATCTCGTCGCCGGTGTCTGGGTCGGGTTTGATGATATGCGGCGGTCGCTCGGACGCGGCGAAGTCGGCGGACGCGCGGCTGCGCCGATCTGGGCTGATTTTATGCGCACTGCCGGAGCGGGTGGCAGCGGGTTCCCGATCCCGGAAGGAGTGGTCCAGATTCCGGTTGATCCCTCCTCAGGACTGCTTTCGAATGAATCAAGCGGCGTGGTACGCGAATTTTTCAAGACCGGCACCCAGCCGAGGGACTATGCCACCGGCGGAACCGCAAAGCCGCGTGAGCAGATCAAGGCGGATTACGACTGACCCGAAAAAAACGATACAAGAGTAACGTGAAAAAATCGGACTCTACGTTTTTGCACTCTTCTCTTTACACTTTCCTCTTTTAACGTTTCTCTTCCGGATACTTCTCTTTCACAAACGCCAGTTCTTCTTCCTTTGTTGCAAGCCTGCCCCGGATCTTTTCGTCAAGCACGGCACTGAATATTTCGGAGTACTTCGGTCCCGGCTGCAGACCGAGAGCTTTCAGGTCGTCACCCTTGATGAGCGGTTTCAGAAGACGGTGCTTCAGCAGGAACTCCGATACCGCCCGCTTACGCTCTCCCTCATGCGCCAGCGCCAGCACAAACAGGATCGACTCGACATCCCGGTCGATCAGCAGATGATACGTTGCAACCGGATCGGACGGCTGCAAGCGGTGCATGACTGAATCAGCCGTCGCAAGCCCGCGCAGGATCTTCCCCTTCGGCTTATCGGGAACACTGAGCCGCGCGAGCGCTGCCGCACGCTCGTCCTGACCGAGCCCGCGCAGGAGCGCCATGATATAGAGCGCACCCTTGTCATACCGCTCACCGAGATAGAGCAGGTCGAACCAGGTGATCGCGTCATGCACCGACTGGAGAAGGGTCTCAAGCACCGGTGTGTACACCAGCTTCGGATGCACCACGCGCAGCATCGCAAAGTCGCCGAGACGCCGGAAGGCACGGGTCGGGTTCGTCTCACTGCAGATCAGTTCCAGTTCGTCGTACAGGCGCGAGCCGGCAAGTTTGTCGAAGATGTTCATGCGGATCGCGAGCTTGATCAGATTTTCGGTATGTTTCGTCAGCTTGAACCCGAAGCGTTCTGCAAAGCGGATGGCGCGGAACGTTCGTGTCGGGTCTTCGACAAAGCTCAGGTTATGCAGCACGCGAATCGCCTTCTCCTTGAGATCGCGCTGGCCGCCGAAAAAGTCGATCAGCAGGCCGAAGTCCTTCTTGTTCAGCCGCACGGCAAGCGTGTTGATCGTAAAGTCGCGGCGGTAAAGGTCCTTCTTGATCGACGACGACTCCACCTTCGGCAGCGCGGCCGGCGATTCGTAGTACTCGGTGCGGGCGGTCGCGACGTCGAGCTTGAAATCCCCCTTGATGACCGCCGCGGTTCCAAAGCGTTCATGCACCGTCACTTTCGCACCGATGCGATCGCCGAGCTGACGCGCAAAGGCGATGCCATCGCCCTCGATCACGAGGTCAAGGTCGAGATTCCGCTCACGCCGCAGCATGTCGCGCACGCATCCGCCGACCAGGTAGGCGCCGCAGCCGAGATCGTCCGCGACCGATCCTGCCATCTGGAGAAAGGTGAATAACTCGTGGGGCAACTCCTCGCGCATGACATTCGCCACATGGCGCACATAGCCGCTTGCAGGCTCTCCGCCCTGTCCTCCCGCCACCCGGCTCTTACGAAGATAGTCCTCGTACAGTGTGCGCAGGATATCGGTGCGCGTAATCGCACCCGTCACTTTGCCGCCGTCAACAACCGAGACAAACCGCTGGTTCTGCTCGATCATCGTCTTTTCGATCTCGGGCATGAACGCATCGGGCGCGACAGTAATAGCGTCCGTCGTTGCAAAGTCAGCGCAGCGGTTCCTGCCGAGCCCGTGAAAAATCGCTTTTTCGATCAGCTCGCGCGTAATGACCCCGAGATAGACGTCTCCGCGAACCACCGGCAACGCATTGACGCCATACTTCGTCATGATCTCTTCCGCTTCCCGTATCCTGCTGTCCCACTGCACCGTTATGACCGGGGTCGTCATAACATCCCGCGCGGTCTTTGCGGGACGCACACTCTTTTCCAGCGCACGTACCAGCCGTTCTTCGATCAGCTCAAACGGCATGTCCTTGATGGTTGCCGATGCGGCCCGTGCATGCCCGCCGCCGCCGAACTCGGCGAGAGTCTGCGCCACATCCAGTTCCGGCACGCGGCTGCGAGCCACCAGCAGCACCTTGTCGGCCATGCCGATCAGCAGGACCACCGCGTCGATATCCTCCATATCCAGTATGCGATGCGCCAGATGGGCCACGTCACCGAACCCTTCCGCAGTCCCCTTGCCGATCTTGATCCGCACGCCCTGCAGCACCACCTCATGGAGCGACTGCATAAGCTCGTTCAGGAGCGACACTTCTTCCTTGCTGATCTCCTCGCGCAGAAACCGGGCAACCACATTCAGATTGGCGCCGCGCTTCATGAGCCAGGCGGCAGCCATGAGGTCCCGAGGCGTGGTCGAAGCAAACATGAGCGAACCGGTCTCCTCATAAATACCGAGACAGAGCGCCGTTGCCTCGATCGGCGTCAGCAGGATTTTTTTCTTCTGGAGGATCTCCGCAAATATCGTCGAGACCGCGCCGACCGTGTCGAGCACCGCAAGCTCCGCCTTGACGTCATCAGCGGTCACCGGATGATGATCGTAGACATGCACTTTGACCCCCGGCCTGCCGATCAGCTCCCGCAGCGCTCCAATGCGGTCAGGGTGCTTGGTATCGACAATGATCAGTCTCTTCACCTGATCAAGCACGACATCTTTCAAGCGGATTATGACCGTCGGGTTGAAGACCTCGATGAATTCACGCACTTTTTTTTCGAATGATCCGGGGAAAACGATCTGTGCGTCCGGGTAGAGCTTCTTCGCGGCTATTGCAGCACCGAGCGAGTCGAAGTCAGCATTGACGTGTGACGTAATGATATCCATGGACATAGAATACCACACGCATGCTTCCGAAACCGGAGTGACATACATGCTGACGGGCCTTTTTGGTATACTGATGATACGTTTGAATTCCAGCATGCTACAAAGGAGCGCCCCATGATCGTACGTTCTGTTTCCCGTGCAGTCCCCTGCCTTCTGATCGCCTCCGTGATTCTGCTCTGCGGATGCGCATCGCGGATAGGAGCCTTCGAAAACCATATCAACCAGTGGCTGGCGCGTCCGCTGGCGGAGCTGAAGCAGGATATGAAGCGCCCCGATTCCTATGCCTCAAAGATCGGGTGGAAAGAGCAGTCCTGGCCGCTCAACAACGGCGGTTCGGTCTATGTCGAGCCGTTCGGGCGCGACTGCCTGATCCGCTGGCAGATTTCTCCGGGAGGGTCGATCCTCGCGTATGAAGCAGTCGGCGAAGGATGTGAGGATCCGAAACACGAGCTTGCCAAAACGTCCGATAACCTGTAGCTCAGCGTATACAGCTGAACAGAAAAGCGGGGATGATCCGGTTGTCAGGATCATCCCCGCTTCTTTTCACACAACCCCGAAATCAGCTTACCGCTGCTTCGCCCTGTTCACCGGTCCTGATGCGGATGGCGTTTTCGACTGCAATGATGAGTATCTTGCCGTCGCCGATCTTGCCGGTCATCGCAGCTCGCCGGATTTCCGCAACCACCGACTCGACATTCGCGTCCGGAACCACGACCTCGATCTTCATCTTCGGCAGGAAATCTACCGTATATTCAGCCCCGCGATACAGTTCCGTATGCCCTTTCTGGCGGCCGAACCCCTTCACTTCCGTTATCGTCATGCCCTGCACGCCGATCGCAGTCAGTGCATCGCGCACCGCTTCAAGTCTGAACGGCTTGATGATCGCTTCGATTTTTTTCATCCCAACCTCCGTGCTGCATCACTGAAACGCTCCAGCATTGCATAACTGATCAAAGTGGACATCGCCTTGCTCTCGCTCGGTATGCCGGATTCCTGAAGCGCCGCTATCGGGTTCAACCCGCCGACCACCACCATGCCTGTCTTGTCGATGCCGACCGGTACCTCGAAGAGCGGCTTGTTCGGGCTTCCGATCTCCAGAACACCCCCGAACCCGAGTGAAGCCATGCGGGCGGCGGCACGTTCGGCCGCCTCGCGGCAGACAATCGGCACCTCCCGGAAACTGGCAAGAATACATCCGTTTTTCTGCCCCACTGCGGCAACAACATCGGTCATCCTGGCGCAGATAAACAGCTCAAGGGGATCCATGGACGAGCCGTCGTAACTGATGAGCGACACAAAACGGGTCGGCTTCGCGTCCCGGATCTCGACAAGGCCTCCAAACCGGGAAGAAACCGGAATCCCGGCCTTCAGAAGAATACCGTTGATCGTCACGCTGCAGACCGTTCCGATACCAGCCTTGCCCTTCGGGATAACGATATCGCCAAGCCGTTCCCCGCTTCGTCTGATGACCACATGATCGCTCATGACATACGGCGACGCAAAAACCGGCTGCATGACGCAGACTGCTTCTTCCAGACGTTCTTGCGGCACATATGAAATGTTGAGAATGACATTGCCGGTCTTCGATTCAAGATCAAACGTGGTCAGATACGAGAGCGCTTCGATCCTGCTGATGACGAATCCGACCCGTCCGGCAACGTGAGCGTGCGCAAGCTCGGTGCGTCCCCGGTCGGTAATCTTGCGGCCTTCCTTGCCGAAGACCTCGGTAAATCCTCTTGCATCAAGGATGCGAAGATGATACCGCACCGTACGATCGCTCAGATCGAATCCGTGCGGCTTCAGCTCGCGTGCAATTTCGCGTGAACCGATAATCTCGTCATGACGGTCGAGGACCTTCAGAATCGCGAGCATCGTATCGTTCAAACAAACCTCCCCAAGGACGCAAAGGTCAAAAATCAAAGTGCAAAACTCCGGAACACGAACGGATCATGAACCATTGTCGTTTTTTCCGGGATTTTGCATTTTGAACTTGGACCTCTGCGTTTTCGGGGGAGCGGCGGTTGCCGCTCCCCCGTGTCGCCTAGCTCAGCAGGATGCGTTCTGCCTCTTCCATATCGGCTTCCATCACATACGGAATGCCGGTAACTTCCGCACACTCTTTCGTGAGCGATACGACATCGTTCCGATCGAGGTACGGCAGCGCGAACTTCCGGGCGCCTGCCATCAGCTGCTGCAGACCCTGCTTCAGACGGTCGCAGAAGGTGTACATTGCGATTGCGCCAAGCGGGATCTTGTTGATGTCCTTGCCGTACTTGTTCTTCAGAGTCTCGTAGGTGATGAAGATCTTTTCGACGGAATCGCCGTGTTTCTTCATCTCCGCCGGGAGCTTGTCTTCCTTCATCCAGGTTTCCATGTTCTTGCCGACAAACGCCGGAATCATCAGCGCACGACCCATGCAGACCGCCTTGAAATATGGTGCGCCGAGCGCGAGCGCCTTGAAGATGTGGTCTTCAAGCGAGAAGCCTCCTGCCATCGCAAGCGGCGGAACATACTTGCCCTTCGCTGCAAGCTGTGCCGCGAACTTGTAGGCGATCGACTGGAGGTAGATGGTCGGGATGCCCCACTCGTTCATCATGCGCCACGGGCTCATGCCGGTGCCGCCGCCTGCACCGTCGATCGTGAGAAGATCGACCTTCGCATCGGAGCAGTAGCGGAGCGCACGAGCAAGGTCGGTAATGCGGTACGCGCCGGTCTTGAGCGATACAGACTTTGCACCGCATGCGCGGTAGTAGTCAACGGCCTTGATGAACGCGTCATAATCGACCATGCCGAGGCGTGAATGGCGCTCGAACTCCTTGAACTCGCCCTCCTTGAACGCCTTTTCGGCAACCGCATCGTCCGGATTCGGCAGGACGATGTACCCGCGGCTGTAAAGCTCTTTCGCCTTTTCGATCTGTTTGAGCTTCACTTCGCCGCCGATGTCCTTGGCTCCCTGGCCCCACTTCAGTTCGATGCATTCAACACCGAGCTTGTTGATCGCATATTCGGCCGAGCCAAGCTTTGTATCTTCGACGTTCTGCTGAAGGATGATTTCGCCGTAGCCGTTGTACCACTCCTGAAAACGCTTCACGCGGCGCTCAAGCTCGGGCGACTTGGTAACGCGACCGTTCTTGAACTCGGCCTTCATGTCCATGCCGACAACGTTCTCGCCGATAACGACGATGATGCCGGAGATTGCGCCGCCGATGGCGAGCCCGTCCCAGTTGTCCTTCGCAATATCGGTCGAGCCGAGCGCACCGGTGAAGACCGGCAGCTGCAGTTTGATCTGCTTGCCGAGCGGGCCCCCAACCACGGTTTCGGTGCTGACAACCGGGAAGACCGCCTTATCGGGGTCCGGCTCGATGCCGACCGCGCCGACGCAGGTGCCCTGAATGTTCAGGTGCGAGTAATCGACCGGGTACGGCTTGGTTGCCCCGGCGGTGACTTTTCCGAACGGCATCGGGTAGATGACTTCACGGCCGCGATAAGACGACTTGCCGATTTCGCACGGGCCCGGACAGCCATCGAGACAGACGGAACAAATACCCGAGTACGGAGCCGGATCCGGAACGCGATTTTTCGTGCCGGTTGCTGAACTTGCATTGGGTTGACCTAAGAGCATGAAACTACCTCCATTCAGTAATCATAATTTTTTAGCATATGCTATTCAGTATTACTTGTGCGAGCAGACAAAAAAAATTCACCCGGGCACTGAGCCCGCAACCAGCAGCCCTGCTGAATCAGCCGTGCCTACGCGACCGCCACCAGCCGCGCCGCCTCACCCCCTTCGTTTCTCCATGCCGAGGGAATCTGGTCAGTCACCGAGACACTGTCCCCGGCCATGAGCTTCTGTTCCTTCCCGCCGACCGTCACCTGCACAACCCCCTCTGCCACATGAAACAGCTCGGGTTTGTCATGCGCGGAGAAATGGCGGTTCAGTTCCACATTCGGACCCATTGTAATCATACGTACTGTAAACCGTTCATCGTCGAGAATGAGACTGCTTGTTACTCCTTCAGCAAGCGGCACCGCCCGCACCTGTACATCGTGGCGGCTGATCAGCCACCGATTATCGTGCTGGTCGCTGTCCAGAAACAGCCCCGGACTTACGTTCAGCGATGCACATATCTGGAGGAACGAGTTGAGCGAAGGGCTGATCTGGTTGTTTTCGAGCTGTGAGATGAAACTTGGGGTCAGACCGACCTTGTCCGCCAGCTCCTTCTGGCTCATGTTCTGGCGGAGCCGCGCCTCGCGCACCTTGGAGCCGATGTCGTGAACGGCCTCTTTCTTCAGGGACGAGACCTTGACCATCTCGCCGTCCACCTCGTACATATGCGGCTTGAACCCCTCGCGATCCTGACGCGAATCGAGCTTCAGCGCCTTCAGGTAGAGCTTCTCCCGCCGCTTGTAAAGGTCGAGCACCACCTGGGTGATATGGCGGAGATTCGCCTTGAACTTCGGGCTGTGGGCGTCCTTTTCGAGAATCCAGTAGGCGACCGTGCCGAGATCATACAGGCGCGGGCACATATAGGTAAAGAAACGGTAGGTTTCGTCCTCGCTCACCCAGAGGTCCTGCATGCCGGTGAGACTGTCGAAGATCGAGCGGGCGCCCGGCGGAAGTCTGTCTTCGAGATCGTTGATGATCTGGGTCACCTCATCAACGTTTTTCGGCCGCTCGATGCGCATGATGTTCAGCCCCTGCGGCACCTTGTCGTAGAACTTCCTGAAGGTGGTGTCATTCTTGCCTTTGCCTGCAGTAAAGCAGTCCACGAAGGTGAATCGCTCATAGTCGACAACATCGGCTATTTTCTGGAGCACGCTCTGGGGAGAACGGTTGAAGCTGATGTAGACCACCTGCTGCTGCTCGGCGAATGACTGGCGGATGAAGTTCTTGATGAACAGATGGTACATCGTCCCCGACTCTACTTCCCACACGACGTTGTCGCCGACGTAAATCGAGTCGATGATCGGATCAAGGCTTGGTATGCCGGTCGATACTTTTTGCATGGCACTCGGTTACCGTATGCAGGAAATTTAGCTGAACTTAACCCACCCTGTCAAGAGGGGAAAAGCGCTGAAACCCATTATTGACAAAGATTTTCCGGGCTCCGTATACTACATGATTACTGCATGGCAATAGGTTGCCGACCAGAGCGTCTGACACCCTGAGCAACGGATAATGGTGTCGGCGCTTTTTTTGCCTTATAATGCAAGGTATATCAACGAGTAGAGGGTACAGCTATGTGCAGACTTGCGGCCATTACGTCGAATGACTATTTCTCACCCATGGAGGCAATCCTCGCGCTCGAAACCATGAAAGAAGGACATGACGGCTCAGGACTCGGCCTGACCCTCAAAGACCTTGGTGGCGAGTTCGAGAAGCTCAAACAGTATCCCATCCTTTCGGGCGTCGGCTCGAAAAAAGGCATCGAGATGCTGGACAACTACATGAAACGGAAAGGCTTCAAGCTGATTCACAACTGGTCGCCTTCCCTCCACCCGGTCAAGGGCATCCAAGCCCGCGAGTATTACTTCGCGCGGGCGTACGATGTTCCGGGCAGCTGCGCTGAACGCAAGTTCGCCGACTGCGAAGACATGCTCATGAAGACCCGCCTTGAACTGCGGGCGCTCGGCGAGCCTGACCAGTCGCTCTTCGTCTACTCGTTCTATCCTGACGTCCTGACGATCAAGGAAGTGGGCGACCCGCTCGATGTCGGCCGATTCTTCGGCCTCGATTCCGGCAAGATCACCTCGCGCATCTGTCTTGCACAGGGCCGCCAGAACACCAATTATGCGATTTACCTGTATGCCTGCCACCCATTCTTCCTGCAAGGGTATTGCACCATGACGAACGGCGAAAACACCGCGTTCGTGCCGATCCGCGAATACCTTTCGGGCCGCGGATTCCCGGGGTATATGGGGTACAACAGCGACAGCGAGGTCTTCGCGCACATTCTTCACTACACCGTGCGCCAGCTCGGCATGCCGCTTCGCTACTATAAGGATGTGATCACCCCGCTCATGAAGGAGTCCGAGATTGCTCAGCGCTCCGACGCCGACGCCCTGCGCCTCATGCGCCAGTCGCTCCGTCCGCTCTGCATTGACGGACCGAACTGCGTCATCGGCTTCACGCCGGACGGCACCTGCTTCATGACACAGGACGCAAAAAAGCTTCGCCCCGGCGTTGTCGGCGGTGTCAAAGGGAAATACGCACTCATGTCCGAAGAGTGCGGAGTGGACAGCGCCATCCCTCAGCGCGATCGCTCCACGGATATCTTCCCCATGAAGTACGACTTCGTCACGATTTCGCCGCGCGCACAGGAGGTAAAGATATGGAACCAGCTGCAGGGGTAACTCTCGACAACAATCATCGGCTCACCCCGAAAGAGCTTCAGTATATCATCCGGTGGAACAGCGACCGCTGCAAGCGGTGCGGCCGTTGCACCGCAGCATGCCCGGTCAAGGCGATCGAACCGACCGTCCGCGTGCAACGCATGACCTTCTCCGAAGGACCGATCCCGAAACCGGGGGCACAGCGCCGCGTTGTGCACGCGATCTCCCAGGTGACCGATCCGGAGCGCGCCTGTGTCGGCTGCGCCACCTGCACGCTCGTCTGCCCCAACGAGGCGATTGAACCGGAACTGAATGAGCGCAACAAACTGCTCCATTACAAAAACAAGGGCGGCGACGGGTACAAGCGTGGCGGACGCCGCAACGATCCGTCCATCTCGGTGCTCGACCGCCTGAAGTTCACGAGAATTTCGATGCTCACCGACCCGGCGCTCGACGCCGGCCGGCACGAGTTCCGCGTCCGCAGTCTCCTCGGCAGGGTACTGCCGCCGGAAGAGCTGCCGCTCAAAGCGGTTGACGGCAAACTGATCGTCGATTCCGCTGCTGACAAGTTCATCCCGCCGGTCCGCGAGATCTTTCCGATCATGATCGGCTCCATGTCGGTCGGCGCGCTTTCGCCGCCGATGTGGGAAGGCCTTGCCATGGGCGTCGCGTACCTCAACGAAGTCGAAGGGCTCCCGGTCGTCATGGCATCGGGCGAGGGCGGCATGCCGCCGCGTCTGCTCCGCTCGCGGTATCTGAAGTACTTCATCATCCAGATCGCATCCGGTTACTTCGGCTGGGACGAAATCGTCCGTGCGCTCCCGCACATGGTTGAAGACCCGGCAGCGATCGAAATCAAATACGGCCAGGGAGCAAAGCCGGGCGACGGCGGATTGCTCATGGCCCAGAAGGTTCTGAAACTCATCTCGGGCATCCGCGGCGTGCCGCAGTTCGTTGACCTCGCATCGCCGCCGACGCACCAGACCAAATATTCGATCGAAGAAGCGGTCGCCAAGATGATCCAGTCCATGTCCATGGCATGGGGCTTCCGCGTGCCGGTCTACCCGAAAATATCGGGCACCAAGACCGCCCGTGCCGTCCTCAACAACCTCGCCCGCAACCCGTATGCCGCCGCGCTGAGCATCGACGGGGAAGACGGCGGCACCGGCGCGGCATACAACGTCTCGATGGACAAGATGGGCCATCCGATCGCATCGAACCTGCGCGAATGCTACCTCGATCTCGTCAAGCAGGGCAAACAGAACGAACTGCCGCTCATCGCGGCGGGCGGCGTGGGCAAACGCGGCAATCTCGCGGCAAATGCGGCGGCGCTCATCATGCTCGGCGCGTCGGTCGTCTCGATCGGCAAATACATCATGCAGGCTGCGGCGGACTGCTTCGGCGACGAGCACAACCGCTGCAACCTCTGCAACACCGGCAAGTGCCCGCGCGGCATCACCACACAGGACCCTAAACTCTATCGTCGGCTCGACGCAGACAAGGTCGCCCTTCGCACTGTTGAGGTCTTCAAGGCGGCCAATGTCGAGCTCAAGAAGATCTTTGCCCCGATGGGACGAAGCACCGAACTCCCGATCGGCATGTCGGACGGTCTCAGCATTGACGACAAGGCGATGGCAGAAAGGCTGGGAATAACCTATGCGTGCTAAAACCATAAAGAAAAAGGTGGAAGTGAAAAATAAGAAGTCGGAAGTCAAGGCAAAGAAAACAACAACAGCAAAAACAACGGCCAAGGCGACGGCAAAAAAAGCAGCGCCCAAACCGGCAGCGAAACCCGCGGCAAAAAAGGCTGCTGTTGTTCAATCAGCGATAAAGAAGCCGGCTCCCGCACCGGCGGTCAGGATTCCGCAGATGAAGGGCGTCGCGCTTTCGCATCCCGCAGGAAAGGCAAAAAAAACGCCGATGGTCGCTGCATCAGCTCCAAAGCCGTTGCCTGCAATCGAAAAACGGCAGGACGGCAGCGTTCTGGTCCGCGGTCTCGTCGGCGGGCAGCGAACCCCGTCGCGCATCCTTGAGGAGCAGATACAGCAGCTGGTGCAGGAAGGCGCACGCAATCTCACGATCGTTGCCGACGGACAGCACGGCATCGGCGGCCGCATCTGGCCGCGGAGCGAAAAAGTTCAGATCACCATCGAAGGCCCCGCCGGACAGCGCGTCGGCTCCATGGGCTTTGACGGCACCGAGATCGTCGTCAGAGGCAGTGCATCGGACGATGTGGGCTGGATCAACTGCGGCGCGAAGATCACGGTCCTCGGCGACGTCACCAATGGTGCGTTCAACGCTGCAGCGCAAGGCATCCTCTATGTCCAGGGCTCCGGCGGCGCGCGCTGCGACACGATGACCAAGCGCAACCCGCGCTTCGATCCGCCGCAGTCGTGGTATTTCCGCAATGTCGGCGATTCCTTTGCCGAGTTCAAGGCAGGCGGTATTGCTGTCGTCTGCGGCGTCAATCCGCGTAATCCCGAAAACATCCTCGGCTACCGTCCATGCGTTGGCATGGTCGGCGGCACCATCTATTTCCGGGGCAAGATCGAAGGGTACAGCGAGCGCGACGTCAAGCTCCTGGACCTAAGCGAGACAGACTGGGAATGGCTCACCACGAACATGAAGCCATACCTTGAAGCGATCGACCGTACCGAGTACTACGGAGAGCTGACCAGATCGATCGACGACTGGAAGAAGCTCGTTGCCTACACGCCGCAGGAAAAAGCGCAGAAGAAGAAATACCAGATCGATATCAAGAACTTCCGCAAGGTTGCCTGGGAAAAGGAGGTCGGTCAGGGCGGCATCTTTGCCGAGTTTCTCGATCATGACCTCACCCTGCTTCCGTATGTTACGACCGGCAAGGATCGCCGCAATGTCCCGGTCTGGGCAAACGACAAGTACGCCCCGCCGTGCGCAGCAGGCTGTCCGTCGCACATTCCGTCGCACAAGCGCGCCACCCTCATCCGCGAAGGCAAGCTGGCGGAAGCCATCTCCCTTGTGCTTCAGTACAGCCCGCTTCCGGCAACGGTCTGCGGCACCATCTGTCCGAACCTCTGCATGCAGAGCTGCACCCGCGGACGTCTCGACGCGCCGCTCGCCATCGACAAGCTCGGCAAGCTCGCACTCGACATCCCTGCCCCGAGAAAAGCCGATCCGACCGGCCACAAGGTCGCGGTCATCGGCGGCGGCCCTGGCGGCATGAGTGCGGCATGGCAGCTCGCGCTCAAGGGACATACCGTTTCGCTCTACGAAGCCTCAGCAAAGCTTGGCGGCAAAATCGAGATGTGCATCCCGCACGAGCGTCTGCCGCAGGAGATCCTTCAGAAGGAAATTTCGCGTTTCACGGAACTGGGTGTCAAGCTGCATCTGAACACCAGGGTCGACCAGAAGCTCTTTGAAGAGATTTACCGGAACAACGAGATCGTCATCGTCGCCATCGGCGCGCACCAGCCGCGCAAGATCGCATTTCCGGGGTCCGATCAGATTACTTCTGCCTACGACTTCCTCCGCAGCGTGAACATGGGCAGCGCACCCGATCTGAAAGACAAGAAGGTCGTCGTTATCGGTGCAGGCAACGTCGGCATGGACGTTGCGATCGAGGCATACAACTGCGGCGCTTCCCAAGTCACCGCGGTCGATATCCAGAAGCCGGCGGCGTTCGGCAAGGAGATGCAGGCTGCTACTGCCAAGGGCGCGCAGATCCTCTATCCGAAGTTCACCGAGCGGTTCGATCCAGCAGCGAAGAAACTCTACTTCAAGGACGGCTCGTCCATCGATGCGGACGTGGTCTTTATGTCCATCGGCGACGTTCCGGTGCTCGACTTCCTGCCGCCCGACGTGCATGTCGAAAAGGGTTGGCTCCAGGTCAGCGACCTCGGCCAGACCTCCGATGTGAAGGTCTACGGCGTAGGCGATGCAACCGGTCTTGGACTTGTCACGCACGCCATCGGCCAGGGGGCACTGGTGGCTGACGTGGTCCATTACCAGATGGCCCATGCTCCGAGGGCGCCTGAAGTGAAGCAACAGATCGCCTACGAACGCATCAAGACACAGTACTATGAAGCCTGCAAGCTGGAGTTCGAGCCGAACGCGGAAGGCAACCGCTGCATGTCGTGCGCAAGCTGCCGCGACTGCCGCATGTGCGAGAACACCTGCTACGAGCAGGCCATCAGCCGGGTCGATCTCGGCAACGGCCGGTTCGAGTATGTGGTTGACGAGAACAAGTGCATCGGCTGTGGCTTCTGCGCGGGCATCTGCCCGTGCGGCGTCTGGGAGATGGTCGAGAACGTTTAGTTCAGCTGCTGATAGATTCAAACAGAAGGGCCGGATGGCGTGCTGCCATCCGGCCCTGTTTTCTTGCCCAGCGTCGCGGCTGCTGTTCAAATGTGCTACAATTATCCCATCGGCTACCCATACATTCCAGCTTGAAGGAGCCATGAGAACCGTAATCATCATAGCATTGCCTCTGATTGTCGCGCTTTTCGCCATCGAAAGCGGCGGCGCAACGTTCCCAAGCAATACCACCCAAACCCGGCAGCAGCCCGGCTCCACCCAAAGCACCACCGGCACTGCGGCTTTCCGGCCGCGTGTTGTCAATACCCAACA
>JAAYUK010000093.1 GCA_012517735.1 Nitrospiraceae bacterium
CTGGCACGCAACGCTCATGAACGTCAGAACAACAGGCTTTTGGGACAGGGCATTCTGCCCGCCCTTTCCGGGAAGCGACCGGGACGCTATCCAGTGGGCGCTCAAGGGCTTGAAGATCAGCGATGATCAGACTGCACTGATTGGCAGGATCAGAAACACGCTGCATCTCGACGAACTCTGGCTGAATGAGGCTGCATATGCCGCTGCCGACATGTGCGAGCGGGTGAGTGATTATATTCCCCTGGAGTTTGATGAGTATGGAAACCTGCTGGCTGGATCGTGATTCTTTCTACGGGTGCATTACGAATTGCGGCTTGTTGTATAAAACTGCAGTGGGGTCGAATAGAGACTGCCACTCTGCTGATTCGCTTGCGTTCAGGGATGTGCATGCATTTTCTCACTGCTCTGTCCATAGATGTTTTGTTCAGGCATGCTCTTGGAGATAATTTTCTGAAACTTGATGTCATTGACGAGTTTCCCGAAAAATATTTTTTGTTGCTGGAGTTGTCATAATACGAGCGTTCATGATGTTGCGCCGCTGTGCTGATGTTCAGCTGCTTGGGCGCGAATGAAAAGAGGAGGATCATTGTCATGGGAAAAGAGCTATGGCATGCGTTGCCTGCTGAACAGGTCTGCGCGCTGCTTGCCTGTAATCCAGCCAAGGGGTTGGAGGCAGGTGAGGAGGTTAAACGCCTTGCGGAGTTCGGTCCGAATGAACTCAGGGCAGAAGACCGCGCCTCTCCGTGGGAGCTTTTCCTCAATCAGTTTAAGAACTATCTGATCATCATTCTCCTTGCCGCCACTGTTTTGTCCGCAATAATCGGAGAGCTTCTCGACGCCGCCCTCATTCTCATGATCGTTGTTTTTTGTGCTGTTCTCGGTTTTGTGCAGGAGTATCGGGCCGGGAGGGCGCTCGATGCCCTCAAAAAGATGCTTTCTCCGACCATCACAGTCCTGCGCAACGGGGTGGAATCCGAAGTGCCTTCCCGCGAGCTGGTCCCCGGCGATGTACTTATTCTTGAAGCAGGAGACAGAATTCCGGCCGATGCCCGTCTCATCGATGCACATTCGCTGAAGTGTGACGAAGCAGCATTCACGGGAGAGTCACTTCCGGTCACTAAACAGGTCGAAGCGATGCCCGGCGATATTTCCGTTGCAGACCGGAGAAACATGGTTTTTACCGGAACGACAGTCAGCTACGGCCGGGGCAAAGCAGTTGTTGTGGCAACCGGAATGCGGACCGAGTTCGGCAAGATTGCTGAAGAAGTACAAAACGTTGTGACCGAACAGACGCCACTCGAAAAGAGGACCGAAGAGATCGGAAAATGGCTTGGTATCATTGCAATCGGCATCTGTTTTTTTGTTGCCGCCGTGAGTATCATCCGGGAAGGGATGGCGGGAACCATCAATTTTCCGTTTGTAGTGACCATGGTCATGTTTGCGGTATCGCTCGCAGTTGCAGCGGTTCCCGAGGCGCTTGCCGCCATCGTAACCGGTGCACTTGCCATCGGCATGCACCAGATGGCTCAGCGCAATGCACTCGTCCGGAAGATGCCGGCGGTTGAAACCCTCGGCTGTACAACGGTGATCTGTTCGGATAAAACCGGCACACTCACGAAGGGAGAGATGACGGTCCGCCGGTATTTTGCCGATGACCGCTTTTTTGAGGTGGCCGGGATCGGGTACGCTCCCGAGGGAAAAATCATGAATTCGGGCGGTGACGTGATTATCCCCCGGGAGATGCCGACGCACCTCCAGCTACATCTTGCGGGAGTTCTCTGTAATGATGCCCTGCTTGAGCACGTTAACGACAGATGGGCAGTGAAGGGTGATCCGACAGAGGGTGCGCTGATTGTGGCGGCCATGAAGGGGGGAATTCACTGCACCGATATCCGCAATGCATATGCCCGAAAGGAAGAGATACCCTTCAGTTCCGAACGCAAACGTATGAGCACCATTCACTCCATGCCCGGGGGTGGCATGGTTTCCTTCACCAAGGGCGCGCCCGAGGTGATCATGGATCGCTGCACCCATATCATGATCGACGGAACGGCCCAGGAGCTTACGCTGGAGCAGCGGTCCCGGATTCTCGCGGCAAACGAGTCGATGGCAAACGACGCCCTTCGCGTGCTCGCGTTCGCGCAACGCGATCTTGGGGCAAGCGATCCGATCACCGAAGAGGCTCTTGAGCAGAACCTTGTCTTTCTCGGACTGGTCGGCATGATGGATCCGCCGCGCGACGAGGCGATTGAAGCGACTCGTGTCTGCCGTCAGGTGCACATCAAGCCGGTCATGATCACCGGAGACCACAAATTGACTGCTGTAGCCGTTGCAAAAGAAATCGGGTTTTATCGCGAGGGCGAAATGGTACTTACTGGTGCAGAGCTCGAAAAAATGTCAGATGACGAATTCGCGGCTGTCGTCGACAAGGTGAGCGTTTATGCGCGCGTTTCGCCCATGGACAAACTCAAGATCGTCAAGGCCTGGAAAAAGCGCGGGGAGATTGTCGCGATGACGGGAGACGGTGTCAATGACGCCCCAGCGCTCAAGCATGCCGACATCGGCATTGCCATGGGGATAACCGGTACGGATGTCGCAAAAGAGGCGGCAGACATGGTGCTGAGCGACGACAACTTTGCGACCATTGTGTCTGCGATCGAGCGGGGCCGCTGGATTTACGATAATATCCAGAAATACCTTACCTATCTGCTCAGGTGCAATATTACCGAGGTTGTTTTTATCGGCGGCGTTGTCCTCTGGATGGGGCCGGAATACCTGCCCATGCTGCCGGCAGCGATTCTCTTCATCAATCTCGTTACCGACGGC
>JAAYUK010000094.1 GCA_012517735.1 Nitrospiraceae bacterium
ACATACAGGATGTATGTGCCAGGCGAATACCTCGGAGGACGGCTGGACGCCGTCCGGGAAGCGGGGCCCCCGAAAATGTCGATGACTTTTCGGGGTGGCAGTTGAGCGGCGTTGCCTGTCCTGCCGGGCTAATGACAATTCTGGGATTATTTCTCGCCGTCTTTCTTTGGGCTGACGCCAATTTTGTCAGCGGCTTTCTGCATCGACTCGCTTGCCTTGTCCTTCATTTCGCCGGCCTTCTCTTTTGCTTCTTTTGTCTTTTCAGCAGCCTTTTCCTTTACTTCTGAAGCTTTCTCGGATGCCTTCTGACAGCCGGTTACCACTCCCAGAGAGAACGCGAGAACAAAAACGATCAGAACCATAAGATACTTCTTCATGAGGCCCTCCTTGCATGAAACGGCGTTCATATCTGATCCAGGATCAGCCGACACTATCGAGCTGACGAACACGCAGCTTGACGCCGAGTTCATCAGCAATCTGGCGACATTTTACAACATCCACGCCCTCGGCAGTCACAATGGAAACTTGCACATTGGGGATGCATTTTTTTGCAGCACGGATAAAGCCGATCACTCCAGCGTATGCATTAGCAAATGACGGCCTGCTGATGCGTTCATAGGTTTCGGCATCCTGCGCATTCAGACTGACGGATACGGTATCGATCAGCCCATGCAGTTCCAGCAGAATGTTTCGCCGGTGAATGAGATTTCCCTGCCCGTTCGTATTGAGCCGCACCGAACCTCCCTGCTGTTTGACCCATGCCGCAACGATTTTAACCACATCCAGGCGCAGCAGTGGCTCCCCGTATCCGCAGAAAACAATTTCACGATAGCGTTTCGGATCGCCGATCTCGCAGATCAGCTCTTCAGCGGTCGGTTCACGGTCGAGCATAAGGTTATGGCCTTTGACAAAACGGTTCTGGAACCTGGCGCAGAACGTGCACGCGCTGGTGCAACGGTTTGTAATGTTCAGATAGAGCGAATCCCGGATCGGGTATGTAAACTTTGCTTCCGGAAGCGTTCCGATGCCGAAGAGCCGCTTGGCATTCAGCGTCGTGAGGCGGTCGATATCGTCGAATGTGACCCCTCGCAGCTCTGCCAGATGTCTCGCGGTATGCACGACGAATGCGGGTTCGTTGCGCCTGCCGCGGAGCGGTTCGGGAGTGAGGTAAGGGGCATCGGTTTCGATCAACAGGAGATCATCCGGGACCATTTTTGCCACCTCTTTCAGAGAGGTTGCATTTTTGAAGGTAACCGGTCCAGCCAGCGAGATATGAAAGCCAAGCGCAATCGCCTGCCGGGCCATGGCGACATCCCCCGAGAAGCAATGCATCACCCCCTTGCGCACCTTGGATTCCTCGAGGATCCGGAGGGTGTCGTCCTGCGCATTGCGGCTGTGGACAATGACCGGCAGGCCGAGCTCGTGTGCGAATGCGAGTTGCTGCGCGAAGACTGCACGCTGCACGTCCCTTGGAGAATGATCGTAATAGTAGTCCAGCCCCATTTCACCAATGGCTACGACTTTTGGCGATGCGGCCAGCTCCCTGATACGGGCAAAGGCGGCATCGCTCATATCCTTGGCATCGTGCGGATGAAGTCCGACGGACGCATAAACGGCATCGTGCTTTCCGGCAAGCCCCACGGCGCCTTCGCAGCCCGGGAGGTCGGAGGCAATGGTGATCATGCATTCGACGCCTGCAGCGAGTGCTCGCGAAATGACTGCCGGCCGGTCTTCATCAAATTGTTGCATTTCGAGATGGCAATGGGTATCGATCATGTTTGTATCGTACCCTATTTCCATGCATTGTGATAAGTTTCTTGACCGGAAGGGTTGCTGACCCTATAATTTTGGTATCCTTTCCCTGCATTCAGTGATTTGGTGACGGCGGTGAGTCCGGGACAATGGTTGTCAACCCGAAAAGCAGCCGATTAAGTAAAATAAGGGGGGCGATATGGAAGACGGACGATTAGCAGGAGGCGCCATGATTGATCTGCTGAGGAGCCGGAGGAGTATCCGGCGGTATGCTCAGAAGGCAGTGGAAAGCCCGGTACGCGATATTCTGATTGAGGCGCTTTTGCGGGCTCCGTCATCGCGCGATAATCAGCCGTGGGAGTTTGTTGTGGTGGATGATCGCGCGCTCCTGAAACGGCTGGCTTCAGCGAAAGAGCACGGTTCGCAGTTTCTGGATAAAGCTGCGCTCGGCATAGTCGTCTGTGCTGACAGCAGAAAGTCCGATGTCTGGGTGGAGGATTGCTCCATCGCAGCCATTCTCGTTCAGATGACAGCGCACTCACTCGGTCTTGGCAGCTGCTGGATCCAGATCCGGAAGCGGAAACATTCGGCAACAATTACGTCCGAGCGATACGTAAGGAAAGTCCTCGGCCTGCCGGCGCACCTGAAAGTGGAAGCAATTATCAGTATCGGCTTTCCTGCGGAGCAGAAGAAACCGGTTCCGCAGAGCGCTCTCAAGTATGACAAGGTCAGGCTGAACCATTATGCGAACCCATATTCCGGTCCTGCGTCCCGGAAGGCTGAGTGAGAAGGTCATCGTCCAACGTCATACTCATTGGCATGCCCGGAGCCGGGAAAAGTACGATCGGTGTCCTTCTGGCCAAGCAGACATCGAAGGATTTTATCGATACCGACGTGCTCATCCAGGTTGCTGAGGGCAGTCTGTTGCAGGATATTGTCGATAGCCAGGGGTACCTGGTCCTGAGGGCTATTGAAGAACGCGTGCTTCTTGGGCTCTCCTGCTGCAACTGTGTAGTCGCGACCGGTGGAAGCGCGGTATACAGTGATGCAGCCATGCAGCATCTCAAGGCCGGCGGGATGACCGTTTTCCTTGATGTCGATATCGCAACACTCAACTCCCGCGTCCACGACTATGAAACGCGCGGCCTGGCAAAACGACCTGATCAGAGTTTTGCCGAACTGTTTGAAGAACGCCTGGTTTTGTACCGGAAATATGCGGATCTGACGGTCAACTGCATCGGACTGACTCAGGAGGAGGTCTGCTCGAAGATTATAACGGGTATGCAATTGCTGTGAGAGGGGCTGCAGCCTGCTGCTGTGAGTATGAACTGTGAATGGGTAACCATGATCGTTATCTCAACCGATCCTTCCACTGACCGGGTGTGAAGCCTCACAAAAAGCCTTTCTGCGTTCAGCAGAAAAGGGGGAATCCACTGAATGTCATCAGACGATTTGGAAATGCCACTACAGACGCTGACGCTCCGTACTGGATGACGTTTGCGTCCGCTTGGTCGGCCGTATCCCCTCTTGGTGCTCCGTGAAATATCGCCATAGATGTCATTGGATTCGACCGAAAGCGCTCAGATCCCGGCTGGGCTGGCAACAGAACGGCGTTACTGGTCCTGCCGGGCGAACGACAATGCCAGGATGACGGAGCATTCGTGATGTGCAGAAGCCGATATGTTTTTGAGCATGGTTTCGCGCATGAGGAGATCGCGAGTGTGTCCTGAAGTAGACATGATCGACAGTGAAGTGTTTCCGTTTCGAAACAAATTTCTGCTTTAAAGAAATTATTTAGTTGTAATTCAATGAGTTGAAAGAAATGACCGTCTGGCACTATTTTTGATTGTATTTATGAATACAATCTGTCTGCCAGTATGAACAACAAGGAGGCTGTGGTGCGTGTTTATCGACTGAAAATTGCTACGATCACCGCATATCGTATCACCAATCTTGCTCCCGAACTGGGAGACCGCCGCAAGGATCTCATGGATCTTGTCGTGCAGGAAGAGAGTTTCCTTTCCAAGCGCTATCCGGGGGTGGTGTTCTTTTTTAACCGGACAAAGCCGAGCGGTCGTCTCTGGAGAGAGCGCAACTTCAAGATCGTCCGCCTTGGCAGCATCGCCAGACTGCAGCCGGAGGATGAATTGTACACCTACTATGAACGGGACGGCATGGTCTGCAGGGGGACCCTGAATCTCGGGTTTACCCGGCTCATAACCGAAGCTGATCAGTGTGACGCCGAATCATGCGGAGAGTTGCTGGTAGCATGACGCCGGAGTGCAAAAGGCATCATTGAGGACGTAAGCCGACAGCGAGGAAAGGCCGAACACATCTTTCCTCGCCATTCCTCCCCATCAGGCACCGAATTTTTTCAGGCGAAGCGCATTTGCCAAGGCAATCGGCATAATATGTATCGAAGGGAAAACCCCCAGCTCACCGCCATGACATTGCCGTTCCGTAAAGCTGTTGCAGAACCCGCCGTACACATACGGCCCCTTGATAAGTACCGGTACCGGATGCCAGCTGTGGCCTTTCATGGCAGCCGGGGTTGAGTGGTCGCCGGTAATAACCAGCACGTCAGGATTCATTCCCAGAATTTCGGGCAGCACGGCATCAAACTCTTCGATACGAGCCGTCTTTTCGGCGAAATTGCCGTCTTCGCCATAGGAATCGATTTTCTTCACATGGAGAAAGAAGAAATCATAGTTTTCCCAGTTCTTTTTCAGAAAGAGCAACTGATCGCTGAGCCCCCCTTCAATAATCGGCGCCTCCATATCGATCAGTCTGGCCAAGCCTCGATACATTGGATACGTAGCAATCGCGAGCGCTTTGAGTCCATACGCCTCGCCAAACATGGGAATATCCGGCATGCCCGAAAAGCCCCGCATCAGGAGAAAGTTCGCCTTCTCTTCGTTTTTGAGAACGTCTGCTGCCTGAGCAAGGAACTGATGCAGAATGCCGACGACGCGTTCGGCATTTTTTGACCTGGCTTTCGGCGGCAGCGGAGCGAGTCCTTCCCGCTGAGGATCGGTATCGGGAATATCTGCGGCATCGTGCGGCAGTTTTTCGGGGAAACGGAACCGCACGGCAAAACGGTGTTCCATCCCCGGGGCGATCAGAACATGTACATTGTCTATTTTGGCAATCGCTTTCTGGAGCTTGGCGGTAACTTTTTTGCTTTGGGCGGTCGGTATTCGTCCGGCGCGGCGGTCCACAATGACACCATCACGGATGGTCGCATAGTTGCAGCGAACAGTGATATCGGTTTTCCGAACCTCCATGCCGAGGCCGAGGGCCTCCAGAACGCCGCGGCCGATCTGGCAGGCGACCGGATCATAGCCGAACAGGGCCAAGTGTCCAGGACCGCTGCCCGGGGTGATTCCCGGACCGACCGGGGTATGGAGGCCGCAGGCAGAAATGCGGGCGAGTGCATCCATATGCGGCGTGGCGGCGGTCTCAAGCTCGGTTTTGCCGTCAACCGGAAAGCCTCCGAGCCCGTCCAGTACCGCAAAGATGATCTTGGTGTTGTTTTTCTGAATCAGCGGCTTGATGATCTCCTGCATGTTATCCCCCCACGTGTGTGCTAGAATTGATAGATATTACTGGCAGCATTGGTTTTTTTGCAACAACCTGGGATTTTCTTGACAAGGCTGGCCAGTGTTCCGTAATATATTTAGCTCAGGAGGGGTGTAGCCCCTTCGAATCTGCGTTAAGGAGGGCACGGAATTGTATGCTTTAGGTACCCATCTTTTAGTGGAGTTGAAGGACTGTAATCAAGAGATTCTCAAAGATCTTGGCAAGGTAAAAGAGGCTCTCGTCTCTGCAGCAAAGCATGCCAAGGCAACGATCATCGATGTTTCCTTCCATGAATTCAGCCCGTTCGGTATCAGTGGTATGGTAGTTATCGCTGAATCTCATCTCTCTATCCACACTTGGCCTGAGTATGGTTATGCAGCAGTCGATATCTTTACGTGCGGAGATATCATCAAGCCGGAGGATGCGGCACATTTTATCATCGAGCGTTTCGAATGCAAACAGCCGTCGATTGTAGAGATGAAGCGTGGAATCCTGTCCCTGACAGAGAAACTTCCTTTCAAGGCGTGTAGCGAAGAACCGGACAGCAGGCTTCAGCTGGTTTCCTGACGAAGGTTTTTGAGAAGGAAAAGAGCGGTGAGGATACTCCCACCGCTCTTTTTTTGTGAAAAAAGAACAGTTCAAATAATGGACGAGGGAGGAATGTTTCTTGCGCGAAACATTCCTCCCTCGTCTTTACTCATTACCCATCACTTATTACTGATTACCGATTACTGATTCTGCTCGGTTCTGTCGGTCAGTGCAGACAGGCCGGGAAGGTCTTTGCCCTCCAGCAGTTCGAGCGATGCACCGCCGCCCGTCGAGATAAACGACATCGCATCCGTTACTCCCGCTTTATGCACCGCAAAGTCGGTGTCGCCGCCGCCGATAATCGTCATTGCGTATGCATCGGCAACGGAGTGTGCTATTGCATATGTGCCGCGCGAGAAGGCATCGATCTCGAACACGCCCATCGGGCCGTTCCAGATGATGGTCTTCGCGTCCTGCAGTGCTTCGGAGAAGAGTTTCACCGATGCAGGACCGATATCGAGCGCACGCCAGCCCTTCGGGATTTCCTGCGTAGTGACAATCTTTGTCTCGGCTCCCGCTTCGACCGTCTGGGCGATAACGCAATCCACCGGCAGATAAAACTTCACATTATTCTGCCGGAGCTTCTGGATGATGTTGGCGGAGAATTCCAGCATGTCGGTTTCACAGAGGGAATCGCCGATTTCATAGCCCATGGCCTTGATGAACGTAAAGGCCATGCCTCCACCGACGATTACCTTGTCAACCTTGTCCGCAAGGTTTTCAAGAACGCCGATCTTGCCTGAAACCTTTGATCCGCCCAGAATGGCCACGAATGGTCTTACCGGGCTCTCCACGGCGCCCTTGAGGTACTCGATCTCCTTTTTCATGAGCAGGCCGGCTGCAGACGGGAGAAACTTGGTGATTCCTGCAGTCGAGGCATGGGCACGATGCGCAGCGCCGAAAGCGTCATTGACATAATAGTCAGCAAGTTTTGCAAGCGATTTTGCAAATGCCTCGTCGTTCTTTTCCTCTTCAGGGTGGTATCTGAGGTTTTCGAGCAGAACCACATCGCCGTCCTTCATCTTGCCGACAATATTCTCAACCTGCGGGCCGATGCAGTCCGGGGCAAAGATGACCTCTTTGTTCAGAAGGCGCTGCAGCCGCTTGGCTACCGGTGCCAGGCTGAACCGAGGATCGACCTTTCCTTTCGGTCTGCCCAGATGCGAAGCAAGAATGACCCTGGCCCCTTCATCAATTGCATAATTGATGGTCGGCAGTGTCGACCGGATGCGCCGGTCGTCCGTGATCATCATGTTGCCGTCAATCGGCACATTGAAATCCGCACGGATAAAGACGCGCTTCCCGCGGACCGGCAGATCCTCAATCGTCAGCTTTCCAAGAATGTCCTTGATCTCGACCGGTGCGCCGGTTTTCTTTGCCATGGCCCGTTACCTCCGGCTGTTGATATAGAGAATCAGGTCGCGGACCCGCGAGCTGTATCCCGATTCATTGTCGTACCACGAAATGACCTTCACCATGCGTTTTTCGATCACCTTGGTGCTGAGCGCATCCACCGTCGAAGAGTACTGGTTACCGTTAAAATCGATCGAGACAAGCGGTTCGGTGCAGTACGCGAGGTATCCTTTCATCGAACCATCGGCATGCTTTTTCAGTGCGGCGTTCACTTCTTCAACCGTAACGTCGGTCTTCAGCTCCGCTACAAGGTCGATCACCGAGACGTTGGTGGTGGGAACGCGGATGGACATGCCGTCGAGCTTTCCCTTGAGTTCAGGCAGGACCAGTCCGACCGCTTTTGCAGCACCGGTGGTTGTCGGAATCATTGAAGCGGCAGCAGCCCGTGCCCTGCGGAGATCCTTGTGAGGCAGGTCGAGGATGCGCTGGTCATTGGTATATGAATGCACGGTCGTCACAAGACCACGAATGATGCCGAATTCATTATGGAGAACTTTTGCCACCGGGGCGAGGCAGTTCGTTGTGCAGGAGGCGTTCGAGATGACTTTATGTACTGCCGGATCAAGCTTCTCTTCGTTGACACCCAGGCATACGGTGATATCCTCGTCTTTTGCCGGCGCGGAAATGATGACCCACTTTGCCCCCGCCTCAAGATGTTTGGATGCCGAGGCCTTATCCGTGAAACGGCCGGTCGATTCGACAACGAGGTCAACGCCGAGTTCTTTCCAGGGAAGTTTTTCGGGCGCAGTTTCGGAGGTAATCCTGATTTCCTTGCCGTCGACAATCAGGGAGTTTTCGCCTGCCTTGACGTCGGCGCCGAAAATGCCATGCACAGAGTCATATTTCAGGAGATGCGCGAGTGTCTTTGCATCGGTCAGGTCGTTGATCGCCACAAACTCGATATCGTTGAAGCCGTGTGATACGCGAAAGAAAACGCGGCCGATGCGTCCGAATCCGTTGATTGCTACCCGTATTGCCATACTCTCCTCCAAAATGGTTGCGTTATTCCGTTATTACCATGCTTCGATCGCGCCTGCGGCATCGGAGCAAACCCCTCCCATTATTTGGCGTGGCCGCCATGCAGAAACTTGTTGATCACGAGGCCGGTGAGCAGCTTTGGATAAAAATAGGTCGACTTGGCGGGCATTCTGAGGCCAGCTCCCGCAACGCGTTCAAGATCGCCGACTTCCGTCGCATTCAGGAAGAATGCCGCATCAAAGTCGCCGCTGTTGACCCGGCTGACGGCCTCAGCGGCGCTCATTTCATAGGCGATTTCATTCACCATGAGGTCGCGGTTGATGATGAGCTGGTGCATGATCACGACATCGAGCTCTCCGAGTGCCGGGTTGATGTCCTGCAGTTTGCCTCCCCGGTAACGGAGCAAGTACCAGCCGTCCTGATTGCGCATGTAGAGCCCGAATGCATGTTTGCCTTCAGTCCGCATGGTGGAGCCGATATCGGCAGAGGCCGGCATTTTGACAATCTCGAAGTCTGAGGTCAATTTGTCGAGCACGGTCTGCGGCGCGCTCACTCCCTTGATAAGGCGGTGCGTAGGAAGAATGGTAAGACCCTCATCGGCGATATTGGCAAAGAACATGAGGACATAGTCCCACGGTTTTGGCGTCGCATCATCCGCCGGTCGGTTGGTCTTCTGGTCCATCTCTTTCTTGAAGGCGAGGGCGACTTCATACCGATGGTGTCCGTCAGCAATGAAGATCGGCTTGTCGGACAGTTCCGCCTGAATCCGGCTGATCTGGGACGCATCGTGTATCTTGTGAAGACGATGCTCCGCTCCGTCACTGTCGGTCGTGGCGAGATACGGTTCCGTTGAAATCCCCTTGATGATCGTATTGCTGACGTTTGCCGGACTGTTGTACAGACCGAAAATGGGGCTGGTATTGGCGCCGGTGGCATACATGAGATTCAGACGGTCGGCCTTTGCTTTCGGGCGCGTTTCTTCGTGCGGAAAGACGCCGGTCCCGAGTTCTTCGAGCCGGAGCAGACCAAGAATACCGCGCAACGTGCGTGTTTCACCAAAGACTGAATAGGTTATTTCATACCCATAAAAAATCTCTGCCTGATCCTGCACCAGAATGCCGTCTGCCAGCCATGAAGAGAACGATGACGCTGCCCGCGTATATTTGTTCTCAGTATCGGAGTCTCCGGGTTCGTCCTTGCCGAAATCGATCCGGACGATATTGAACGGACTTTTCTCGTACAGTTTTTCCCGCAGGGCAGGCGGTATGACGTCGTACGGTGGTGCAATGACGTCATTGCCCGCAACCCGTTCTGTGTTATACACAACACCTCGGAATGGAACGATATATGCCATAAGAAATGATTCGCTTTCTTTGCCTGGTTGAACTTGCGTATGTGTAGCTCAAGGAGATACCTCACTATCTTAGCATGGAATGATCTGAATTTCAAATGGGATCCATATTGATAACTCATTGGTAAATAAAATTTTATTGCGATTGGTTGGGGTCGGCTTCAGATGACGAGAGAGATGATTGCGGGCAAAGACGTTTCCTCAAAGAAACATCATGGCTGTTTTTGTGGTATTAATAATGCTAGACTATTTTATGCTTCAGCGTGTGCAATCGAGCCTTGGTCTGAAATTCGGACTGGCGGTCGGCCTGTATTTGCTTCTTTTTTCAGCGATTGTCTCAATGGCTTTATTCTATTACCTCAGATCACAGGCGATCCGCGACGCGGCAGACAAGACCGAGATCATCATGACGCAAACGCATTCCCTGGGCGACTATGTCCGGGATACCCTGCGGCCGACCATGGCCGATATTCTCCGCCGCAACAAGTCGCAGGAAGATTTCATCATTGAGGCGATGTCCACCACGCATATTTCGCATGAAGTAATGCGGAGATTCAATGCGGAGCTTCCGGATTATTCCTTCAAGAGGTCTTCCCCGGTGCCGCTGAATCCGCGCAACCGGTCGGATGCATTTCATGAGCGCATGCGGCTTTTTTTTGAAGAACATCGGGAGATGTCTTCCTGGCGGGGGATCGAGTCGGTCGGCGGCAAGGAAATCCTGGTCTTTGCCCGCCCGGTCGTTTCGGATCAGAGCTGTCTCTGGTGTCATGGTTCGGAAAAGAATGTGCCGAAGAGTCTCCGGGAGCGTTTCGGGGCAGAGGCTCGCTATGGCTGGCTGCCGAATGCGGTTGTGGGTGTCGAATCAGTCTCCATTCCGCTTGACGTGGCGTTCGCCAAGGCGCAGAGAATTGCGACCGATACATTTCTCTTCGGTTTTTTTGTTCTTTTTATTCTTTTTCTCGGTCTGTCGCTCACGTTTCGGCATCTGGTGGCAAAGCCGCTCGACACCCTGTCCGCGCGGTTCCGGAATATCGCCAGCGGCGCCGAACCGCTGACAGGAAGTTCAGAAGCGGAAAGAAGCGATGAAATCGGCGAACTGAACAACTCTTTCAATCTCCTTGCCCGGCACCTGCTTGAGGCGGAGGAGAAGCTGCGCAAGACCGCAGAGCTGGAAAAGCAATTGATGCACACCGAAAAGCTGGCAGCCCTCGGCCAGCTCTCTGCGGGGGTTGCACACGAAATCAACAATCCTCTCGGTGGCATCAAACTGTGTTTCAATAATCTGCAATCAACCCAGATGGACCCGAAGACCCGTGAGGAGCATATCATGGTGGTCAACGACGGTCTTGACCGGATTCAGACGATTGTCCGCCAATTGCTCGATTACGCAAAGAACGCGCCGCTTTCCATACAGCCAGTTTCACTGAACGAAATTGTCGAAAAGGTTTTGCAGCTTGCCGATTACACGCTCGAAAACCGGGGAATCGTTCTCAGGACCGACCTTGATGCCGGGTTGCCTCCTGTGGCAATCGATGCGAACAAGATGGAACAGGTTCTGCTGAATCTGATCATCAATGCCGTACAGGCTATTGAGGGGACCGGTACGATCCATGTGCGGACCTACCGGGATGATCATGTGTGTGTTGTGGCCATATCGGACAGCGGCCCCGGAATTCCCCACGAGATCGTTGATCGTATTTTTGATCCGTTCTTTACCACGAAGGAGGTTGGCGAGGGAACCGGCCTCGGCCTTACCGTCAGCAAGGCCATCGTGGAACAGCACGGCGGCACGCTGTCGGTCGATACTGCTCCCGGAGGAACAACGTTTTCTGTCCGGATTCCGGAGGTTTCATGAAGAAAACCATTCTCCTCATTGAGGACGAACCAACCATACGCCTCGGATTACAGCATTTTCTCGCCAGTCAGGGCTTCACCGTTACGGTTTGTGCAGACGGAGAGGAGGGTTGCTCGGCAATTGAGACGAATACGTTCGACCTGATCATTACGGATCTGCGGCTTCCGAAGAAGAACGGCTTTGAGGTGCTTGCGCGGGCACGCGCCGTTTCTCCTTCGTCAGGGGTGGTCATGATGACTGCCTTTGCGGATGTGAAGGATGCCGTGCAGGCGATCAAGGAAGGGGCTTTCGATTATGTTGCAAAGCCATTTTCGAATGACGAACTGATGGTCCTGCTTGACCGTTTTTTTGCCTTCCGGCGGCTGGAAAGCGAGGTGCAGCAGCTTCGCAGGAAATTGGGGCAGTGCCCGGCAGCGGGGAGCTTTATCGGAGAGAGTGCGGCCATGAAAGCGGTGTTTGACCGGATTGAGGCGGTTGCCGCGACCGATGCGCCGGTGCTTATCCTCGGCGAAAGCGGCACCGGCAAGGAACTCGTTGCCAACGCCATTCACGAACTGAGCGCCCGGGCTGACGGACCGTTTGTGAAGATCAACTGTGCCGCGATTCCTGAAAACCTTTTCGAATCCGAGCTGTTCGGCTATGAAAAGGGTGCGTTCACCGGTGCTACCGAAACGCGCAAAGGCAAGTTTGCTGCCGCATGCGGAGGAACCATTTTTTTCGATGAAATCGCCGAGGTGCCGATGCCGTTACAGCCGAAGCTCTTGAGAGCGCTGGAGGAAAAACTGATAACCCGGCTCGGAACGCACCAGCCGACCAAAGTGAATGTGCGGAGCATGTATGCTACAAGCCGTAATCTGAAGGAACTGGTCGCTTCAGGAGCCTTTCGCGAGGATCTGTTCTACCGGATCAATGTGGTCCCGATCGCCCTTCCGCCGCTGCGGGAGCGGCTTGAGGATGTACCGTACCTGGTCGATTTTTTTGTGAAGACCTATGCAGACCAGTTCAATCGCGGAGAGTTGTCGGTTTCGGGAGAGGCATATTCGGCGCTTCTTTCGTATCGCTACCCAGGCAATGTCCGCGAGTTGAAACATGCAATCGAGCGGGCGGTCATCTTCGCGAAGAACGGCGTGATCGATCTGGAGCACCTGCCGGACGAGATTGCGGCTTCGCTCACCGGCACGCCATGCCTGAAAGGCACGCAGACGCTGGAAGAGAGCGTCAAGTGCATGGAGAAAACCCGCATCATGAAAGCGCTTGCGGAGACTTCCGGGAAAAAGCAGGACGCAGCCCGCTTGCTCGGGATCGGCCGCAAGGCGCTCTGGAAAAAAATGAAGGATTATGGGATTGAATAGGTTTCTTCCGTGAAACACACCGTCGACCGATGTTTCCCTAAAGAAACATCGGTCGACGGTGTGTGGCAGATAAACTCAATATTTTCAATATCTTTATGGTTTGGCCTTGTATTTGCTTTCAGAATCCATGTGCGTAGTCTGGCACATGGATTTTTTATGTGATTTGGGGGACCGATTCTGAACGACAAAGGAGGTGGCAGAGGGGAACAAATGAGAGAATCGTCCATGCATCAGCAAGGGCGGCATCAGCAGAGATTTTTGAGAAAGGGAGGCATTGCGTGGAAGAGCACAAGGGCGGCATAAATGAAGACTGGCTATCGCTCATACTCGGCGTTGTTATTTTCCTGTTTGGCCTGGGCGTCTTCGGCGGCGTTGACCTGCTCGGGTGGGCAGCCAATACCCGGACATGGACCGATGTATCAAAGATCGTTCAGCCGGTATCAAAAGAGTATCAAGGAGTAAAAGGCGAGGTCGTCAAGATCGAAGGGGACAAGGTCACCCTGAAGAAATCCGACGGCAAGACCGAGACGGTTGTCGTAAAGGAAGCAGCAACGCTGAAGGTCGGAGACAAGTACGAAAAGGCGGGTACGCATCCGCTCCTGTCGGTTGTTTTTACCTATCTTTTCATGATGGTGGTGATGGGCATCGGCACCATCCTCATGCGAGGGAACGTCGCCAAGTTTGCATTGGGCTTTACGATAACATTCTGGGTGGCGTATATTTGCTGGGCGGCCGGTCATTTCGCCTATATTGCAGTGCTTGAGCCGCAGAAAGCAGGCATTCCCTGGTCGCTTCGACTCTCGGGTGAAGCAGGCTATATATTCGCCTTGATCGCCGGCCTCGTTGTCGGTAACTTCTTCCCGGGTGTGACCAATCTGATGAAGGAGTCGACGAAACCGGAACTCTATGTCAAGACCGCCATCGTCATCATGGGGTGTGCGCTTGGTGTCAAAGCGGCCCAGCAGCTGAGTCTGGCATCAAATATCATCTTCCGGGGACTGTGCGCCATTCTCGAGGCGTATCTCATTTACTGGGCGCTCGTATACTGGATGGCCCGCAAGTATTTCAAGTTCAGCCGCGAGTGGGCAGCTCCGCTTGCCTCGGGCATTTCGATTTGCGGCGTCTCCGCAGCCATTGCCACCGGCGGTGCGATCCGGGCGCGTCCGGTTGTTCCGATCATGGTTTCTTCGCTGGTCGTTATTTTTGCGGTGGTCGAACTGGTTCTGCTGCCGTTTGCAGCACGTGAATTCCTCTGGCAGGAGCCGCTTGTCGCCGGCGCCTGGATGGGTCTTGCAGTCAAGACCGACGGGGCAGCAGTAACCAGCGGTGCGATGACCGACGGCCTTATCAGAGGCAAGGCGCTTGCCGAAGCTGGCATCAACTATGTCGACGGATGGATCACGATGACTGCGACGACCGTCAAGATGTTTATCGATATCTTCATCGGTGTTTGGTCGTTCATTCTGGCGTACATCTGGTGCAAATACATCGAATGCAAACCGGGCGAGACGGTCGGTATCGGCGAGGTCTGGAACAGATTCCCGAAATTTGTTCTCGGCTATATCGGAACCTTTGCGGTTTTCCTCGTGATCTGTGTGGGCCCGTCTGACAGGATTGAGGAGTCTGCAAAGATTACGAAACCGCTTGAGAAAGAGATTGCAAGCATCGAAAAGCAGTTGCCGACGGTGACGGATCCAACGCAGAAGGCAACGCTCGAAGCGAAGCTGAAAGAGAACAAGGACAAGGTCAAGGCGGAAGGCGACAAGATCAAGAAGGACAAGAAGGTGATGTCAGATTCCAACCTGATCAGCAATGAAACGAATACGTTCCGTCAGCTCTTCTTCCTGCTGACTTTCTTTACCATCGGCGTTGTCTCGAACTTCAAGAAGCTCTGGGAAGAGGGTGTCGGCAGGCTTGCCATCATCTACTGCATAGCCCTGTTCGGGTTTATCATCTGGATCGGTCTCGCCATATCGTGGATATTCTTCCATGGCGTGAAGCCGCCGATTATCACGGGATGAGGAGGATAACATGGCTGAAAGTCCGAAACTGACAGAAGAACTTGCAAAACAGGATGCTGCATATGAACCGCTGCTGCCGATCGAAAAGAAGCTGATTGGCTGGAGCTTTGGCATTGGATTCGGCGGACTTGCATTGCTCTGGTGGATCAGCAATACCTTTTTCGGCGGACACTAAAAGAATAAGTAGGAAGTAAGAAGTAAGAAGTAAGAAGGAACACCGCCAGAAAGTGCAGAGAGGGCGAATCGGGATTCCCGGTTCGCCCTCTCTTATTTCCATGCGGCGTAGAGGGTTTCGTACTCTTTGAGCTGTTGTTGCCAGCGTGACAATGCCGCGCATTGATCCCGCCACGCGGCATGGTCGGCGGTCTCCGCCGAAATCTCGCCGGACGAGAGCTTCCGGAGGAAAAGGTCACTCGGCATGCCGTACTGTGCTTCAAACGCCTGAACAGCCTGCAGGTGCTCTTCCACTTTTTTCCGCGCGATGTGTACTTCCCGGGAGAGTGTAATGCCGTATTCGTCCGTATGCATACCACATTATACCAGATCAATTGATTTGTCAGCCTTTGTGCAGATGCGGAGGTTCAGGCTCAAGAGCTGCTTCTGAAGCGAAAAAGTTCGATCCCCAATTTTTTCATCCTGTATTGCAGGGTCGTTCTTTTCATGCCAAGCAGACGGGCGGCGCCGTTTGATCCTCCAACCATGCCGTTGCTTTTTCTGAGCGCGTCAAGAATGAGCTGTCGCTCGGCTTCTTCCCGGGTCTGAACAACGACGTTGTTTTCCACTGCTGTCGGCGCGGGATGCAGCAGAGCGGCTATATGCCGTTCCGTGAGGGATTCGCCTTCGTTGATGATCGCCAGCCGTTCAATAACATTTTCAAGTTCGCGCACATTGCCCGGCCATGTATAGTTGAGCAGGGCATCCATGCCGGAACGGCTGATCTGGATGGGAGCCTTGTGCAGTTTTTTTGCAAACGCCGTCGAAAAACACTTGACCAGCAGGGATATGTCGTCTTTTCGCTCGCGCAGCGGGGGAATATGCAGCGGGATGGTGTTGAGGCGGTAGTAAAGGTCCTTGCGAAAGGTCTTGTCCCGGATGTTGTCTTCCAGATGCTGATTGGTGGCGGCTATCACCCGGAAATCGACCGATATCGTCCTGCTCTCGCCTACCCGCTCGAATGACTTTTCCTGCAAGGCCTGCAGAAGCTTCGCTTGGGTATGCATCGGGATTTCGCCGATCTCATCGAGAAAAATGGTGCCTTTGTCAGCAAGCTCAAAACGTCCGATCCTGCGGACGTTGGCTCCTGTATATGCGCCCTTTGCATGGCCGAAAAGTTCACTTTCGATCAGCTGCGGAGAGAGGGCGGCGCAATTAACCTTGACGAAGAGATGTCTGCGTCGGGGGCTCAGTGAATGAATGATACGTGCGATATGGTCTTTGCCGGTGCCTGTTTCTCCCGTAATGAGGACGGATGCTTCCGTTGATGCAATGCGTTCGATCTGTTTCATGATACTGATCATGGGCTGGCTGACATAGAAAAATCGTTCCCGTGAGTACTGAAGGGACGATTCTTCATCGATGAGGTAAGCGCGTTCCCGATCAAGACTCCGTATCGTTTTCTGCAACTGTTCATAAGAGAGCATGTTGTCGATTGCGAGTGAAAGCTGAACGCACAGGTCCCGCAGGAAATCCTGCACCTCGCCTGCGTCGGGGGGGAGCGTTTTGAAAGAGAAATGAATTGAGCCCAGCACCTTGCCACGGACAATCATGGGGTACGCAAAGGTTGCGTTCAATCCCGCATCGCGCATGAACTGCGCTGTTTCCAGGTCATTGTCCTGGGAAAGGTCATGAACGACGACTTCTTTCCGATTGAGAATAACGCGCTGAGCCACGGATCCGTTTCTGAGCGGCCGGGTTTTTTCGCTGATGCCTTCGGGACTGACGCCGGCTGCCACCGCGAAGTAGGTCAGTTCCTCGGTTTCGGCATTGTAGAGATTGATGCTGAACCGATCGTAGGGAACAATGCTGCTGATCTCTCCCGCTATCATATGAAAAAGCCCCTCGCGTTCGTACTGGCTGATGATGGCGTTGTTCAAGCGGAGCAGGAGGCGGTATTTTTTTGCAGGATCCTTGGTCATTGTTTCTCCATAGGGCATGCCGAAATTTGGGCTTAGTGCCGAATAATGGGCAGATTTAGTCTAGCATTTTCGGCACACAAGATGACAATAGATATTATCTCTTTGTATTTCCATTGTTCTATGATTGGCACGGGGTTTGACTATAAGAAACCATGGCGCGCTATTCCGCTGATTCAATCATGGATGTCCTCGAGAAACTGGCACAGCGTGTCGGAGTTTCAGCGGCCGACAGCCGCATTCTCGCGAAATCGCTGGTGACGGCTGATCTGCAGGGCACATCAACTCACGGAGTCTCCCGATTCGGCACCTACATGAGACGCATCCAGCAGGGTCTGATCAAGCCAAACACAGATATCACGATTGAAAAAGAGCGTGCAGCAGTCATTGCGGTAAACGCCAATAACGGCCTGGGGCAGGTGCAGGCATGGAAAGTTTTGGACAGACTGGTGCCAATGGCACGTTCCGCAGGCTGTGCATCAGCTACCATTCGGAATTCGCAGCATTTCGGCGCTTTGTCCTTTTACTGTAACCGGGCTGCCGGGCAGGGCATGATTCTGCTTGCCACGACGAACTGTGAACCATCCATGTCTCCTGCAGGTGCCTGCGATGCCTTTTTCGGCACGAATCCGATAGCCGTATCATTCCCGACCGGAAAGGGATTTCCGGTCAAAATCGATCTTGCGACATCGGTGGTTGCCCGCGGAAATATCATTGCAGCAAAGCGCAGGGGGAAGTCTGTTCCTGAGGGCTGGGCGCTTGATCGCGAAGGCAACCCCACTACTGATGCCGAGCAGGCCTTGTTGGGAACCGTGCTGACGATGGCCGGTCATAAAGGATACGCCCTTGCACTGATGGTCGAGGTTCTGAGCGGCGTCCTTTCGGGTGCCGCAATCGGACCGGATGTCGGATCCATGTATACAAACGCCGGCCGGCCCCAGGACGTCGGGCATTTCTTCATGCTGCTGGATATCGACGCGTTTATGGAAAGACGGATATTTCTTTCCCGGATTGATCGGACCATTGACCGTATCAAGGCATGCAGAAAACGTCCGGGGGTAGAGGAAATTCTGGTTCCAGGGGAGCGTTCATACCGTACAGCGGAGGAAAACAGGATAAAAGGCATTCCTCTTGGAGAAGAAACCATTGGCGAGCTGGATGCGCTCAGTCAGGATGTGAACGGTCCGGCAGTCAGGCAGCATTTGGTCCGGATAGCGGACCCCTCTGATCATTGAGATTGTCCCTCTTGCTTTGCAAGAGTAATTCATTTGTTGATGGTATCGGGATGAAAGGAGTAAGCAATGATTGATTTCCTGGCGCACGAGAAAGGAGACCTGGTCGGTGTCGCGACAGTGGACATCAAGTCAGGTCAGGTAGCAAAGGGCGTGTATATGGATTCGCAGGAACCTGTGGAAGTGAAGGCGGTCATGGATATCCCGCTTGGGCACAAGATCGCACTGGCGGACATGAAGGTCGGTGATACGGTGTTGAAGTACGGCACGGATATCGG
>JAAYUK010000095.1 GCA_012517735.1 Nitrospiraceae bacterium
ATCCGGCTTTGCGCAAAGGGCCTTTCTGTTTTTCACTTTTTCCCTGCGTTTGCCTTCAGAATCCCCTCAATAAAGGGATCGATCGCGCCGTCCAGCACCGCGTCGACATTGCCGCTTTCGACGTTGGTCCGGTGATCTTTCACAAGGCGGTACGGCTGCATGACATACGAGCGGATCTGGCTGCCCCACGCAATGTCTTTTTTGTCGCCGACATACCCGTCGAGTTTCTTTTCGCGCTCACGCACTTCAAGATCGTAGAGGCGCGACTTCAGCACCTTCATCGCCATTTCGCGGTTGCGTATCTGCGACCGCTCGGACTGGCAGGCGACAATGATGCCGGTCGGCAGATGCGTCAGCCGCACCGCCGAGGATACCTTGTTGACATGCTGTCCGCCGGCGCCCGATGCCCGGAACGTATCGATTTTGATATCCTCCTCGCGCACCTCGATGGCGATGTCATCGGCAATCTCCGGATAGACGATCACCGCGCTGAACGAGGTGTGGCGGCGCTTGTTCGCATCAAACGGCGAGATGCGGACCAGCCGGTGGACGCCTGCCTCACCCTTCAGATAGCCATAGGCGAATTCGCCCTCCACGCTGAAGGTGGCGCCTTTGATGCCTGCTTCGTCGCCGGTCTGCAGGTCGATCATCTCGGTTTTGTACCCCTTCCGCTCTGCCCATCTCAGGTACATGCGCATCAGCATCTGCGCCCAGTCTTGGCTTTCGGTGCCGCCGGCGCCGGGGTGAATGGTCACGATAGCATTGTTGCGGTCCACCTCTCCCGAGAGCAGCAGCTGCAGTTCGAGCGTATCGACTGCCGCCGCAAGGGCGTCCATGTCCGCCGAAAATTCGGGGAAAAAGAGTTCGCCGTCGTCTTCCTTCAGAATGTCGATCGAATCCGCCAGATATGCTGCCTTCTGAAATGCATCGTCAACCGGCTGGAGCGTGTTGAGGAGCAAGGTCTTTTTCTTCTGGAGCTCCCTGAGTCTTTCGGGGTCGGACCAGACCTCTTCACGGGACAGGTCCGCTTCGAGCGCTGCTAAGTCCGCATGCAGTTTGGGGACATCAAAGATAACCTCGGAGTGAAGCAATGCGGTCGGTCAGTCCCTTCAACCGCTCCTGGATTTCGCTGATCATGATCATGATGACGCCTCCTGATAAATGCAAAATTCCTTCAAAACCTGCGTCTGCCGAAAAAGAGCACAACCGAAGCGGCAATGCAGACAAAGCTGAATATATCGCCGTATTTCGTATACGGCGTAATGGTCTTGTCGTTCTGGATCGTTGTCGAAAGCACGCCCCGCGTCATGAGCGCTGTTGTCGGTCCGATCCGGCCGGTGCTGTCGATGACGCCCGAAATGCCGCTGTTGGCCGCCCGCACCACGGCCTTGCGGGTTTCTATTGCCCGAAAGACCGCCATGCTGAAGTGCTGGTACGGGCCGTTCGTGGTGCCGAACCATGCGTCGTTGGTTATGACCACCAGGAAATCGCCGCCGCGCACATAAAATTTCCGGGTCAGCCCGGGGAAGATCGATTCATAGCAGATGAGCGTTGCAAAGCTGCCGAAGGGCGTTACCGCCCGGACATAGCTGTCGCCCGGCACGTAGTCACCAATGCCGTATGCAAGCTTGTCCACGAAGAAAAGCACCGATTTCAGCGGCACATATTCGCCGAACGGAACGAGGTGAATCTTGTCATACAGATATGAGAGCGAACCGTCCCGGCTGAGCAGCGCCGCGCCGTTCGTGTAATTATCGGTTTTGGGGTCGCGCTTCAGGATCGCGCCGAGCAGAAGGTAGGCATCCAGCTCCTTTTGAAAGGCCACGAGATCCGCCGTTTCCGCCTTGTCGCGTCCGAACACAAACGGTACTGCGCTTTCAGGCCAGACGATCAGGTCGGGTTTCGCCTGTGCGGCTTCCCTGCTCAGGCTGCGATATACCTCTTTGCTGTAGTCGCGGAAGGCCGCGTCCCATTTTTTGTCCTGCTCGATATTGCCCTGCACGATCGCCACGCGGACGGATCCGGCAGAACGGTCCTGATGCATGCGCCATGCACCGTATCCGAGAACCGCGATCAACGAGACGCCGAGCACCGCCGCGCCGACGACGGTCGGCATGTACGGAAAGAGCGGCTTGTCGTTGCGGCGGCGCCTGATCAGCAGGGCATCTGCGATCGCCCCGTTCACCGCAACAACCAGAAACGAGACGCCATACACACCGACGATATCGGCTATCTGGATTGCTGGAAGGAATTGATACTGGCTGTACGCAATGCTTGACCACGGGAAGCCGGTAAATGCGTAGGAGCGTATGAATTCCCCCACCGTCCAGAAGAGTGGGGCGAGCAGCAGCGCGGGCAAGGACGTTTCACGGAGAAACCGCGCGATGAGCATCGAGCAGACGGCCGGATAGAGGGCCAGATAACAACACAGGACCAGCACCAGACAGACGCTCGGAACGAGCGGCATGCCGCCGTAATGGTACACGGAATGGTAAATCCAGTAGGTCGTTCCGAAAAAATAGACGATGCCGAAGAGGAATCCAGCCCGGAATGCCCGCCGCGAGTCGAGATCATACAGGCTGATGAGGAGCGGTACGAGCGCCACCCACGCAAGCGGGAAGAGGTTCAGCGTAGGAAATGAAACGGCCAGAAGCACTCCCGAGAGGAGTGCCGACCCCATCCATGGCTCGATATGCAATGGCTCTTTTTTCATAGGCAGCAAGCGACAGCGGTATTTATGTTATCATAAACGCGTTATGCCTGCTATTGTGGTTATTCCGGCCCGGTTTGGAGCTACTCGGTTCCCTGGAAAACCCCTCGCCTCTTTACACGGCAAACCGATTGTCCAGCATGTCTACGAAAATGCCTGTGGTGCGCGCCGCATTGCTGCGGTTTTTGTTGCGACCGACAGTGAGCGGATCGCGGACGCGGTGCGCGGATTCGGCGGGCGGGTGCTGATGACGTCGGATCAGCATCAGTCCGGCACCGACCGCATCGCCGAGGCGGTTGTACGGATTGCCGAGGAAGGCATGGAGCTCTCCCCTCAGGATGTGATCGTCAACGTGCAGGGCGACGAGCCGATGATGCGGGCGGAGATGATCGATCAGGTGGTTGCGCTCATGGACGACCCCAGGGCCGATATCGGCACGCTGGTGCGGCAGATACGAACGCCGGAGGACGTGTTCAATCCGCATGTCGTGAAGGCGGTTTTCGGGCCGGACGGCTATGCGCTCTACTTTTCGCGGGCTCCGGTGCCGTATTATCGGGATGTTTTCGTGCGCGGCCGGGATTATCTGTCGCCGGAGGAATTCGCGCAGGTCCGCATGTACCGGCATTATGGCATCTACGCATTCAGGAAGGCGTCGCTGCAGCGGTTTGCGGGGCTTGCGCCGACCACGCTCGAACAGGCCGAAAAACTCGAACAGCTCCGGGCGCTCGAAAACGGCATGAGCATCCGCATCGGCATTACTGACTACGACACTATCGGCGTGGATACGCCTGAAGATTTGGAGAGGGTACAACAATGGTCAAGTACATCTTCGTAACCGGCGGTGTTGTTTCGGCACTCGGCAAAGGCATTGCGGCATCGGCCATGGCAGCGCTTCTGGAGGCAAAGGGCCTCAAGGTCGCCATTCAGAAGCTCGATCCGTACATCAATGTCGATCCCGGCACCCTGAGTCCGTTCGAGCACGGCGAGGTGTTCGTCACCGACGACGGCTGCGAGACCGACCTCGATCTCGGCCATTACGAACGGTTCACCAGCTTCCGGTCGTCGGTGGTCAACAACTATACGACCGGCAAGATCTACTTCAACGTCATCACCAAGGAGCGGCGCGGCGACTATCTCGGCGCGACCGTTCAGGTCGTTCCGCATATTACCGACGAAATCAAGGAGGCTATCCGGTCAGCCGCGGCGCCGGATCTCGATATTTTGATCGTCGAGATCGGCGGCACGGTCGGCGACATCGAAAGCCTGCCGTTTCTCGAAGCCATCCGCCAGTTCCGCTACCATGTCGGCAAGGAAAATGTCCTGTACGTCCACCTCACGCTCGTGCCGTTCATCCGCTCAGCCGGCGAGATGAAGACCAAGCCGACCCAGCACAGCGTCAACGAACTGCGCGAGATCGGTATCCAGCCCGATGTGCTGCTCTGCCGCACCGAGCGGCCGCTGCCGGCTGAAATGAAGCGCAAGATCGCCATCCACTGCAACCTCGACGCCGATGCGGTTGTCTCGGCGCTCGATGTCGAAACCGTGTACGAAGTGCCGCTTGCATACAAGGCGGAAGGGCTCGACCGCCTGCTCGACAAGAAACTCCAGCTCAACGTCACGCCGCCGGACACGACTGCGTGGGAATCGGTAGTCGATCGCATCAAGCACCCGAAGCATGAAGTCACCATCGCAATCGTCGGCAAGTATGTCGGCCTGAAGGATTCCTACAAGAGCCTTGAGGAGGCGCTCATCCACGGCGGCATCGCGAACAATGCCCGCGTGCATCTGGCCTGGGTCGACGCAGAGGCGATCGAAAAGAACGGCCCCGAATCGCTCCTTGCCGAGGTTGACGGCATCCTGGTGCCGGGAGGGTTCGGCATTCGCGGGGTCGAGGGCAAGATCATGGCGGTCCGCTATGCCCGCGAGAAAAAGGTGCCGTATTTCGGTATCTGCCTCGGCATGCAGCTCGCTGTCATCGAAACCGCCCGCAACCTCTGCGGCCTCAGGGCGCACAGCACCGAGTTCGATCCGCAGACGCCCGATCCCATTATCTACCTGATGGAGAAGTGGTTCAACCACCGCACCGGCATGGTCGAGGAGCGCACGGCCGAATCGCAGATGGGCGGCACCATGCGTCTCGGCGCTTACCCCTGCGTGCTGCAGGAAGGCACCCACGCCTTTGCTGCATACGGGGCCAGGGAGATTTCGGAACGCCACCGCCACCGCTACGAGTTCAACAACAAGTACCGCGAGGTTCTTGAGCAGCATGGCGTGATTTTCAGCGGGCTTTCTCCGGACGGCGAGCTCTGCGAGATCGTCGAGCTGAAGGATCACCCGTGGTTCCTCGGCTGCCAGTTCCACCCGGAGTTCAAGTCGCGTCCACGCGAGCCGCATCCGCTCTTCACCGCCTTTATCGAGGCGTCGCTCAAGGCCAAGATGGATTTCTTCCCTGAATCATAAAGACAGTAATCAGTGAACAGTGATGAGTGAACGGTAAACAAAAGACCGTGATGAGTGATGGGTGAGCGGGGAACGGATAGAAAAAACGGTAAGCAGGGAATAGTGACCAGGGGGCTCACAGGGAAGGCGGTTGTTCCAGATACCAGCTCCTGGTGTGGTGACAGGAACACATCTGAGGCGAGCTGACTACTGTGCCCCATGCTAATTGGACTGCTAACTCATTGATTTTCTATATAGGCATATATATTGCTTGTAAAGAGCCGCCTG
>JAAYUK010000096.1 GCA_012517735.1 Nitrospiraceae bacterium
GACGCGGGTAACGACTGAGGTGATCGGCAGTAACAGATCCATGACTGCTGCCGGTTTTGTTGGGAGCGACTGATACGCTTCCCAGATAAGCCGCGAATCGTCAAAAAAGAACCCGGCGGAGGTAAAGGAAAACGATCCGCTCGGCACTGCAGGGGTCGAAGCATTCACGAAAAGCGGTGTATAGGAGCCGCTTAACGGTCTTCCAAGATACCAATAGACCGACCCGCTTTTTTCAATCATGCCGACTTCTCCGCCGGTGCTGTTGGTTTTTGGACCGATCGTTCCGCTGGACGGGTTAAGCGGAGCTCCCACAGCTCCGAACAGGCCGGATCCCGTGTACAGATATAACATCTCGTCGTCCGACGCAAATCCGCTCATGGGTGATAGCCATCCCGCGGTCGTATAATTCCCGGAATGAGAGAGGTTGTAAAGCCCGGCATTCAGTCCCGAAAAAGTGAACTGTCCGGAAACGGTTACTCCCGAAATCGTTCCAGCGGTGCCAGGTTCGCCGTAGCCGGAATCCCACCACCTGAGCCGGTTTATGCTATCAACTGGAGATAAAAGCATCGGTGCCAGAGACCCCGAAATCGAAAACGGCGGCGGAATCTGGGGTTCAGACGAGGGTGGAAGAACGGTTGTAACCGGAATGTCGAGTTGCTGGCTCAACAGCATCTCCTGACCGAAAAGATTCCCCTCGGGCATGGAGGTTCCATTGGCCAAACCGGAATCTCCGGAGCCATTTTGCGAGCCGCCGCCCGATTTCAACAGGCGCTCCTGCCGCTCGTACTCACCCGGCCTGAGTGACCGGACGGTGGGGACCGATCCCATTTCTGAAGTCCCGGCCTGCCCAGCCCCGACCATGACGGAACCCATCGGGTTTCCAAACCAGATCAATCCGGAATTGACAAAGCATTGACTGATCAACCCGCTCAACAGAATGCCACCCGTTCCACGCACCCCGGCGACCGCCGTTCGGGTGCGCATCTCAAACTTGCTGCCGCTGCCGGCATAGACCGCCTTGGGAACATTGAACCCCATGCGGCCGCGGTAGAGGTTGAGGTCGACCGTCCGTTTTTCTTCCGCCGGACGGAAAAGGTAGGTGTTTATGCCGAGCCTGCCGCGCGGCCCAAGGTTGATGGTCGATTGATCCACAAAGGTAATCTCAACCCTGCCATTGGACAGTGTCCGGACAACATCACCGACATGAACGGCATCTCCGGTCTTGAGATCGATCGCGCGCGTCTGACCGCTTTTGAGAATGTCTGCCCGGCCTTCAACCTTGGTTGCTGTGCCGGCCAGTTCAGCAAATGCCGCAGCAGAAAAACAGAACAGGAGCAGCGTTGCGCATACCAGAACAAAGGAAGTTCTTTTCATATCTACCTCCCCGAAAGCTTGAATTCGAGGCCGAAGGTGAACAGATTTTTATTGTACTTGTAAACAGCGATGTTCGAATGCTCGGAAATATACGCATAGCCGATATTGAAATCGACGTTTTTTGAAAGCTCAAACGTCAGCGTGGGCTGGATCAGCCATGTTTCATCACGTCGTTTGATACCATACATCGTATTATCGTGATCATACTGTTGATAATAATATTCGCCATAAAGATTGAATTTGACCGCATTTTTGACGATCGGGATGAGAAGGCCGGCGGACGCCTTGTACCCGGTATAATCCCAGTTGCGGCCGTCGGCGTCGTTTTTATCGAATTCTGCCCGCACGCTCAGAAGCGCGTTGCCATCAAGAAATGTGAAGAAGTATCCCAGTCCTGCAGCGTAGTTGTTGCTGTCCCGGTCTTCCGACGGATCGGGTGAGCGACCGAACTTTTTTACCGACCAGTCGAAGGTGCTGTCGGTTTTCCGGTAGCGGAGCATGACCTGTCCAAGATGATTATCCGCAAGGACAAAGGTATGCGAAGGCGAAACGGTCAGGGTCTGTTGATACGTTGTGTAATCGACCGACCAGTATGCATAGGAGAACAGAAGAGACGAAACCGAGCTTTGTGTATTGTATGAGGGCATCAGCGAAACGGTGTGGTTGATCGTGTCGAGGCTGAATATGGTCTGCCCCGGCTCACGTTTCTCATAATTTTTGTGGAAATAGCGTGAATAATTGCCCCCATATGATGCTTTCAGATTGAAGGGGCCGCTTTCAAATACCGTTGCTTCTCCAAGCCAATACGATACGCTTTTCCAGTCAGCTTTTCTGTCGGTGTCCACAAGTGCGGGGTTGTCGGGAATCGCGAATACGTTGTCGTCATACTGAAGCCCGGTTCCGAAAATGAGCCGCCATTTGGGGGGCATTTTTTCGAGCGCCTGAAGGTAATCTTCCGAGAAGAGCGCCCAGTGTGAGTTCGGATCCTGCGTAATGAGACCGCGGAACGATTTCTGCGCTGCTGAATAATCTTTTTTTGCGACCTGCAGGGTTGCGATCTGGAAGTCTGCCTGCTGGCCAAGACGACTGTCGAGGGCCTTGGCATCAATAAAAGCGGTCATGGCCTCATCGGTTTTACCGAGCTTTGCGAGAATGAGACCGTTCAGGAAGACAAACTCGCCATAGGGCTGAGCCCTCCGTTGAAGCGCCGGCTGGAGAACCGCTTGGGCTTCAGAGGCCTTCCCCTTGCTGAGGAGCATGTCGGCAAGGTATCGCCGGGCAGTATCCGCTTCCGGCCTGATCGCAAGAACCCGCTCAAAAGCGGCGATGGCGGCGTCCTGGTTCTGGAGCTCCCGCTGCACCATGCCTATGTTCAGGAGCACGTTCGGATCGTCAGGCCGCTCTTTGAGCGCTTCTTCAAAGAGGGCGAGCGCTTCTTCAAGGCGGTCTTCCCGAAATTCCGCGATTCCGCGCTCAAGGGCATCTCCTGCAAAAGCCGGGACGCAACAAACCACTGCAGCAGCAAGCATCAGGAACAACAACCGGAGCCCCATGTGTCGCCCTCCCCTGCAAATGATGTGAAAAATATGAAGATTTCTGGATATATCGATACAATAGCACAGGCACATGGCGGTTGCAAGCATGAATTGATTCTGCTAGAATGCTCCAGGACAGGTTGCGGGGAGGGCAGGTGAAGATCAAGGTTCTTGGTTGTTCCGGCGCAGAATTTCCCGGTCATAACCCGCCGAGCTTTCTGCTCGACGGCAGCATCGTTTTTGATGCGGGAAGTCTCACCAGTGTTCTTCCTGAGCGGGCCCAGCTCAAGATAAAGCATATCTTCATTACCCATGCCCATCTCGATCATGTGCGCGACATAACGTTTCTTGCGGACAATATCATTGTGTCGGGGCGTCAGCAGCAGGTGAGCATGATCAGCATCCCGTCCGTGCTTGAAACAATCCGGCAGAATGTGCTGAATGACAAGCTCTGGCCCGATTTTACGATTATCCCGAACTATGAATCAGCAGTGCTGAATTACCGTGCTGCGCAGGAAGGGAAGGCTATCCGTCTGAACGGCTATCGCATTACCCCGGTTCCTGTTGTGCATTCAGTTCCTGCGGTCGGGTATCTGGTCGAAGATGGCGAAGGAAAGAGCCTGTTTTATACCGGCGACACGGGACCTACGCCTGGTACCTGGAAGTATCTCGGCAAACGGCACCTGGATGCCCTGATCATCGAAACCTCATTTCCCAACAAACTTGCGGACCTTGCGGTAAAAACCGGGCATCTTACCGCGTCTCTGTTGCGGGGGGAACTGCAGGGCTTGAAGGTTCTGCCAAAGCGGATTTATATTACCCATCCGAAGCCGCAATACCAGAAAATCATTGAATCCGAGATCAGAAAACTCGGGCTCCGCAATATCTCGATGCTGAAAGATGGACAGATACTCAGGATTGAGTGATCAGCCGAGAAAACCGGAGCGGCGAAGAGCATCCATCAGCGTTGCATCGCGTTGTTCCGGGGTTTGAGCCGCCGGTGCGTTCCGGATGCATTTTGCGACATATTTGGCGAGCAGGTCAGATTCGAGATTGACCGTATCTCCGGCCTTTTTTCGTCCGATCGTTGTAATATCGGCTGTATGCGGAATGATGACAAGGGTAAACGCGTCGCTCAGGACATCAACTACCGTCAGACTGATGCCGTCAACCGCCACGGATCCTTTAGGAATGAGATACTGCAGGAGCGACGCCGGGGCGGCAATCTCAACGGTGACGGCATTCCCGGTTTTGGTGACCGAACGAATCGTTCCGACCGACTCAACATGGCCGGTCACAAAGTGGCCTCCCAATTTAGAGTTGAGCCGGAGAGAGGGTTCAAGGTTGACGCATTCACCGCGTTTCAGGGAGCCGAGATTGGTGCTCTCCAGCGTGGCGAACGAAACGTCGAAGGAGAGAATGCCGTTTCTGATCGAGGTGACCGTAAGACAAACTCCGTTGACTGCAATGCTGTCGCCGAGCGAAGCATCTTTATGAACTTCGGAGCATTTGATTTCCAGCGTGCCGGAAGGCCCTCGCACCTCAAGCGAATGAACGGTTCCGGCCTCCATGATCAGTCCGGTAAACATATTACATCATAGCAGATTGCAGGGGTATGAATGCGGACCGGCATCCCCTGCGCCCGCTTGTCCGGCGGATTTTTCCAGGCAGTGTTCAGCATTTTTTTGTCGTGCAATCATCATGCTGCAAGCTCAAATCATCAATGGATCAAAGTGCCGATCCGGCTGAAGCGCGGCGAATTGGTATCACTGTCCCATGACCAGTAAATGATGAAGGCCTTGCCGCGCAGATCCTTGCGATCGACATACCCCCAGAACCGGCTGTCATAGCTGGCATCCCGGTTGTCTCCCATCACGAAGAGCTTGCCTTTCGGGACGATCTCGGGACCGAAGGTATCGCGGCGCGCCATCTGGCCGACCGCAGGCAGACGGTCAACATGCTGGACATACGGTTCCTTCAGCTCGACACCATTCACAAATACCCGCTTCTGGCGTCCCTCGATGAGATCGCCCTCTACCGCGATGATCCGTTTGATAAAATCGCGGTTCGGATCCTCAGGGTACTTGAAAACGACAATATCGCCCCGCTCCGGTTTGCGCAGCCCCGGCATGTGAAAAAGCGTGATATTGGTGAACGGAATTTCGACTGTTGTTCCGATAAGGAATTTGTTTACCAGAAGATGATCGCCGATCAGCAGGGAGGGGATCATCGAACCGGACGGTATTTTGAACGCCTGGACAATAAAGGGGCGGATGATAAAAAACGCGATGAAAAACGCAAGGAGCAACGCCTTGGTGTTTTCCCAGACAACTGAAGAGCGGGGCTTTTTCTGTTTTGGGGGCTCGGTGGCGAGCGTTTCATCCATCGGGTTCTGCTGATGTGGGTCCATGATTATTCCTTCACTTTCAGGACGGAGAGGAACGCCTCCTGGGGAATCTCGACCCGTCCAATCTGTTTCATCTTTTTTTTGCCCTCTTTCTGCTTTTCGAGAAGCTTGCGCTTGCGTGTGATGTCGCCGCCGTAGCATTTGGCAAGAACATCCTTGCGCATTGCCTTGACCGACTCACGGGCAATGATCTTGCTGCCGATAGCAGCCTGAATGGCGATTTCGAACATCTGGCGGGGGATAACCTGCCGGAGCTTCTCAACGATTTCGCGGCCGCGATAGTACGCATTGTCCCGGTGAACAATGAGCGAGAGCGCGTCGACCGGTTCACCGTTGATCAGGATGTCAAGCCGGATAAGGCTTGATGCCTGATACCCGAGGAACTCGTAGTCCATTGAAGCATAGCCGCGCGAGAGCGACTTGAGGCTGTCGTAAAAATCCCAGAGGATTTCGTTCAGGGGCAGTTCATAGGTGAGCATGATGCGATCCTTGCTGATGTAAGCGAAATCTTTCTGAATGCCGCGCTTCGACTGGCAGAGCTCAAGCATCTGCCCGACATATTGCTGCGGAACGAAGATGGAAACCTTGACATACGGTTCCTCGATCTTCTCGAACTGTTGCGGCAGGCTGCTCGGGTTGTCAACTGAGATGACGGTGCCGTCAGTCTTCGTAACACGGTAAATGACCGTCGGAGCCGTACTGATGAGCGAGAGCTGAAATTCGCGCTCAAGGCGCTCCTTGACAATCTCCATATGGAGCAGGCCGAGAAACCCGCAGCGGAATCCGAACCCGAGTGCGGACGAGGTCTCCGGCTCATAACTGAACGAAGAGTCGTTCAGGCGGAGTTTTTCGAGGGCGGTCTTCAGGTTTTCGTATTCGTGCGTTTCGATCGGATAAAAACCGCAGAAAACCATCGGTTTGATCTCTTTATATCCTTCGAGGGGCCTGTCTGCCGGGCGCGCCACATCGGTGATCGTATCGCCGATCTTGGTATCGGTGATATTTTTTATGCCGGCAATGACATAGCCGACCTCACCGGAGGTAAGTTCCCCCGCATCAACTGCTTTGGGGGTGAGGTGGCCGACCTTGCCGACCTCATACTCGGTGCCGACCGCCATGAGCCTGATTTTCATGCCGGGCTTCAGTTTGCCGTCAAATACCCGAACGAGCATGATAACGCCTTGATAGTTATCAAACCACGAATCAAAAATCAGCGCTTTCAGCGGCTGATCGTCAGAGCCCTTCGGCGCGGGAATCTTTTTGACGATAGCTTCAAGAATCTCCTTGGTCCCGATGCCTTCTTTTGCGCTGGCGAGCACAGCCTCCGACGCGTCTATACCGACGACATCTTCAATCTGGTCCTTGACCCGGTCGATCTCGGCCCCCGGGAGGTCGATCTTGTTGATCACCGGGATGATTTCGTGGTTATGATCAATGGCAAGGTAGGTATTGGCAAGCGTCTGTGCTTCGACGCCCTGTGTTGCATCGACCACCAGCAGGCAGCCTTCACAGGAGGCGAGGCTGCGGGAGACTTCATACGAAAAATCGACATGCCCAGGGGTGTCAATGAGATTCAGAATATACTGTCGGCCATCATCCGCCAGATAATTCAGGCGGACGGCATGGGCCTTGATGGTGATGCCCCGTTCGCGCTCCAGGTCCATCGAGTCGAGCACCTGTGCCATCATTTCACGGGAACTGAGTGCCCCAGTGTACTCCAGAATACGATCTGCGAGGGTCGATTTCCCGTGGTCGATATGAGCAATGATCGAAAAATTCCTGATATTTTTCTGCATGGTCAGGAGATGCTTTCCTTTGGAGCACAAGTCTGGAAAACCAGTTGCGCAGCACCGTAGAGCCCTGCATCATCAAAAACCGGAGAAACAATGATCTGCGTTTTCGCAAAAAGCTCCGGCAACGAACGGCGCGCAGCTTCGGCTGATGCGGCCTCCCCGTAGATTTTCCATGCGCCGGTCAGTCCCCCGGTGACGATAATCGCCTCAGGGCTGAAGATATTGACCAGATTCGCCATGCCGACTCCCAGCGCGCGTCCGGCATCGCGCAGAACCGTTCTGGCGAGGGAGTCGCCCTCAAGCGCCGCCGCATACACATTTTCCGCGGTCATTTTATAAAAGTTCCCCTGATGCAGCTCCCGAAGCAGGGAGGGTGCCCCTTTTTCAATTTCGGCCATTGCCCTGCCGATAATGGCGGACGCCGAGGCAAACTGTTCGAGGCAACCAATGTTTCCGCAGCCGCAGGTCGGCCCGTCGTTTGCAATACTCATATGCCCGGCTTCAGCGGCAACAGGCAGCAGCATGTCGTGCATGACGACTCCGCAACCGATGCCGGTACCGAGCGTCAGGAGCACGAAATTACTGAAATTTCTGCCGGAACCAAGCCATTTTTCACCAAGCGCTGCAGCGTTGGCATCGTTGGCAATCTCCGCCCGAAGGCCGAAACGCTCCTGCAGCAGCGCGGCCGGGGCCATGCCGGCCAAGGTCGGGATATTCGGCGAACGGAGAATCGTTCCTGCCGAGGGGTCAATAATACCGGCAACGGCGACCCCGATTCCTTCAACCCCCCGATCTGTTTCGGAGATCAGCCGGGACGCCATTTTCATGAGCGTATCCGCAGGGCCGGCACCGGTCGGCTCATTCAGGCGGCTGACCAGAACTCCCGATGAATCAACAACAGCTCCCCGTATATTGGAGCCCCCGATGTCGAAGGCAAGTGCATGGTGTGTGCTCATAAGTACTCTTGGAACCTTTCGTTCTTGCAGATAAATTGATATTATATCAGATGATCCTCACCTGCGTCCCTCGTATCAGGAGAGGGGAAATTCATTTCACGGTGTATCAGTATGGTATACTATGCATACTTTTTTTGAAACCCGACCGGGAGAGGGATGTATGAGAATGACGCTGAAGCAAACCGTTATCATAATCTGTGCTCTGATTCTTGTCGTCGCCTTTGCGGTTGTCGTTGCTGCAGAGGAGTTGTTGCCGAATGTCACGGCTATCGAGATAAAAGGGCTGCGGCGCATTGAAGAAGGCGCGATCCGGTCCCGGCTCAGCCAGAAGGTTGGCGAGCAGCTTTCCCAGGAAAAGACGACTGAGGATATCAAGTCGGTTTATCGCATGGGATATTTCGACGATGTCAAGACCGAACTGATCCCGTTTGAAGGGGGGATCAAGGTCGTTTATATCATCAAGGAAAAACCGACGATCATCAAGGTTTCGTTCCAGGGAAACAAGGAGTACGACGACAAGGAACTGCGTGAAAAGATGCCACTGTCGCCGGGCGCCATTTCCGATGTGACCCTCATTAACGACAACGCCATCAAGCTCCGCAAATTTTATGAGGAAGAAGGATATTACCTTGCGAAGGTTGTCCCGGTTGTCAGAAAGGTGAATGACGAGGACGTCGAGGTCACCTATCAGATTGACGAAGGCAAGAAAGTCACCATCAAGGACATTATTTTTGTCGGCAACAACAACATTTCCTCCCGGAAGCTCCGCAAGGTCATGAAGACCGAAACCCGCAAGTTTTATTCATTTGTCATGGGCGGCGGGTATTACAACAAGGAAGATATCCAGAAGGACCTTGTAAAGATCCGGGAATTGTATTATGAAAACGGGTATATCAAAATCCAGGTAGTCGACCCGAAGATCGAGCTGACCCCCGACAAACTCGGCATGATCATCACCATCCAGGTTGAAGAGGGGGACCAGTTTACCCTCGCCTCGGTCGAGATTACGGGCAACAAGACGTTCGAGACGGCTGAGTTGATGAAGCTGATCAAGTCGCAGCCGGGCAAGACGTTTAACGGTGCGATCATGAAAAAAGATACCGAGGCTCTGACGAAGCAGCATACGGACAATGGATTCGCCGTCGCCTCGGTCATGCCCGACCTGAAACCCGATGATGCTACGCGTACGGTCAAGGTGAACTATATCATTGAAGAAGGGGATAAATATGCGATCGGGCGCATCGATATCACCGGCAACTCCAAGACGAAAGACAAGGTCATTCGCCGCCAGATTCGGGTTGACGAGGGTGATACCTTCAATGGAACGGCCCTGAAGCGGACGTTTGAACGCCTCAACAACCTCAATTATTTCGACAAGGTTGAAATCAACCCGAAACCGCGGCAAGACGAGAAGGTTGTTGATCTCGATGTCGCGGTCAAGGAAAAGGACACAGGTTTTCTCACGGTGGGCGGCGGCTACAGCTCAACGGACGGTCTTATCGGGACCGTTGACATTACCCAGACCAATCTGTTCGGTGGCGGGCAGTATATCAAAATAAAGGGGGATCTCGGAACCCGGATGAGCAATGCGGAATTGGCGTACCGGGATCCGTATTTTCTCGATTCGACCTATTTGTTCGGAGCTTCATTGTATAAGAACACGCGCCAGTATCAGAGCGAATACAAGCGCAAATCCAAGGGCGGCGAATTAATGATAGGCAAGGAGCTTTCGGAATATTGGGGCATTTCCGCGAGTTATAACCTGGACTTCACGACCATCTACGACGTAGCCTGGAATGCGACGCCCTCGGTTCAGGCGCAGGCAGGCGACTGGACAACGAGCGCGGTATCATTCGCCATAACGCGGGACTCCCGCGACAATGTCAGGGACCCGCTCAGTGGATCGCGAAACCAGTACAGTGTTGCCCTTGCCGGTCTCGGCGGCAATGTCGGGTATCTGAAGAACTATGTGGATTCCAGCTGGTATTTCCCGATTTTTGAAGAATCGACCATTCACATTCGCGGCAGGGCGGGCTGGCTTTCCGGGGCATTTGGCAAACAGGTTCCGCTCTATCACAAATTCTATGTCGGCGGACTGGATACCATCCGCGGTCTTGATTATGGTGAGGCTGGCCCGAAAGACCCGATTACCGGCCAGGCGATCGGAGCCGACAAAATGGTCATCGGAAATGTCGAGTACATTTTCCCGATTCTGAACGAGTTGAAGGTCAAGGGCGTGGCGTTCTTTGACGTTGGTAGAGGCTGGACCAGCGGCCAGAAGTTCGGAACGGATCTCCGCTATACCGCAGGCGGTGGCATTCGCTGGTTCTCGCCGTTCGGTCCGATCCGCATTGAGTATGGGTTCAATCTCGACCGGAAGCCCGGCGAGAGTTCCGGCAGAATTGAATTTGGTGCCGGTTCAGCGTTTTAGTTGTTTTGTTGTCGGCTGTGGGCATGCCTGCGGGTGATGTACAGCAGCCACGTCGGGTCATAGACCCGGCGCAGACCGTACCACGGGCCGCCCCGTGGCTATTTTGGAGAGCAAGTTTTTTTGGAGGTTTGTTCTGATGAAAAAAATGGGAATGGTGGTACTTTCACTGATCATGGTTGCGCTGACCGCAGGGTTTGCGCTTGCTGCAGAGCAGAAAATCGGACTGATCGATGTAATGCGTGCCGTGAATGAGTCGGATGCAGGCAAAAAATCGATTGCCGAACTGGAGGCGCTCAAAAAGGCAAAAGAGGCCTCGGTGAATGAGCGCATCAAACCGATCGAAAAGCTTCGCTCCGAGCTCGAGGCAAAAGGATCGGTGCTCTCGAAGGAAGCCCGCAAGCAGAAGGAAGAGGAGTACGCGAAGCAGGCCCGTGAAGCGCAGAAGCTCTTTGCCGAAGCGGAGAACGAGATGAAGAAGAAGTACGATGAACTGTATGGCGCAAACCTTCGTGAGGTGCGTGCGATCATCGATCAGGTAGCGAAGGCTGAGAAGTTCACGATCATTTTTGACAAGAATGAAAGCGGGGCACTGGTCATGGATAACAGCGTTGATATCACCGACAAGGTCATCCAGCAGTACAACGCTTCGAAGAAAAAATAACGCTTCGGAATACAACCATGGACATAACGCTGCATGACATTGCGGCACTGGTTCAGGGTGAGATCGCCGGCGATGCTACTGTGAGAATCACAGGCATTGCCGGCGTTTCTGATGTGCGGGCGGGTGAAATCACCTTCCTGCAATCCCCGAAACATGTGCGGGAAGTTCGGGAGAGTCAGGCCGCCGCTGTTTTGGTCGCATCGGTGCATGC
>JAAYUK010000097.1 GCA_012517735.1 Nitrospiraceae bacterium
AATGGCATTCAAGAGGTCGTCGGTTCGATCCCGATCAGCTCCACCATACAAGAACCAAAGGCCTTGCCGATCTTCGGCAGGGCCTTCCTGTTTTTCGTAGAATCCCCCTCTTCTACCGTGGTACAATTGGTGCAGTTTTTCGACCGGCTCAATCCAGCTACAGGCACATGGTAAAGAAGGAGAAAAAGTATTGAAATCGTTCAGCACGAACTATCTCGCATCGCTTGCGATTCCTCATCACCTTGTCTCCATCATCCGGCAGATCGGTGAATACAAGGGCAAGCAGGATCTCTATAAAAAACAGGCTCCCGAGATGCTCGAAAACCTGCGCCATGTTGCCATGATCCAGAGCACTGAGTCTTCGAACCGGCTCGAAGGCATTACGGCTGATATCAAACGCATAGGGTAATAAAAACGAAATAGTGTAATTATATAACAGTTATTGCACTGTTCTTTTTTTTCCATTGCACTATTTACCCCAAAATTGTCATTGGATTCGACCGAAAGTGCTCAGAGCCCCGCTGGGCTGGCAACAGAGCGGATTTATTCGGCCAAGCGGCACATACAGGACGGATGTGCGAGGCGAATACCTCGGAGGACGGCTGGACGCCGTCCGAGAATGAGCGGCGTTGCCCGCCCTGCCGGGCTGATGACAATTCCGGGGTCATCTCATACGCCTTTTTGCAGACAGCGCAATAGTTCCGCATTAACCCTCCGATGCCCTTCCTGAGCGGTAGCGAGTGTTTCATGGTCTGGCGCAGCAGCACGCCCGTCCAGGCGAGACAGAAAGCGTTTGAACAGGCTTTGAAACGTATATGATGAGCATTCACCGGTGACATCGAACCCCACAAGTCGTGGGTGCTGCTCTGCTGAACCCCGGGAGCACAGGCGAGCGATATCCTGAACATGCTCAAGCGTGAACACGCCCTGATCCCAGTCGGTATGCACCGTCTCAGGCGAAAGGACGTCCTTGTCGATGGATAAATAGAGGCGGTCTGCCTGACGGATGGTATGCTCAAGCTCTTTCACAAGGGCGTCAGCGCTTGCAAATGTATGTGCCTGCCCTCCCCGGCCAAGACAGGAAAGCCAGTCCGCACGCACTCCAACACTCCAATACACGAGTTTTCGTTTCCAGAGAGAAGTAAGGCGGTTTTCCCATGCATGAGCAGCGGCAATATCATTCGAAGTAATACCGACGACGTGGACCGTTCGGACAAAAGGGAGCTGTGCGGCATGGCTCACCCATGAACCGCAATGGATGCCGAACGGATAGCGCATGTTGTCGGGATGATTATCGAGCACAATCACGTCGAGCGAGCAGGGAAGAAGTTGATGCCGTCTCGCCGCTTCTTTCAGCAGAAAGAAGCTGAGATGATGGAAATCACCGCTTCCCAGAAATACACCGTGATGAGGCTCCCGCAGACGCTCCAGTAACAGGCATTCAAGCGCGGTATAAACCCGCCGGGAACAACCGAACCGGACCGCCTCCTGCCATGCGGCAAGATCACAGCGCGCCTCACCGGAGCCGAGCGGTCTCACGGAACGGTCAAAATCAAGGATGAGCGGCGCAGAATACATGCGGTCCTCAGGACCTATGTTTGGCATCAAAGGCGTTTGCATCGGCCTCGAAAAGATGCCGGAACGGACGCAATGCAGCGCGCAGAAGCGGATTCTTGATCCATACCAGATGCCGGGTAAAGGTGAACGACGCCCCGAGACTGGCCTTGACCTCAGGGTCGGTCCATCCGGCTATGTAGTATCGCAGGCCGAGGCTGCGGGCAAGGCGCATGTTTTCAAACCAGCTCACAAAATACAGATTGTGCTCGCGCGAAGCAGGATAGGAAAACCCCACATATTTATCGATAAATGCACCGTCGCGGATAAGACAGATGTTATACCCGATCAGTGTGCTGTCATGGTAATACAACACTACCATCCCCTGCACCGTCCGGCTTTGCAGGAGCGCGAAAAAAAATGCCGGCGTGAGCTTGTCAAAATGGATATCGCTCTGCTCGAACACCCCCTCGTACATGGCATACAGGCGAGCACACAGATCGGGATCGTCAAAGCGCCTGTCGCCCAGCGGCACATGCTCTATGCCGAGATGGGCAAGACTTTTCAGCTTGCGCCGCATGTCCTTGCGACGGCTGGAAGAAAAACGGGCCCAGTACGCATCTTCATCGATGTCGTCCAGCGGGACATATGCAAGAGCCTGTCCCGCAATCTCCATAAAGCCGGCAGCGCGGGCAACACCGACGAGCGCGTGGGCATATGCGTTATCTTCCGGAGACAGAAAAGGCGAAGCGTTCGGCAGATCCTTGATGACGGTGATTTTTTGTGTCTGTGCATGCTCTGCACGTACATGGGCGACGAATGTTTCCGGTGCGCAGTCGTACGGAAGGGGAGCATATTCGGTGATGCAGGACCCCACAAAACAGGTTTTCCAGCGGGCAATCCCCGACCATGACGAAAAAAACGGTAATGCCTGTAAACGGGGAAGCAGCCTGTCGTCCAGCGTGGTGAACAGATCATACTCGGTAGAGAACACCGGCACTCCGAAAGCGCTTTCGCGGCAATCAAACCCGTCAGGCGGATAGGCACAAAAAAGCCTCGCAAATGCCTCCGGCTCGACCAGATTGCGCAGTGCCCCGGACGCCTTCACGCAAGCCCCGCCTGCACAGAGTCAAATACCAGCCTGAACGCGTCGTCGTCAAGCCAGGCGCTGTTGCTGATGGTAAACATCCGATCGGCAAATCCCCGTGCATTGGGATAGGAACGTAGTTCACTCTGGGGCAAAAACGGACCCACGCAGGCATATTCGGGCACGGTGTGCACAAAAAGCTTGCTGACGCCCAAACCGCTTGTCCAGAGACGGTCAAGAATACGATCCCGGCGAGCCTTGGACGGCATGAGCACCATCAGGAACGGAAATACGCCCCGCACCCCAGGCGTATCGTCTGCAACGCGCAGGCCGGAAATCGTGGAAAGCATGCTGATCCTGGAACGGGCACGGCTATACGCCTCGTCAAGAAACGCTGGCAGACGCTCAAACGCATTTGCCGCCACACGCTGACGGAAATCATCCATGCGATGCACCGGGAAACATGACCTGTCGAAGGTGTCGCCCACAGCCATCGCCTCGTCATGCGCCTGCAGAGCACGTCTCAGGGGTCTTCCGTAGACGTAGGGCAGCCCTGCGGGGCGGTACAAGAGCGCATAACCGAGGAGCTCCGCGCGACGACGCATGGTCCAGAACAGATTGGGGTTCAGACGCCGGGCCGCATGCTCCCGGAGACGTTCGTGCAGGGCATCGTCTTTGGCAAACAAAAGCCCTCCCTCATAGGTGCTCAAGCCCTTGCCCACCGCAAGACTGAAGAAGGCAACATCACCGGCAAGCCCCACGCTTTGGGCAACGACACGGGCGCCCATGCCCTGCGCAGCATCTTCTACAACACGGGCGCCATGCGGCCCGGCAACAGCTTTGATCGCGCTGACATCCGCAACGCGTCCGCCAAGATGTGTTGCCAGCACGGCAAGGGTTCTCGCTGAACACACCGATGCAAGCTCCGCGGTGTCCATATTCACGCTCTCCGGCGCAAGATCACAGAGCCGGATTTTCAGCGGACGGGGGCAGTGTGCCCGGGCAATGGCGAGCACCACGATCGGGCAGGTGTATGCAGGGACAATGACTTCGTCCCGCTCCGGTTCACGGTGCGCAAGCACTTCAAGCGCCAGCATCAGCGCTGCACTGCCGGAACAGGTGATGATCGGCTCGTTCGGCAGATGCAGCCATTGCTGCACTGCCTGTGTCAGGGATTGGTGCGGACGGCCGACAAAGTCCCGCGCCTGCAGCGGCAGCCCGTTTGTAGGAGGAATTTCACGCCTAAATACGCTCATACGCAACATGGTCCGGGCGTGCCTTCCGGGCGCGTTCTTCCTCTCCTTCGCTCCTGGCAAGACACAGGACCCCCACGAGAATCAGGAGCCCTCCGGTCACTTTGTAAGCGTTGAGCGGCTCGTTGAACAAATAGATGGAAAGAATCGTGACACTGACAATTTCCAGATGTGACGCTGCAAAGGACGGCCCGACCGCCATATGCTTGAGCACGGTCATCCAGGTAACGAATGCGCACAGATAACCGAACACCGCGCCGTACACCCAGGGTTCAGCAAGCAGACGGACAAACCACGCCATACTCAGCTCCAGCGGCAAGGTGGCGATGGCAGCGTATTTGAAACTGATCTGGGTAAACGTATCGAACAGCACGAGCACCAGAAAGCCGAGTATATAGGTGCGTTTCATTGACCGAGCCCCACCAGCATTACGCCGGATGTGATACACAGGATGCCGGCAACACGCCACGCAGTCAGGCGTTCCTGAAAAAACAGACGTCCGCCAAGCATGATGACCACAATGTTGAACGATCCGAGCATCACGCCCACGGAAAGCTCCACCTGCGAAAGAAAAGCCGTCCAGACACAGAACTCCATCACGTAAAACCCGATGCCCAGCCATATCCACGGATGCGCCGCCATATGCTTCCAATGCTCAATGCCGTCTTTGGTCGTATCCTGGGTAGCAGCTTTTTTGAAAGCAAGCTGTCCGCAGGTATCAACAGTCAGGTTCAAAAGCCAAAGCAGGAACACCAGTGACATGCTCACCTCTCACGCTCATTGTGAACCCCGCCATGTTCATTCATGGCTGAAAACCCGCTTGTGTCTGTCCGCCGCACTGCAATGACCGGTTCTGGGAAACTGACCGTCTGCCGCATGCGAGCATGGCTCAAACAGGGATTTTCATAACGCGAGGAACAGACTATTATCCCATATGGGCGAATGGCATGTGCAAATTATTTAACTCAAAATTGTCATTAGCCCGGCACGGCAGTGTTCATCCGGTCACTGTGCCGTCTTCGGCAAAAACAATCAGACGAGTACCCGCTCCGGGTCGAATTTTCTCGCGCCTTCGTCGATGGCATTGAAGAAAAGCGTTGCTGCCTTTTTTTCCGCCGGGGTGCCTTTGCCCCTTCCAAGACAGTAATCTCCGTAGAGCTTCCTGATAACCGTTTTTGCAGACTCAAAGGTGTCCTTGTCGCCAAGAAGTTCAGCAACGACCATCTTCCGGTAGTAGTACAGCAGCACTTCATGCGCCTCCTGAAAGTACTTGTCCTGAAGCATGGTACCCTCGACCAGGGCAAACGCATCCATTGCATCACGCAGGCTCGCAACCCGCCTGGTTCTGCATGAGGCTGCGTCGGAGCCCGACCCTTCGAGCTTCTGATAGAAGCGGGACTGCTGGATATGCAAAAGGCCTTGCGTATAGAACAACCTCGCCTTCTCGCTTTCTTTCGCTCCGGTCAGCAATGCCGAGAGCGCGTCAATCCCGAGAGCTGCAGCCACCAGAGCATCCTCACAGGAACGGCGTGCAGAAAAGAGACGGTGTCCCTCCATGCCGGCCTGGGCTGCCACCCTGGACCGGCGGCCCACGCTCCCTCGCAGGGCTTCGGCAGAAGCATCATTGACGACAAGCCCCCGGGGGTTCTGCCATACGTTATTGATGCTGTCGTACAGACGGAATCCCCTGTCGAAGTTGGCATACAGACAGGCAGGGCATACCTTGACCTCAAAGAACGAATAGTCCACATACGGCCGGCCGCCGATAGCGTCGGTGTACTCGGTCATGAAGAAATCGTCCAGCCGGGAGTTCAGCGCCTTTGACTTCAGACACGGAGCGGTAAATACGGTTTTATCAAAAGGACAGGAGAATTGCCGCCCAAGCAGGACGCCGGCAGAGGATTTATCAATGTGGCTGAACTCGGTCGGAAACAGGGAGACCGGGATCTCCCGCTCACCATCAGGGGGCAGTTTCGGCAGCCCCCTGTCGAGAATGGGAACGATGATATCCTCAAGCGAAAGCTGCCGGGTTTTCCGGTACTCAACCAGCCTTGCCATAAGCGGAAAGGGAATCTCGAGCAGACGACGGACAGATTCGCCGCTGCCCTCCGGCGACTGGACAAAAAACCCTTCCGGAAATGTCGCTTCCCCGGCATCTTCCGTTTTGGGCAGGAGCTTTTCAAGCACAGGAAGGACGATACCTTCGAGACTGATCTTTTTTGACTGCTGAAACGCCGACAGACGCCTGAAGACCGGCACCGGAAATGTGATCGGTTGTTCAACGCACTCTTTTTTCATTTTCTGACCACGTACTGGATTATCACTGAACGATTACCGAAAAAGAAAGCGTACAGTCCAGCCACCGGAAAATCATGCACCATGAGGGCTCTCCGAGAATTGTCATTAGCCCGGCAGGACAGCAACAGGAGTCCTATCGCTCCATGCGAAGCGCCTGCCTGATTGCTTCTTCCCGATGACCGATAATGATCGCACCGCCGATTATGACGATCGGAAACGTGCAGCGGGGATTATACTGTTTTACCTGTGCCATCGCCTCGGTCCGGGCATCCCCTTCCAGGAGGTCGACTTCAACCAGCTCATACGGGACCAGTTCGGCGAGCAGCTTCTTTACCGCCTTGCAGTGGCCGCAGGTACTGAGCGCAAAGAGTCTCACGGTCGGCACGGAACGCATTCCTTACAATGCAGGCGGCATCGGCTTCTGGGCAGGCGGCGCGTCTTTCGCAGCCGGCTGCTGGCCGGGCATCGGTTGAGCCGGCGCAGGGGCGGCAGTTCCGGACGGACTCAGCGGCTGGTCCGGGTCGCGTGCACGGTCACCATCGTCACGGCGATTGCAGACCGCCCTGATCAGCCGGTCGTCCTCACTGTCAGCCATGACCGTCAGCCAGCGAAGATATTTTGCCTCATGGACCATCGAATCCAGAAGGAGCCCCTTGTCGCTGTAATCAGCCTCGGCAACAACCCTGACCCGCTTCTGTGCGCAGTCAAGGTCTTTCTGCATGATCGTATAGCGATACGCCTCATACCCCGCGATCGAGTACCCTCGTTTCGTCTGCTCCCTGAGATAGAATTTCCTGCCTTCTTCACCCAGGGCAACCTGTTTGGTCCAGACGCGAAGATACTGCGGATGCGGGATGATCTTCACCCCCTGGATTTTGACCAGCGCTTCCGGATGACGGATATCGTCACTGTCATACGAGAGGGTATAGAAATCATTCGTTGCGTATTGATGCCACGTAGCAGCAAACGCCGGGCGGGCAAAGACAAATAGCGACAGAAAAACAATAAGATAGGCTATTCTTTGTTTCTGCATGACCTTATCGTACCAGAAACGAAAACCAAAATAAAAGAATATATGCAAAATATTGCAGATTTATCATATTTTCCGGTACAATACTGCATCTCACGGGAATGATCGTATCAAGAATGACAACCCGGCACGGGTCATGAAAGATCACCATCCCATCCTGAAACGTCAGATACGGGAACATATCGGGACAGCTGCGTCTTCGGTGGAATCCCTGCGTCCGTTCCTCGCCAGCGTCAACGACATCTACTGGCGTCTTCACCCCCACCTTTCGCATGCGCATACACCGATATCTGAGCAGTTTTTATCGCATGTGCAGTATCAGAACATTTTCGAGAGCAGCAGCACGGCGCTGACCATCCTCAGCGATGATGCCGTCATTCTTCGTGCCAATCGCGAGTTTGAGGAGATGAGCGGATACCAGAGAGCCGAACTCGAAGGGAAAAAGAGCCTTGCCGAATTTTTTTCGCCTCGCGATTTTGAGCATTTTCTCGGTCTTCCCAAAAGCCGGCAGCCGGGTGTCCAGAAGCTTGCGCACCGCGCTGAAACCAAACTTGCCGATAAAAACGGACGCATTCATCACGTCCTGCTGTCGCTTGCCGCGATCCAGGGGGCACATCAGTATATCGCATCGTTCATCGACATTTCGGAGCGGAAACAGGCTGAGGAAGAGATCCTGAAGCAGCGGGCAGAACTGAGCCGCATGAATGACCGGCTCCGGTCACTGCATGACCTCTCTGCAGTCATTACGCGAACGCTCGATCTCAAGGCGTTGCTGACGGATGCCCTTCATACGGTCACGCGCATGGAGCTCCTTCATTTGGAGCCGAGGGGCATGATATTCATCATGCAGGGCGCGCAGCTGCATCTTTCCGCACATATCGGCCTGCCGGACGATATTGTCAGGCTCCACTGCCGGATCGATCCTGAAATAGCCCTGTGCTGCACCTCCGAGCAGCACAGCAGCACCATCATGAGGTGCGATTCGCCGCATCAGGACTGCGCTTTCGCGGCACAGAACCCTGAAAACCGTATCCAGCCGCACATCATCATTCCGCTCCGTTCACACAATGCGACAACCGGTACGATGTGCCTGTTTCCGAGAACACCTGCCGGCATTGATGCAGAAACCCGGGAAATGCTCGAGACGATTGCGAATCAGATCGGGATTGCCGTGGAAAATGCACTGCTGTATGAAAAAACCAAATCCCTTTCCCTGCATGACCACCTGACCGGGCTGCCGAATCGCCGGTTCCTGCAGCTTGAAATAGAACGCAATTTCGCCAAGTCAAAGCGCTATGCCACCGGCCTCTCCCTGCTGATGCTCGATATCGACAACTTCAAGCAGTTCAACGATACCAACGGGCATACTGCAGGCGACGCATTGCTGGCTGACATTGCCCGGGTGATCCTCCGCGAAATCCGGGAAACCGATCTTGCCGTGAGATACGGCGGTGAAGAATTTCTCATTCTTCTGCCGGAGACCAATTTCCAGCAGGCCTTCGAGATTGCCGACAGGATGCGGCAGGCCGTTGCCGAGCGGACCATGGTGACCGTCAGTGTCGGGATATCGTCCTTTATCGAGTCCATGGAATCGCACACCGACATGATCAATGACGCCGACCGTTCACTCTACCTTGCAAAGGCGAACGGCAAAAACCGGGTCGAAGGGCTGCAGCGCCAAATGCAACTGCCGTTGAAAGACTGAGAAGAATCGGAAAGGAACGTGCAGGGGGGCAGACGATGATAACCGTCTGCCCCCCTGATTTCGGATCAGCCGGGGTTACTGACCGTCACACCACATGCGCGCATTCTGGAACATCCTGAGCCAAGGAGATGCCTTGAGCGTGCGCTGCAGCTCTTCAGGCATCCATGCCCACTGCCACCTCAGAAATACCCGCTCCGGATGCGGCATCATCGCAAGATGCCTGCCGTCAGGCGAGCAGAGCGCCGTAATGCCCAGAGGCGAACCATTCGGGTTGAACGGATAGACTTCGGTCGGATTGCAGAGGTCGTCGACATAGCGCATCGGCGCAAGACCCCGTGCGAGCACCTCATCAAGCATCTTCGGTTCAGGAAAATGCACGAGCCCCTCGCCATGAGCGATCCAGATGCCGAGAACGGCTTCTTCCATGCCCGAAAGCATGATGGACGGACTCTTGAGAATCTTGACCGTTGCAAAGCGCGACTCAAAACGGCCTGACTGATTATGAATGAAACGCGGCTGCAGGGCATCAGCAATCCCCGTCCACGGCACCCATCCGAGCAGAGCAGCAAGCTGGCAGCCGTTGCAGACGCCGAGGCTGAAGGTGTCCGGCCGGTCGTAGAAGCGCCGGAACTGCTCGGCGATAGTGCCGTGAAACCGGATCGTCGCTGCCCAGCCCTTGGCAGAGTCGAGCACATCCGCGTAACTGAAGCCCCCGACAAAAACCACTCCCCTGAAGGAATCGAGCGTTATCCTTCCGTCAAGCAGGTCGCTCATCGTCACGTCCCAGGTCTCAAATCCGGCGCTGAAGAACGCGGAATGCATCTCGCGGTCGCCGTTGCTGCCTTCTTCCCGAATAATAGCCACTCGCGGCTTTGCATCGCGCCTGAGCAGAATCTCCGGGGTCGGCTCCGGAACGAACGGGACGACAAACCGCGTGCCAGCCCGATCAAAGATCGCCGCTTTTTCGGATCGGGCCGCCTCGGGGTTCACCTGAAGGAGCTCAAGCTGGTGGCTCGTCTCTTCCCAGATGCCGCGAAGCACCTGCATGGATTCATCCAGAACGAGAGCGCCGCCGCAGGCAATGCGTATGGTTTTTTGCCCGCTGGTCGTCCCGATTTCCTGGCACAGCACGCCCGCAGCGCCAAACAGGGAGACAACATCCGGCTTCTGTTCCGGCGCAACTTCAAGAACCAGTCCAAGTTCTTCAGCAAACAGGGCGGCAAGAGCTTCGCCTTCAGGAATGCTGACATCAATGCCGCAATTGCCGGAAAACGCCATTTCAAGCAGCGTCACCACCAGACCACCGTCACTCCGGTCGTGCCCCGCCAGAATGAGTCCCCGGTCAATGCACTCCTGCAGTGCATTGAATGCACCCCTGAGCTGTCCGGCATCCCAAAGATCGGGAGAAACATCGCCGACCTGACTGAAACACTGGGCCAGCGCGGATCCCCCGAGGCGGTTTTTGCCGCCGCCGAGATCGACAAACAGCAGGACACTCCTGCCCGGACGCTTGATGTCCGGCGTAACCACCTTGCCGATATCCGGCACCGGAGCATAAGCTGACACAACCAGCGTTCCGGGAGACTTGACCACTTCGACGGAACCGTCCGGATGTGTCACGCGGGCAGCCATCGAAAGGCTGTCCTTGCCGCCGTCGATCGCAATGCCCAGGTCAATCATGATGTCACGCATGGCAACCGCGGCATCATACAGCCGCGCGCCCTCGCCCGGCAGCTTCGGCGCCCACATCCAGTTGCCGGAACAGCGGATATCCTCAAGCCTGCTGATCTTCGCCCAGACGATGTTCGTCAATGCCTCACCGACGCTGAGCCGCGCCATTGCCGCAGGATCGATCAAGCCCTTGACCGGCTGCTCACCGATCGCCATGGCGGCACCGGTCGTGCTGAAATGGCTCTGCGCGACCACAGCGACATTGGAAACCGTAAGCTGCAGCGGGCCCGCGCACTGCTGCTGCACAATCAATCCGGTGACCGAACGGTCCACCTTATTCGTCAGAAAGCGTTTGGAACCGACCGAGACCAGCCGCAACACCCGATCAAGTGCGTCCCTTACCGTAAGCCCATCGGGCAGCATCAGCGGCGCAGACGGAAGCGGCTGACGATCAAGGACAAACGTCTTTTGCGGCATATCGCCGAGAACCTTTTCGAGATCAAGGTTAACCGGCGTCTTCTGGACATCATCGGTCCCCTGTGGATCGTAGAGAACCACCATGCCGTCGCCGGTGATGTCGCCGATCACCGCAAAGGGCACCTTTTCCCGGGCACAGATCTTTTCAAATGCAGGGACATGCTCCGATTTCAAAAGCAATGCGCTGTTTTCCTGGTATTCGGCACCCCAGATCTCAAGGACTGAGAGCGATTCATCACCGAGCAGAATGTTTCTGACATTGATTTTCGCTCCGGCAGGATAGATGATCTCCTTCACCACATTGCAGTTGCCGCCCGCTCCCTGATCATGGATGCTGACAATGGGGTTTCGGTCTCCCATTTCAACGCACGCGCGAATGACGCGATTCAATTTCTGCTCCATCTCGGCATCGCCGCGCTGCACGGCATTGAAATCGAGTTCCTCGACGTTTTCACCCTGAATCATGCTTGATGCTGCACCGCCGCCCATACCGATACGATACGCCGGACCACCGACCTTTACGACTACCATCCCCTTTGCCGGCTCACCTTTTTCGACATGGCGACTGTCGATCTGACCGACGCCGCTGGTAAACATGATCGGCTTCAGCCACTCGCGGCGCTCGCCATTCGGCAGGCGAAGCCCGAACGAGCGGGTAAAACCCTGGATCATCGGCTCGCCGAACTTGTTGCCGTAATCTGATGCGCCGTTGCTCGCCTCGATCTCGATGCTGAGCGGATCGGCAAGATTCGACGGATTGATGAATGAAGGATCTTCCCAGGGCTGTTCATACCCGGGAATGCGAAGATTGCCGACACAATAGGCGCCGGTTCCCGCTACGACGAGACTGCCGCGGCCGGTTGCATGCAGGTCGCGAAGGCGTCCGCCCGTGCCAGTTTCCGCACCCGGAAACGGCGCAACACCGGTCGGGAAATTGTGCGTCTCGGCAGTAAAGGTGATGTGATAGGTCAGCTCCCGCTCCCGAAAGGGAGACGGGGCATCCTGCTGTTCCGGCAGGATGGTGCGGATCGTGAATCCACGGATCGCACTGGAGTTATCCTTGAACGCAATGATGCTGTTGTTCGGATTCCGCCGGTACGGTTCCTTCACCACCCGCATCAGGTGTTCCGGCACCTCCTGCCCGTCGATGATCAGACGGCCGCCGAAAAACCAGTGGCGCGAATGCTCGCTGTTGGACTGGCTCAGGTCAAAACACTCGACCGTCGTAGGATTCCGCTTGATGTCATGCACGAAAAGGTTGTAATAGTAATCGATGTCCCAGTCATCCAGTCCCAGCCCCATCGTCTGATTGATCTTTGCCAGCGCCTCTTTTCCCTCTTCGATGAGCGGAACCTCCCTGACCGGCTCCGGAACAATGCCGGTCGCAAAAGAGGCAAGCGGCGCAGGATATTCGCACTCGGTCATACGGTCATGCACGAGCGCAAGAAACGCCTTTGTATCGAATGTCGCCGCACTCTGCGGGTCGGCAAAAACCAGGCGATAGCGGCGGGAACGTTCGATCCGCTCGATCCGGGCAAGACCGGCGGCGCGGCAGATCGAAACGGCATTCGTCGACCATGCGGTCGAGAAGTTCATGCGCGGACCGACTTCGACAATAAGCGATGCCGCATCCGCCCGCTTCGCAAGAAAGCTGTCCGCAGCATACTGTAAAGGCTCAAACGTCTCGGCCAGCAACCAGCTCAGGGTTTTGAGCTCTTCCCCATCAAGCGGCCCGGTCGCGGCAATGTTGAAACAATGTTCCGTCTCGATATCGAGGATACCGGGCGTGATCTTCTCGCGCACCGCCCTCAGCAATACGTCTTTCTTGTATGGCGAAAGCGCCGGATTGCGATAGGAATGAAACAGCTGCTGGTCTGCCATGACCGGAATCTCCTTAAAAAATGGAATGGGTAATGGGTGATGAGTACTGGATGATGGCAGGAGGGAACAGTCTTTGCTCTGATCCGTTACCGATCACTCATAACGCATCACGGTCTCTCTGATTTTACGGGTGTATCTGCGCCAAATAGGAATCGTAATTGCGCTTGGTCTCTTCGAGACTGTCGCCGCCGAATTTCTCCATCACCGCATCGGCGAGAACAAGCGCAACCATCGCTTCGCCCACAACCGATGCAGCAGGGACCGCACAGGTATCGGAACGCTCATAAGCCGCCTCAAATGGTTTTTTCGTGACGAGGTCGACCGAGCGGAGCGCCTTTCTGAGTGTCGGTATCGGCTTCATCGCCGCACGAACCACAACCGGCATCCCGTTCGTCATGCCACCCTCTACGCCTCCCGCACGGTTCGTCTCACGATAATACGGGGATCGGCACGGCATGCTCTTCGCCTTCGGGACACGTTTTTTGTCAAAAAAGATCTCGTCCATCACTTCAGACCCAAAGCGTTCTGCAACACCAAAACCCATGCCGAGCTCAACACCCTTGATCGCCTGAATGCTCATCACCGCATATGCCAGGCGGGCATCGAGTTTGGCATCCCACTGCACATGGCTGCCAAGGCCGATCGGCAGATTAAGCGCAACCACTTCAAACACCCCGCCGACCGTATCTCCCTTCTTGATAGCCTCATCGATCTGCCTGATCATCTTCTTCGTCGTCTTTTCATCAGGGCATCGAACAGCTGAAGCGTCGGCGCGCTCAAAAAGCAGCCTGTCGGGACATGCGGTGTCGGAAACAGGCATCTTCGCCCTGCCGATCTGCGTCACATACGAGCCGACACCAATGCCGAACTCCGCAAGGAACTGCTTGGCGATTGCGCCAAGCGCCACCCTGGTCGCAGTTTCACGGGCACTGGAACGCTCGAGGATATTCCGCACATCGGACTGATCGTACTTGAGCGCTCCGGCCAGGTCCGCATGCCCCGGCCGGGGGCGGGTCACCGCCGGAATCGAGCCGGTATGCACGGCATCTGACGACATCCCTTCAAGCCAGTTTTTGTGGTCTCGATTCACGATCAGGACCGCTATCGGCGAACCGAGCGTCTTTCCCCAACGGACGCCGGAGATGAGCTCTGCGTGATCCTGTTCGATCTTCATCCGTCCGCCGCGGCCGTAGCCACCCTGCCGGCGCTGCAGGTCGGCATCGATCAGTTCCTGTTTCACGGGGACACCGGCCGGCAGGCCCTCAAGCAGGCCGACCAACCCCTTTCCGTGAGACTCTCCCGAGGTAAAAAATCTTAATTTACGCATAGTTATATAGGATACAGCTATTGAGCCAATGAGGTCAAATTCAGGAGCAAAACCCCTGGTATCGCAGAAAAAAGGCCTCCAAAGCATCTCTGGAGGCCTCAGGGCTTTGTACGGAACGCTATCGTTTGCCCGCTGCTTCAGGGTTGAGGCATTGCGGCGGGACCTCGCCGCCGAGCGCCTTCAGGATATTGTCGGCAGCCATAAACCCCATGTTTTCGCGGGTTTCGAATGTCGCGCTTCCCAGATGGGGCACGAGCACGGCATTGTGGAGCCCGAGAAGTGCATCCTCGACAATCGGTTCCCTTTCGTACACATCGAGCCCGGCGCCCCAGATCTGACCGGTCTGAAGCGCTTTGGCAAGGGCCTTTTCATCCACAACCGGTCCGCGGGCCGTATTGACGAGTATGGCGGTTTTTTTCATGATGCCGAACTCGCGTTCGCCGATGAGATATTTCGTCTTTGGCGTCAGGGGAACGTGGAGAGAAATAAAATCAGCCGTCCTGAGGAGATCGTCCAGCGGCAGATATGTGGCGCCGGTCGCCTTCTCGAATTCAGGTTTCGCGGAATTGGCAGTATACACTACTTTCATGTTGAAACCGGTTGCCCGTTTTGCGGTTGCCTGACCAATGCGTCCCGCCCCAACAATCCCCAATGTCTTGCCGGTCACCTCCGGTCCAAGCATATAGAGCGGTGACCAGCCCACGAACTGACCCGCCCGGGTCACCTTGTCCCCTTCAACAACACGGCGGGCTACCGCCAGCATAAGCGCCCACGCCATATCCGCCGTGGCATCGGTAAGCACATCCGGTGTGTTCGAGAGAAAGATGCCGCGTTCGGTCGCAGCAGCAATATCCATGTTGTTGAAACCGACCGCGTAGTTCGCAATAATTTTACATTGCGGACCGGCCGCGTCCATAAGTTCGGCATTCACCGGGTCGGTCAGCATGGTCATGACCGCATGCTTGCCTTTGGCGGCCGCAAGCAATTCATCCCTTGTCAGCGGCCGGTCATGCGGGTTCACCTCAACATCACACTGCTCTTTCAGGTATGCAACAGCCTTCTCCGGAATCATGCGGGTAATCAGTACGGCATGTCTGCTCATGAAATCCTCCTTGGGGATAATGCCTGCTGTCAGTTCAGTTGCCGCTCAGTTGCCGTTCAACACCGCTCTGAAGATGCACAAAGATAACGACGCGGTCATCTTTTCTGCGATACGAGACATCGAGCACATCGGACGTGCCGAACGCTGTCGGCGAATAATGCGGGCAGACCTCAAATCCGAGAATCGTTCCGTCGGCGTCCAGCACTTTTGCAAGTGATATATGCTGAAAATCGGGGTGAACCGAGACAAAATCGCCTGCCTGCTCCAGGGCTTCCTGCGGCGGCAGATCGTCAACAATCCGGTACTCATCGTCCGGAGCGTAGGGAACAAAATCGATGCCGTCGTCCGCGCAATCGAGAAAGGCCACCCGCCCGAGCTGTTGCGGAAAGGCACCCCAGAAAAGCACGAGCCGGAACATGCCCCGGACGTCTTCGGCTCGTGCAAACGTGGTCTTCAGATTCCCTGCCAAAGCGCTCTCCTCCCAATGCGAGGTGCCGTTTTGCCATAATTTAAGCAGCATTCTCCATGCAAGTCAAGCAGCGTCATATTGTGTGATACAATAGCGGTATGGATCTGACCCGTCATATCAACAGCATTCTGAAGGCACGGCACGGCAATCCTCACGAGGTTCTCGGGCCGCACATGGTCGACGAAACCCTCGTCATTCGGGCGTTTCTTCCCGAGGCGCGTGAGGCATGGGTAGTCAAGCGCGATGCCGACACCGGCAAGCGGGTAAAGACGCCGATGCAGCGCATCCACCGCGAAGGGTTCCATGAGGCGGTGTTCGATGGGGTCACCGACCCGTTTGACTACACCATCAGACTGGTGACGCACTGGGATGAAAGACGCGAGTTCCATGATCCGTACGCCATGCCGCCGGTGCTCTCCGACTTCGACCACCACCTGCTGGGAGAAGGTACCCACTACAAGAATTACGAAAAAATGGGCTCCCATGTCCGTATCATCAATGGCGTGCGCGGTGTGCATTTTGCCGTGTGGGCCCCCAATGCCCGGTCCGTCAGCGTCATTGGCGAGTTCAACGGATGGGATGCCCGCAGACACCTCATGCGCCAGCCGGGAGCATCCGGCATCTGGGAGCTATTCATCCCCGGACTTGCCGAGGGAACGCTCTACAAATTCGAGATTCTCTCCCGCTTCAACAACTACCGTCAGCAGAAGTCGGATCCGTTTGCGTTTTTCTGCGAAGTGCGGCCGAAGACCGCCAATATCGTCTACTCCCTCAAAAACAAACATGTCTGGCAGGATGCCGAATGGATGGAGCGGCGAAGAACCGCGAACTGGTTCGACGAGCCGGTCAGTATCTATGAAGTGCATGCAGGCTCCTGGATGCGGGTTCCGGAGGAAGGTAACCGCTTTCTCACCTGGAATGAGCTTGCCGAACGGCTGCTGCCGCATGTAAAGAATCTCGGCTGCACCCATATCCAGCTGCTGCCGGTCAGCGAACACCCGCTTGATGCGTCATGGGGATACCAGACGATCGGGTACTATGCACCGACGAGCCGTTTCGGCAGGCCGGAAGACTTCATGAACTTCGTTGATCAGTGCCATCAGCAAGGCATCGGAGTGCTGGTCGACTGGGTGCCGGCGCATTTTCCGAAAGACGCCCACGGACTCGGATTCTTCGACGGCACGTGCCTGTATGAGCATGCAGACCCGCGCAAGGGCGAACACCGTGACTGGGGAACGCTCATCTTCAACTATGGCCGCAATGAGGTCAAGAACTACCTGATCGGCAATGCACTCTATTGGCTCGACAAATACCATATCGATGGTCTGCGTGTCGATGCGGTCGCCTCGATGCTCTACCTCGATTACTCGAAGCAGCCGGGAGACTGGGTGCCGAACCAGTTCGGCGGCAATGAAAATCTTGAGGCGATCGCCTTCCTCAAGACCTTCAACGAAGTGGTGCACCAGTACCATCCCGGCGTACTCACCATTGCCGAGGAATCGACCTCGTGGCCTGCCGTGTCCCGGCCGACCTATCTCAACGGCCTCGGCTTCAGCATGAAGTGGAACATGGGCTGGATGCATGATACTCTTGACTATTTCTCGCAAGACCCAATCTTCCGCAAGTACCATGCAAACAAACTGACCTTCAGCATGCTGTATGCCTTCACCGAAAACTTCGTGCTGCCGTTCTCCCATGACGAAGTTGTCCATGGCAAGCGTTCGCTGCTCGACAAGATGCCTGGAGATATGTGGCAGAAATTCGCGAATTTCCGCACCCTGCTCGCCTACATGTTCTGTCATCCCGGCAAAAAACTGCTCTTTGCCGGCTTTGAGTTCGGGCAGTGGAACGAATGGAATTTCGACCAGAGCCTCGATTGGCATCTCACGCAGTATGAACCGCACGCAAAGCTGACCCGTTTCGTGCAGGCGCTGAACTGGACCTATCGCACCGAACCGGCGCTCCATCAGGTCGACTTCGAATGGCAGGGATTTGAGTGGATCGATTTCAGTGACTACGATTCGAGTGTCATTGCCTTTCTCCGACGTGGACGCAATCCGGAGGATATCCTCATCTGCGTCTTTAACTGCACCCCGGTGCCGCGTCATGACTATCGCATCGGCGTGCCGCGCGGCGGATACTACGCAGAACTGCTCAACACGGATTCAGGCGAATTCTGGGGCAGCAATGTCGGCAACGCGGGCGGGAAACATGCCGACCACTGGAAATGTCATGGCCGCGAATGGTCGTTGAGCCTGACGCTTCCTCCGCTCGGCGCGTTGATTCTGAAACCGGTGTAACACACAGGAGGGGATCGGCCCATGGTCGGCCGATCCCCTCCTGATTCTGTTCAGTTCCTGCTGTTGCTACTGATGCGGAAAGAACTTCGCAATCTCCTGCAGCATATGCGCGACATCGAACTTCACCAGGAAGCCGTCAGCTCCGCTCTTCTTCGCCTTCTCCCGGTTCTCTTCGCCGCTCAATGAGGTATTGATGATGATCGGAAGTGTTCTGAACTGCTCGTCCGACTTCAGGATCGAGATAAGCGTCATGCCGTCCATTTCGGGCATCTCGACATCGGTCACCACCAGCTGGACATACTCGGTAATCGGCTTGTCTCCCAGTTTGGCCTTGGCCTGATGAATCGCTTCCAGGGCCTGTTTGCCGTCATTGCACGCAATGACAGTCAGTCCTGCTTTCTCGAGGGTGTCCTTCAGGATTCTCCTGGCGACAGACGAGTCGTCGGCGATCAATACGGTTCCCTTCAATTGGGCATGCAAGCCGCCAAAGGCATCAGCCGCGAACACATCTTCCATCGAAATGGCCCCGATCTCCGACATCATGCTCTCAAGGTCAAGGATCAGGAGCAATGTTTCATTGGTCGAATCGATTCTCGTAACGCCGGTGATCTTGCCGCCGTATTTCATCTGGAGCATCGCCGGCGGTTGTTTGATCTGATCCCAGCCGATCCGGCGGATGCGCTCGACGTCGTGCACGATCATCCCGACTATGGTATTCATCATGTTCAGAACGATGACCTTCGGTCGGACGAGATGCCCCGGAGACGGATGGATCTTCATCCACCTGGCGATGTCGATAATCGGGATGACCTCACCGCGGACTTCAGTCAGGGCTTCCGCATATTCGGGCATATCGGGAACTTTAGTCACGGCCGGCATCGGCATGATTTCACGAACCTTCGCAACGTTTACCCCATAGTAAAGCGTTTCCTCCTGCCCGTCGGCAGTGGCATTGAACATTTTGAAAACAATCAGTTCAACGTCATTTGCTCCAACTCTGGTAAGTTCTGCAGTGCTTATTGCTGGTCGTGCCATCCCTGTCCCCCCTTTTCTCCGGCAGTGCCGACTGCGGCACAGAGCGTCTCCGTCATGATTGTATTATACGATGGCGGACGATGGGCTGCAATACGATAATTGGCGGGAGCAGGAAATCATGTCAGATGGTCAGCAGGCTGCCCGGTATCCGGAAGACTCTCCGCAGTTTCATCTTTCTGAACACGTGTGATGAATATGGCTCCGAAGTCCTGCTCCTGATAGGCCCGGGCAATACCAAGCCGGAGGATCTCGAGCAGAGCAAGAAACGTAACGATCACCTGCAGTTTTGACCGGTCACCGGAAAACATTTCGGAGAAACGCACAGTCGGTTCGCTCTCGAGCCGCTCAATCAGAAAACTGACCCTGTCCTGCACGGTCAGTGTCTCACGCGTAATGGTCAGTGTCTCCGGAGGCACCCGGCTGAGAATGGTACGCAGCGCCCCCATGAGGTCAAACAGGTTTACATCGAACAGCAGCGGCTCAGGCTCAGCTTCAATCATTTCCTCTTCCAGAGGCGGACGGGAAAAGGCATTCTGCCAGATATCCTCCCGCTCCCGGAACTGGGCGGACATCTCCTTGAATGCCTGGTATTCGAGAAGCCTCTGCACCAGCGTTGCACGCGGATCCTCTGCCTGATCTGCTTCGGTGTCTTCCTCAGGAGCGGGCAGTAACATGCGCGACTTGATGTAGATGAGCGTTGCAGCCATGACCAGGAATTCGGAAGCAATTTCGAGATTGAGTTCCTTCATGATCTCGAGGTATTCGAGATACTGCTTCGTGATTTCGGCGATCGGGATGTCGTAGATATCGATCTTGTTCTGCTTGAGCAGATGCAGCAGCAGATCGAGCGGCCCCTCGAAGGTGGAAATCTTGACGCTATAGAGTGATAACTGTTCCGGTTGTTCCGCCATAGTCAGCTAGTTTAGCCGTTCGGCGCAGAAAAACTCAAACCGCCCCCATGCAATGGGAAACGATAACCTTTTGACAACAAAGCACTTATTTCGTACCTGCAGGATCACGCCAGACCGTCACCACGGTAATATTATCCATGCCGCCGGCAGCATTGGCCGCTCCCACCAGCTGCTCACACGCCTCACGGGGGGATGAGGCACTGTTCAAAATCTGCCGGATACCCGCGTCAGGAAGCATCGTATTCAGTCCGTCTGAACAGAGGAGAATCCTGTCGCCGTCCTCAATATCCTGGGACGAAAGCGCAATATCAACATCGGGATTGCCTCCCAAAACCCGTGTAATGATATGCCGCATATCGGAGGTTTCCATTTCTTCGCGGGTGATGAGTCCTTTCTGGTATTGTTCCTGCACCACCGAATGATCGGTCGTCAACTGCTGCAGCATACCATTTCGCAAGCGGTAGATACGGCTGTCGCCGACATGCGCGGTCGCAACAGCGCCGCCCATAATCAGCACTGCAACAACCGTAGTGCACATCCCGCTCAATGCCCGATTTTTCAGCCCGGCAGTGTAAATGGCAGTATTGGCAGCCATAACGGCAGTGCCGAGCAGTCGTTCAGCATCGGTGATATCACCGGGAAACCGGCCGAACACCGGCTGGTCTCCATTCAGCATGCCGCGCACCATGGTGGCAATGACATCGACGGCAAGGAAGCTTGCCTCTTCCCCGGCCTGAGCCCCTCCCACCCCGTCCGCGACAACATAGAGCCCGATATCGTCATGCAGGCAGAAGGAGTCCTCATTGTCGGCACGACGAAGACCGGTATCGGTCAGTCCGTATGAGCGCAGAGACGTGTCCATGGGAGAAGATCAGGAGTTCAGCCTTGCCATCGCAATATCACTGCTGATGTCACTGCTCAGCTGATAGCGGTGTTCAGGCTCCTTGGCGAGCATGACATCAATGATCATGTCGCAATACTCAGGAACCTCGGGTCGGAGATCGCGCGCCCGCGGATGAGGAGTCCGGGCGATGTTATACATGAGCGTAGCAATACTGTCGCCCTGAAACGGCTTCTCTCCCGTCAGCAGCTCGAAAAAAACAACTCCGAGCGAAAAGATGTCGGAACGCCCGTCAACCTTGCTGCCGGTGATCTGTTCCGGCGACATATAGCTCGGCGTACCCAGCACAACGCCGGTCTGGGTTCTGGAGCTGGTCACCACCCGGGCGATGCCGAAGTCCGTCACCTTGATGTCTCCATTGTCGAGACGCATGATATTGGCAGGCTTGATGTCGCGATGCACGACGCCGCTCTTATGCGCATAATCGAGCGCATCGGCAACCTGGGATACAATCCTGACCACCTCGTCGACCGGCAGGAGATTCTCTTTTTTGCAATACTCAGTAAGGTCATGGCCGGTAAGCAATTCCATGGCAAGATAGGCGACATCGTAGTCCTCGCCCGCGTCATACATGGTGACAATATTGGGATGAGAGAGCCTTCCGGCGGCTTCCGCCTCATGGAAGAAACGCTTTTTCACGTCAGCGAGCAGATCCGGCTCGATTTCTTCATACCGCAAGGTCTTGATCGCCACCTCACGGTTGATTTTCGGATCCCGCCCGAGATACACCGTACCCATGGCTCCGCGTCCCAGTTCTTTCAGGATTTCATATCTTCCAAGCGTCGGTTTTGTCTCGGCCGCATCGATAAGCACCGTTGAATCCATCCGACCCGAGCCCCGTCCGCCGAACATGAGCGTCTTTTCCGCAACCTTCATCTTTTCGATACGCTCGTGAACATCCTTGAAATCCCCGGCGGAAAGAATATGGTCATACACCGCAGCCGCCTTGTTGAACATGCGCTTCCGCTCGAAATCGAGCGCCAGATTGTAGAGCAGTTCCTTTACCGGCGGGTCGGCAACCGGGCATTTCCTGAACTTCTCAAAGGCGATATCGAGCATTCCCTGCCCCTGAAACGAAAGACCGAGCATTTTGTTGGTTTCGATGCTGTCGGCCTCGACCAGTTCCTTTTTCCGTTCGGTCAGGAGGTAACGACGGGAAACGATAACCGCATAGCCGACGATGAACAATATGCTCGGATATACCAGCTTGAGCCAGACGCCCTGCGTGAGAAAGAACCCGATGGCGGCACCGTTCCATACCATCAGCACCACCGCCGAGACGATGGCTCCTCGCCCGGCCCGCATACGCGGCAGCGCGAGAGCCAGAAATACGCCGATGCCGGCCATTACCGCCAGCTCGGCAGGAAATGCCCAGGCAGGACGCGAGAATGCGTGATTACCGAGGATCGCCCCGACGACCTGAGCAATGATATCCACGCTCGTCATTGACGGGTTCACAGGCGTCACATACGCAGTCCCGAGGCCGGACGCCGTCAATCCGATGAGAACAATCCTGTTCTTGAATGCGCTCGGCGCAATCTTGCCGTTCATCACGTCGAAAAAGGAGTATGTTGCGGCAGCATTTGGACCGCCATACGCGATCAGCAGCCTGCCCCGCTCATCCAGCGGAAACTGCGAGCCGCCGACGGTCATGCTGTTTTCGTCAAGGCCGACCCGTGAGAGGTCCACCTTCAGATACTTCAAGGCGACCTGCAGCGCAAACGACGGATAGAGCTTGCCCTGATAGGCAATAAAGGGCAGCTCACGGCGGACGGCGCCATCGTCATCCGGCTGGAGATTGATATGCCCGAGACCGAGCGACCGTGCAGCAAAAGGCTCGATAGGGGGGAGAATCTGTGCAGCAGTCGGGAAAGAAATCCCTGATGCATCGCGCGTATTCGCCTTCAGATACGGCGGCATCCTGTCAGCCTTTACCGTGCCGTCGGCCGTTGGGGAGAGATCAAAAAAGAGCGGCAGAACGACCCGTTTTGTTTCCTGAAGCGCCGCAGCAAAGATGGCGTCATTGTCGAGGCGCTCTTCAGCATCGCGGAGCGAATCGAGCAGACTGCTGAGCTGGCCGGTTTTCTGCCCTGCGGCCTCTTTTTCGAGTTTGTCCTTGAGTGTACGGATCTCGGCGAGTCCCTGGTTCAGATCTTCTTCGGTATAGAGGATATCGACCCCGATGACCTTCGCCTCCTGCCGGGCAAGGATGCCGATTACCTCCGCGACATAGCCGCGCGGCCAGGGCCAGCGGCCGATCCTCTGGATACTGGCGTCATCGATTGCAACAATCGCAACCTGCGATGACGGCGCAGGCTGCGCCGCCCGTGCGCGAAGGTCATAGGTTTTCAGCTCGAGCGTTTCCAGCGGATACCACGAAAAGAGATAGGTCCCGATGACGACAAGGGTAATAAGAAGAGCAAGCACCCACTCGGGCACAGTACGTTTCATGAAAACAGTATAGCAAAAAGCTGCCTCCCCGAATAGAAAAAATGCTTTTCTGCAGAACCCCTTGTCAGACAGCAATTCCACCGTCGGTCATGCAGGCCGGGAAAACGGCTTCGCGGGAGGCTCAGTGCCGGTAGTGCCGCACGCCACATCCTGATTCCGGACAGGGTTCCCGAAAAAGGAATTTCCCCTTGGGGGAGCGCGTTTCCTAATCCCTTGTTTTTGCAGACAAACCGTTCTGGCATCGGGCTTGCATTCCTGGTCAGGAAGAAGTAAACAACCTCGGGAGGTGCATATGAAAAAGTTCGGTATGATCGTCATCGCAGTACTCACCATTTTTGCGTTCAGCCTGAGCGCTTCGGCGGGCGTAGTCGATGACAAGTGTGCAAAGTGCCACAAGGGAGACAAGGCTGTAGACAAGATTGCCGCCAAAAACGGCATCAAGGACGGCGACGCCCTTCTGAAAGCCGTGCGCGGAGGGTCGAAAGCAGGATTGCACAAGAACCTGTCCGACGAGGATATCAAGGCCTCCGGCGCTGAACTGTTCAAGGCTGGCAAGACCAAGAAGAAAGCTGCGGAAGGCTGCTAACAATTTCGCAACCCGGAAACAAGGGTGGCGATCGAACGGTCGCCACCCTTGTTTTGCCGTTCACGGAACCAGATCAGGTCTATAAGCAACCGTCTTCCACCAGCACGGCGGGCAGCATGCCGCGCACGGCATTGCAGACGAACAGACGGTCGGCATGCCTCAGGTCGTGGAGCGTCAGCACCCTTTCACCGGCGTCCCGGTTCGTCTCCAGCACATAACGGCGATACACGCCTTCCAGGAGACCGCATGATACCGGAGGCGTCAGCAGCCGTCCGCCTGTTTCGACAAAGACATTCGTTATGCATCCTTCCGTAACCTCGTCGCGCTCGTTCAGAAACAGGACATCAAACAATCCTTTCTCATGTGCCTGGTTCAGCTCGCTGTTGTACACATCGCGAACCGTGGTTTTATGGTATTGAAAAACGGCGTCAGACGAAACACGATGCGCAGAAAGGCCGATGCGTACCGGCAGTGCCTGATCCGTATCGACTGCGGCGACTTCGATTTTCCACGTCCCCTCATGAGCCAGAAGCAGACGAATTTTATAGATTGTGTCCGGATCAAGTCCGGCAACGTGCGAAAGAATCGCCTTTTTGATCATCTCCCGATCCAGAGGAAAATCAAAATATTCCGCCGAAGCCTGCAGACGATCCAGATGGAGCGGGAGCAGGCGGATACCCTGCTCGAAGCGCATGGTTTCGACGAGATGAAACCGATCCGCTGGCATCTTCGCGGAGAGAAAAGCCGCCTTCAGCCGGCATTCCCGGTATTCGGCATCCGGGTCGGAATCGGCAACAATGCCGCTGCCGACGCCGAGAACCGCCACGCCGTCCTCCACCATGACGGTCCTGATGGCAACATTGAAAAGCATGTCGCCGTCAGGAGCTGCATAACCGATAGCTCCGGTGTATATGCCGCGGGGGGCGTATTCCAGTTCATGGATAATCTCCATGGCGCGCAGCTTCGGTGCGCCGGTCACGGAACCGCACGGAAACAGGTTCCTGAAAAGATCAGGAATACCGATTCCCTGACGCAGTTGTCCGGAAATCGTCGAGGTCATCTGATGGAGCGTTTCATAGCGCTCCACGTCAAAGAGCGATTCCGCAGTGACACTGCCGGTCTCGCAGACACGGCCGAGATCGTTTCTGAGCAGATCAACGATCATCGTGTTCTCCGCCCGGTTTTTCGGACAGGTCCGGAGCTGATGCGCGAATAGCCGGTCTTCCCCGGCAGTCCTCCCCCTCCGGATCGTTCCCTTCATCGGCTTTGTCGTGATTTTCCCCCGACGAACCTGAAAGAAGAGCTCAGGAGAAAGGCTCAGGACATGGCAGGTATCATGCCGGACATAGGCTGCGTAGTCGGTCTTCTGCCGCAGCCGGAGCTGACGGTACAGGGAAAAGGGATCGCCTTCAAACGGGAACGCGATGAGTCCGGTATAGTTGATCTGGTAAACGTCACCCTGCGCAATAGAGTCGAGAATGGCGGCAATTGCCAGCCGGTAGGCCCAGAACGACGGAGAGATGGTCCAGGCTTCTTCGGAAGGGATGCGCACCGGCGAAAGACTGTCCTCCGACAGGGATCCAGGCACCGGACGATCATAGACGCCTAACCAGACCAGTGGTCCCTTGCCCGCAGGGAGTGCTCTCAACCGCTCTTCAAACGCATAACCGGCCTCATACGCAACATAGCCGGCAAGATAATACCCTGCCAGCCGATACTGTTCGGCGGCATCGAGCGCCGGAAGCACGGCATCCAGCGAGTCGGCGCGGAGAATTGCATGCGGACGGCTGAACAGCATGGCACTGCCGAAACCGGGGTTGCCGCGGAGTCCTTCGAGGAGGACGGAATTATCCGGAACCATACTGTTGCGGAAGAATCGCCTGATGAGCGCTAGTGAAGAGGATCGAACGATTCCGTTTCAGGATTGTACGCATAGACACGCCCGTTCCCTATGTCGTAGTACCATCCATGCAGGCGAAGCGTACCAGCCTGAAGCGCCTCTACAATAAACGGATATGTCTGGATATTTTCAAGCTGGAGAAGTACGTTCTCTTCTTCGGCAATCCGCGCAAAGACTGCCTTGGTGCGCGTGCCGTAATATTGCTTCATGATATCATGCAGCGGATTCGCCAAAGACAGCCAGTTGCGCAGATGGGCATACTGCGGAATTCCGATGTCAGTCGAAAACAGCGCCTGGAGCGCTCCGCAATTGGAGTGGCCGCAGATAACGATATCCTTGACTTTCAGCGCGCTGACCGCATATTCGAGCGCGGCGGCAACGCTGTTCTTGTCGCGGATGGCGTCATGAGGCGGGACGATATTGCCGACATTCCGCACAATGAAAAGTTCGCCCGGCCTGCTCTGGGTAACGAGATTCGGATCAATCCGGGAATCGGAGCAGGTGATGAAAAGCACTTCCGGATTCTGCCCGGACGAAATGCGCTGAAAAAACTCCTCTTCCTTGCGGAAAAACGATTCGCGAAAATGATGCAGTCCCTTGTATAGTTTATCCATGATCTCCGTTCAGTGATCAATGCACGCGTGTCACGGTTCGGTTCGACTCACAGACCATGACGCCGCGGGCAGAATCTGAAGACGCACAGCACAATTTCCGCCGTGCGCAGCAACGCCCGTTCAGCGAGCACGAATAATCAGCCCTTCGGGTTGTCCTTTTTGTACAATGCAATAATGTTTTTCATCTCTTCGGCAGCGGCCTGAACAACCCGTTTCTTTTCGCCGCGTTCATATTCCCCTTCATACACATCGAAATTGCCATGCTGGTTGGCGACGTACTTGACACCCTTATATTCATAACAGGTCACCAGGACTCCGCTATAAAACGATTTTACATGCGTTTTTGTCACCTTGTGCATACCGGACGCTCCCCCCTTTTATCGATAATTGGAAAATTGCAGTGCTATGCCGAGGTCCTTGCCTTTCAGCATCTGGATAACCGCCTGCAGATCGTCGATCTTCTTGCTCTTGACGCGAACCTGATCTTTCTGGATCTCGGCGTTGACCTTGATCTTCGTCTCCTTGATCAGCTTCACAATCTCCTTGCATTTGTCCTGCGGAATCCCCTGCTGGATGGTCACAACCTGCCGGACGGTATTGCCCGACGCCTGTTCGATCTTTCCGTAACCGAGCGCCTTGAGCGAAATACCCCGCTTGACCATCTTGCCTTCGAGAATGTCAACAACGCTCTTGAGCTTCATCTCGTCATCCGAAACGAGCGTAATGGTATGTTTTCCCTTGTCAAGCTCGATACTGCTTTTGCTACCCTTGAAATCGAAGCGTTGCTGGATCTCCTTGGTCGCCTGATTGACCGCATTCAACGCCTCCTGCATATCAACTTCGCAAACCACATCGAAAAAATGTTCGTCAGCTGCCATGAATCCTCCCGGAAACACATTTCATGCCTGCAATGCATGCGCAAAAACATTCACACCATACAATCAATACTGCATCCAACTTGTGAAATTATACCATAAAAAAAGCCGGAACTGTCTGATAGACAAGGAGATTCGCGCAGCAATGAGAGAA
>JAAYUK010000098.1 GCA_012517735.1 Nitrospiraceae bacterium
ATGGTTGTTCGTGACGTTGTACTGCTTGAACATGATGCCGTGTTCAAGTTCTACCGCAAGTCCGGCGCAAAAATCGTCAAGGGCGATATCCAGGCCCTTTTTCGGCATGCGAGCGAATATTTTCTTGGCCTCATCAGGCGAAACTTCCGCTTTCTTTTTTTTGGTCCAGTCGGAAATGCCCAGCTCCGCACAGACGCGCTGCACTTCTGCCTTTGGTACGTATTCGGGAAGCTTCATCACAATCCTCCGCCGCAAAATTTCTTCCCATTATAGCATGGAGGCAACGGCCTGGTGCTGACGGCGCGCAAAGAAAAAAGAGCACCGGCATTTTATAGCAATGCCGTTGCCCCGGGTTCGCTGTTTCCTCCGGCCGTGATCCGTCCACAAAGCGTCGTTATTCTTCCGCATCCTCCTGGCGTAACGCGACGACCTCGGTGCAAAGCCGCTGCGCTCGCGGATTCAGCCGTTTTTTGATCAGGTCAAGCAGGGCGGCCTCGTTGGGAAGATTTTCAAAAAATGCAAGCGCGAGGATTTCATCGACATGCTTGCAGTCAGACTGGCTCAGTGCGGCATTCAGGAAGGAGTAATAATTGTCGAGTTCCTGGGCGGTTTCCGGCGTCAACTCGCCGTTCTGCTCGGACCGCTGCAACTCCAGAAAGCGCCGTGCGGCTTTGCGCAGTATGAGATAACGGGGGTCGTCATTCAGATTGACCAGCCCTCCGAACTGCGTCAGAAATTCGGGAACCTTTTCGATCAACAACTGAACGATATTTTCCCGCGTAATGGTGTCACTGCTCATGATAATTCCCCCAAAAAAATAGCTGCTTGGACAGCATAGGTATGCAGAGAAAGGTCCGCGCACGCGGCCTGCACTCACGTCTATGATCAATGTTACCATAAAAACGCCTAAAAAACAATGGTGTATAACCAGATTCCGCTCACTCAAAATCCATCTTCACAGCTTCCTCCAGGCGCTGCTTCTGGCGCAACACCAAAAGAATATGGTAGCCTGTAACTACATTTTCTGTGAGGAGCGCTATCAGGAGGACTAATGGCAAATGCGATTCGAGAACTGAAGTCCGATACCTATGCCGCTGATATTCAGGCTGGAGAAGGTGTCCTTGTGGTATATTTCTGGGCCCCGTGGTGCGGACATTGCAGAGGCTTCAGCCCGATATACGAAACCGTCGCAGCCCAGATGGAATCCCAGGCATCCTTCGCAAAAGTGAACTGTGACGAACAGTCTCCTGCTGCCGTTCAGTGCAACGTAAGCGGAACCCCTACTATCATCATTTACAATAACGGCAAAGAAACTGACCGCATTGTCGGAGGTGTTCCGGCAGAGGCGCTGAAAGAACGGATTCAAAAACACCTTATGCCGTAGGCGTCCCTCAACAGCCGCACCATAGTGGCATCGGAACAGGCTCCCTGCTCCCCCCCTGCCGCATTACATAACAAATTGAATACATTGTGATTTTCAACATTTATCCATACTGTAAGCGAGGACTTATCTGTCATGAACATTCTTGTCGTCGGGCTTGGAGCCCTTGGAACAACCTTTGCAACTCTCCTGAAGCGGTCCGGTCATGAAGTGTACGGTCTCACCAAGGCCAAATATCTGGCATCGTTTGCTGATAACAAAGTGTATCTTTCCGGCATCTGGGGTGATCATGAAGCGGTGCTGGATGGCGTGCATGCCGACATCCGGCCGCTTTTGGATAATAAACCCGATCTTGTCATCCTGATCGTCAAGTCGTTCGACACGGAAGGGACGATAAAAGAGATAGCACCTCTTGTAGGAGAGAATACTCTGGTCATGGTTGCACAAAACGGCTACGGCAACTACGAGGCTGTTGCGCGCGTTGTCGGAAAAGAGCATACCCTGCTTTCTCCCATCCTCTTTGGGGCGCGTCTGTTGGGCGTCGGCAGAGCAGAAGTTACCGGGATTGCAGGCACTGTGCGCCTTGGACAGCCCGAAGGTGCTGTGCCTGCTGCCGTTTGCGAGAAGATCGCCGAGGCGATCAATGCCGCCGGCATCCCGACGGCCTATGAGCCTGATGTTTATGGAATTCTCTGGGACAAAATCCTTTACAATTGTGCGCTGAATCCATTGGGCGCCCTGCTTGAGTGCAACTACGGCTGTCTTGTTGATGACGAGGGCATCCGCGGGGTCATGAATGCAATGATCAGGGAGATCTTTGCGGTCGCCAAAGCGCATGACATAGTCCTGCGCTGGAACCATGCCGACGATTACATCGCATACTTCTATAAAGAACTTCTCCCGCCCACGCGGCAGCATTTCCCCTCAACCTATCAGGATTTAATGGCAGGCAAAAAACTCGAAATCGACGCCCTGACCGGCGCCATTGTCCGTCTCGGCAAGGAAAAAGCCGTGCCGGTGCCGGTGAATGAAACCGTCACGAACCTGCTCAAGGCAAAAGAGCTGTTTTCGGCGAAAAAAAAGGCTTCCTGACGGATTGTTCCACGGGGAACATAAACAATTTCTGGCTTGCGGCACGCTGATTGTGTTCGTCCGCGGCGCAGTCTGACACGATTGCCCGCCAGCACTTCTTTATCCCAAAAAAGTCATTGGATTCGACCGAAAGCATTCAGAGCTCGGCTGGGCTGGCAACAGAACGGATTTATTCGGCGAAGCGGCATATAGCAGGAGGTATGTGCCAGGCGAATAGCTCGGAGGACGGCTGGATGCCGTCCGGGAAGCTGGGCCCCCGAAAATGTCGGAGACTTTTCGGGGTGGCAATTGAGCGGCGTTGCCTGCCCTGCCGGGCTAATGACAACTCCGGGGTTATTGAAGCTCTCGCCGCCCTGTGATATAGTGTCTCAATATGAACCAACGGGACACACATACAATGAATGAACACCCGCCTGACGTTCTGGAGCTGCTGGTAAGGCACGAACTGGCGATAAAGCGCCTGTATGAAACCTTTGCTGGTTTATTTCCCCACCGAAGCGATTTTTGGCGTCGACTGGCATCAGAAGAACAAAAACACGCCGATTGGCTGACGGCTCTCCAGTCTGGAAGCATGGGGCAACAGTTCATGCTTGAAAGCCATTTGAAGGCAGAAGCAATCAGCCTATCAATTGCATATGTCGATGATCAGTCGAGAAAAGCGGCTGCCGGCAATTTCAGCGCAATGGAGGCCCTCGCCATAGCCCGGGATATTGAAAATGCCCTGCTCGAAAAACAGTTCTCCAAACTCCGCAATACCGGCTCCAGCGCGTTGAAGTCAGCAGTCATGAACCTTGCCGCCGAAACGGAAAAACATCGAAGCGCCTTGGTTCAGGCCATTTTTTCTGAACAAAAAGAGCGTTCTTGAGCCCTTGCTGCCGAGCGGTCAAACCAAGAAGTGCCATACCTCGTTGTTATTGGATTCGATCGAAAGCGCTCCGAACCCGGCAGGACTGGCAGCAGAGCGGATTTATTCGGCGAAGCGGCACATACAGGATGTATGTGCGAGGCGGATACCTCGGAGAACTGCTGGACGCCGTCCGGGAAGCGGGGCCCCCGAAAATGTCGATGACCTTTCGGGGTGGCAGTTGAGCGGCGTTGCCTGCCCTGCCGGGCTAATGACAATTCCTGGTTAAATGCTTTGACGCTGCTTGTTGGATTGTTCCACGGGGAACACACACGTCAGTAATCAGCGGAAGTGATGAGCAACAAAAAGAAACGGTGATTCGCACAGCGATTCAGGAAATCCGCCTCCCTGAGCTACAGAACCTTCCACTGCTGCGGGAAATAGAGCTTTTCATATGTCATAAGGGCAAACTGGTCGGTCATGCCGGCAATAAAGTCGCATACAAGGCGGTGCTTCTCCGTATCGCGCGGAATCGGCACATCACGGAAAGCCTCCTCAGTATTATCGAGATAGTATGCGTACAGCGAGCGCAGAATGCCTTTCGCCTTATCAAGTTCGGCGCGCACAACCGGATTTTCATACACCGCCTGAAACATGAAGTCACGGAGTGCGTAAATCGCAGCGCCCATCTCCCCGCTGAGCACAACCGCGGAAAGATCCCGCGCCAGAGACGCCTGCACCACGTCGCGCACCATCGAATCAATACGCTTTGCGTATGACTTGCCGATAACCCGCGCAATGTGATCCGGCACATCAGTCCGCTGGACCACGCCGGCCCTGATTGCATCATCAAGGTCATGGTTGAGATAGGCAACAATGTCCGCAATCCGGACAATCTGGCCTTCAAGCGTTGCCGGGCGCTCCTTTTCGGCCTCCGGCATGATCATCCCTCTCCCCTTGGAGTGCTTGAGAATACCATCACGCACTTCGTGGGTAAGATTCAAGCCCCGGCCGTCTTTCTCGATCACATCCACCACCCGAAGGCTCTGCTTATAGTGATCGAATCCTCCCGGATGCAGTTCGTCGAGCACTTCTTCCCCAGCATGTCCGAACGGCGTATGCCCCAGATCATGGCCGAGCGCGATCGCCTCGGTCAGATCCTCATTCAACCGGAGCGCTCGGGCGATCGTCCGGGCGATCTGGGCAACTTCAAGCACATGGGTAAGGCGGGTACGGTAATGATCTCCTTTGGGCGCAAGAAAGACCTGGGTTTTCTGCTTCAGGCGACGGAAGGCCTTGGAATGAATGATGCGGTCGCGGTCGCGCTGAAAACAGGTCCGGATATCGTCTTCACCGTCCGCGCGGGCCCTGCCCCGGCTCCGGCTGCTCAGGCAGGCATGAGGATGCAGCGTCTCACGCTCAATGGATTCCGTCTGCTCGCGAATGGTGCGGCGCGCCACGCTTACCGGCCCCGCTCCCGACGCCTGGTTACCTGTTCTCCTGCAATGCCCCAGTTGTCGGTATCAACCTCATCAATGACCACCACCGTGGTCGCGGGATTTTTCCCCAGCACATCCACCAGCAATTGCGTAGCCCCGGCGATAAGCCTGGCCTTCTGTTCGGCAGTAACACCTTCCCTGGTGATCTTGATATTTATGTATGGCATATATTGCCTCCGGCCTGCAGAGTCAGAAGAATTTGAGCGGAAACGAACCGTTTACGCAGTCAAGGCGTTTATCACACCGCTTGCCAAAAGTGGCAGGTCCTTATCGAGAACCGTCCGGGCATCGAGCAGCAATGCCCCGTCCTTGATACGGGCAATAACCGGCGGCTTCTGTTTTCTGAGCTTTGCCTCAAGGGTATTGACCGTCATCTTTTTGGGTACGATCGCGACCGCAAAGGTATCGAAAAGGATTTCCGACAACGCGCCTCCGCCCGATTGTGACGCATCTTTGACGATCCGGATCGTCACGTCATCGGCGGACAGACTCTTTCTGAGACGGGAAGCTATCCTCTGCGCCCGCTTTTTGATTGCTTCCGGTTTCATGAACAGCATGCGTAGCGTGGGTATCTCCATCCTGGCGCGCTCCTCCTCAAGGTACAGATGCAGCGTAGCCTCAAACGCCGCAAGAGTCATTTTGTCAACGCGCACAGCCCGCATGAGCTGATTTTTAGCAATTATATCAATCGGTTCCTTGTTCCCTGCGATAACACCGCCCTGTGGCCCGCCGAGCAGTTTGTCTCCGCTGAACGTGACAATTCCTGCCCCTGCCGTGACGACTTCCTGTACGGTCAGTTCGATATGGATACCGTACGGTTTCATATCGATCAGGCAACCGCTGCCGAGATCGAACATGACCGGAATATTGTGCCTGCGCCCGAGGGCGACAAGGTCTTCCACCGAGGGGGTTTCGGTAAAGCCGACCATGCGGAAGTTTGACTGGTGTACCTTCAGAAGCAAAGCCGTGTTCTCGTTGATCGCCTGCTCATAATCGCGGAGATGGGTCTTGTTCGTGGTGCCGACTTCGCGGAGTATCGCTCCGCTCGCGCTCATGACATCGGGTATCCGGAACGATCCGCCGATCTCGACCAGCTCTCCGCGGGAGACGATAACCTCTTTCCCTTTTGCCAGCGCCGTCAGAGAAACAAAAACTGCGGCAGCATTATTGTTCACGATAAGGCTGGCTTCCGCGCCGGTAATGTCGTTTATGATGCGCTGCACATGGCTGTATCGTTTGCCGCGCATGCCTTTCTCAAGGTCGTACTCAAGATTGGAATAACCAGACGCGACATCAACCACATGCTGCATGACCGAATCGGGGAGTACCGACCGGCCAAGGTTGGTATGGATGACAACTCCGGTGGCATTGATTGCGCTTTTCAGGCTGTACGTGCAGAGTTCGGCGATACGCTTGTCCATGGCAGCCAGCAGTGCCGCCGTATCCAGCACCCTCCGCTCCTGCGCAAAAATCGCGTCGCGTTCGGACTGAACCGCATCGCGAATACCCTGCAGAACCATTCGACGCGGATACCGGCTGAGCCATCGCTCCCCGTCAGGAGATTTCAGAATTTCATCAACAGACGGCAACGCGGCCAGCAGCTTCTTTTGTTCCATGGGAACTCCTATCGAATAATGATGATTACAGAATTTCGCGTGCAGAATGAAATTCTCAAAGCATTACCAGCGCAATCACTCAGCAATCCCAAATCATCCTTCTGAACTATTTTTTCTTTCCTGTCCGTCATTGTACCGGGTTATCCGAGACTTTTCAAAGGCATCCGGTTTGTATTATTATACATACTCGTAAAAAAGGCTTTTTTATTGTTCTGCACCAAAATGCCGGATATGTCTGTGCGCGTCATGTGAGCCCCGCCTCATACCGCATGAAGCGGACACAGCGCATCCCTGGCGCAGTCATTGCTGCTGAAGGAAAAGCTGTTCTGGAACGCCGACCGCAGGGGACCGATCTATCCATGATGGTACTGCGGCGGGTTAACCCGCGAAGGAGAACGCATTCATGAAAAAAGTGCTCATCAGTGACAACATTTCGTCGAAGTGTGTCGAGATTCTGAAGGAAGCAGGCCTCGAAGTCGATGTCAAGACCGGCCTGAAGCCTGAAGAACTGAAGGCCATTATCGGCGAGTATTCCGGGCTCGTTATCCGCAGCGCTACAAAAGTGACTGCCGATATCATTGACGCTGCCACAAAACTGAAGGTCATCGGCCGCGCCGGTTCCGGTCTCGACAATGTCGACAAGGTTGCTGCATCCAAAAAAGGCATCGTGGTCATGAACACCCCCGGAGGCAATACCGTTACCACGGCGGAACATGCGATAGCCTTGATGTTCGCAGCTGCCCGCAAGATTGCCCAGGCCAATGCGTCCATGGCTGCCGGAAAATGGGAAAAGAAGAAGTTCATGGGGATCGAGCTTTTCAATAAGACCCTCGGCATCATCGGCCTCGGCAAGATCGGCAGCGAAGTCGCCAAGCGGGCACAGGGCCTTGGCATGCATGTCATCGCCTATGATCCGTTTTTGAGCGAAGAGAAGGCTGTCGAGATGGGCATTGCGAAAGGCGCGATCGCCGAGATCATGAAGCGCTCTGACTTCATCACCGTTCACACGCCGCTCACCGCGGAGACCAAAGGACTCTTCAATGCAGAGACGATGAAAACCTGCAAGAAAGGCGTCGTTCTGATCAACTGCGCTCGCGGCGGTATCATCAATGAGAAAGACCTGCTCGAAGCACTCAACAGCGGCCAGGTCGGCGCAGCAGCGCTCGACGTCTTCGAGGTCGAGCCGCCGGTCGATAACCCGCTCGTCGGTCACGAAAAGGTTGTCTGCACGCCGCACCTTGGGGCATCCACGGAAGAAGCACAGGAAAACGTCGCGGTAGCGGTTGCCGAACAGATCGTAGACTATCTGGTGCATGGCACTATCCGTAACGCAGTCAACTTCCCGTCGATCCCTGCCGATCAGGTTGCCACGCTCCAGCCGTGGGTCAACCTTGCAGACCTCATGGGAAGCTTCACCAGCCAGCTCTTTGAAGATGCAATTACCGCGGTTACGGTCGAACTGCGCGGCGATGTCACGGCAATGAATTGCCAGCCGATCACGATTGCAGCAATCAAGGGCATGCTGAACCCCATCCTGAACGAGACGGTCAATTTCGTCAATGCACCGTTCATCGCCAAGGAACGCGGCATCGAAGTCAAGGAAACCAAGAATGACGATGCCGGCGACTATCAGGCGCTCATCGGGTTGAAGATGAAATCCGCGACCAAAGAGGTATCCGTTGAGGGTACGCTCTTCAGCAAGAAAGACCCTCGCATCGTCAAGATCGATCATTACACCGTTGAAATTCTGCCCGAAGGCCCGATGCTCATCATGGAGAACAATGACAAGCCCGGGGTCATCGGCAATATCGGAGCAACGCTCGGCAATGCGGGTATCAACATCGCCCGCATGCACTTCGGCAGAGAGAGCATCGGCGGCAAGGCGTTTTCGGTCGTCAATATCGATACGCCTGCAACAGACGCTGTGCTCGACCAGATCCGTAAACTGCCGAACATTTTGCGCGTCAGAGCGGTAACCGTTTAGGGGAGCCGGATTCCGGCAATCCGGCATGGTCCGGACACGCAGCAATGCCGGTGTTCTTCCGGGAACACCGGCTTTTATACGAGGTAAGCTATGTCAACTGTCGTTATCGTAGGAGCCCAGTGGGGCGATGAAGGAAAAGGAAAGATCGTCGATGTCCTGACGCAAAAGGCCGACACGATCGTACGGTATCAGGGCGGCAACAATGCCGGCCACACCGTGGTCATCGGCAACGATAAATACGTGCTGCACCTGATTCCGTCCGGCATTCTCCATGGCGGCAAAAAGTGCGTCATCGGCAATGGTGTTGTGATTGATCCGGCAGCGCTGCTGACCGAGATCGATAAACTTGCTGCACGCAATATCGGCACGGACGGCCTCTTTATCGCCCAGAACGCGCACATCATCATGCCGTATCATTCTGCCGTCGAAAGCGAGCAGGAAAAGTCCAAAAAGATCGGCACAACCCTGCGCGGCATCGGACCTTCATACACCGACAAGATCGCCCGCCAGGGCGTCAGAGCGGTTGATCTGCTCAAGCCGGAAGTCTTCCGCGACAAGCTCCGGAATAATCTTGAGATGATCAATTTCCTGATGGAGAAATATTACAAGGCCCAGAAGCTCGACGAAGCGCTGATCTTCGACAACTACATGAAGCACGCCGCTCGCCTCAGGCGGTATATTACCGATACCCAGACGCTGGTGAACCGCGACGTCGACGCGAAAAAGAATGTTCTACTCGAAGGCGCACAGGGGACGCTCCTCGATATTGATCATGGCACCTATCCGTTCGTCACCTCGTCCAACACCATTGCCGGAGGCGCCTGTACCGGAGCCGGTATTGGGCCGACGCGCATCAACAAGGTACTCGGGATCGTCAAGGCTTACACTACCCGCGTGGGGGAAGGGCCGTTCCCGACTGAACTCAAGGATGCGATCGGCGAAGACATCCGCCAGCGCGGAGGCGAGTTCGGCGCGACGACCGGCAGACCACGCCGCTGCGGCTGGCTCGACATCATCGGGCTCCGCTATTCCGTCTGGGTCAACGGCCTTACCGGCATCGGGCTCACCAAGCTCGATATTCTCGATACCATGGATACCATCAAATATTGCGTTGGATACCGGTATCAGGGAGA
>JAAYUK010000099.1 GCA_012517735.1 Nitrospiraceae bacterium
AACAGATACTGGCAGAGAAACAGGATCCCGAAGACGACCGACGTTGTGATGCCGAGAATGACGATGAGCCGGAATGCAATACCCTTACCGGCCATGACCGCCGCACCTGACTGCAAAGCGTTCAAAATTCGGATAGCCGCTGATCAGCCCGCCGGCCTGCATGGTTCCGGCAACGGTCAGATAGTCTTCTTCACGCAGGATTCCGAACGCGGCATGGTCGGAACCATACACATCTCTCAGTCGCTTCAGCATCCAGAGTTGATGCCCCCTGTTCGCCGGAAGCTTTTCCTGCCTCAGGCGTTGCATGACAATATCGACCGCCTCATCCTGATGCGCGAAAGCATAGCGCCATCCTTCCAGCGACGCCTCGACAAAGGCGCAGAAGGAGCGCGGGTCTCTGCGAAAAGCTTTTTCCGGTATATAGATACCGTCTTCCGGAAAATTGAGCCCGTAGTCTGCAAAAAGAAAGGTGGTCAGCTCATCCGGATTGACGCCTGCGTTCAGGATGGTATGGTATTCGTTGTACCACATTACCGAGGCAGCGTCGACTCCTCCGCGCAAAAAGAGATTCGGGGTGGATGCCTGTGGAACGACCGTGACCTGAAGATAATGCTTCCTGAAGAAGGCCAGCGGCTGGATCGAAAGATCCCCCTCCCAGAGGCTCACGCGTTTGCCCTGAAGATCCTGGACTTTTGTGATTCCGGAGTCTTTCCGGGCGACCAGCATGAGGGCTGACCGCTGAATGAGCTGAGCCGTGTTGACCAGCCGGAACTGGGGAGTCTGTGCCTGGATTGCCGAGGTGAGCCAGAGCGTTGCGACATCGGCTTTTCCGCTCCTGAGGAGCGCTATCGGCGGCTTTTCCGGACCGCCTCTCAGGACAACCACGTCCAGGCCCCGTTTCCGGTAGAAGCCTTTTTCCTGCGCAACGTAAAATCCGGCAAACTGCGCCTGTGGAAGCCAGTGCGGGATGAACGTTATCCTTTTGAGAGGAGGTTCTTCCGCAGACAATGCCCCGGACGCAGGAAAAATCATGACAGCCGCCAGAACAAGCAGAAACACCCATTTCATGGTGCGCTCAGACAGCGCCATGTTTCGTCTCGCCGATAATGAATGTCAGCCGGTTCGCCGCTCCCTCACGCCGGTACTCGACATGGTTGATCAGCTGCTTCATCAAAAAAACGCCAAGCCCGCCGATCTCCTTGTCCTCAAGCGCAATTGCCAAATCCGGATCAGGCACCGAGAGCACATCAAACGGTCTGCCGGTGTCGACGAACTCGAGGATGAGGGAGGAAGGGCCGGTGCCGGTACAGCGAATCTCGACCGAGCCGTCCCCAGCGGGGTAGGCATAGTTCATGATATTGACGAGGGCTTCTTCTGCAGCGACCTCGATCTGACGGATCCGTTCCGTGCGAAATCCCTGGCGGTCAGCGCATTCCGCGATCCATGCAAGGATAGCCGGAAGCTCCGAAAGCTTCGCCGGCCGGACCAATTGTGCCGACAGGTTGTTCATGAAAAGGCTGCGAGAGCTTCTTCTTCGGTCTCGAAGAGGGAGATGGCAGCGGCGAAACCCGACATGTCGAAGACTTCACGGGCGGTGCCCTTCAGCCCTGCGCATACCAGGCGTCCCCCTCTGGCCTTCAGCTGTTTTGCGAGTGCAAGCATGCTCCGCAGTCCAGCGCTGCTGATGTACTCAAGACCGCTGCAGCTCAGGACCATTTTTGTGGTTCCGTCCTGAAGAAAACCGGCGATCTGGCGGTCAAATTCCGCGGCGGTCAATGCATCGAGACGGCCTGACACGGTAACCGAGGCAACATCATTCATAACCGAAAAAGCTATCTGCATGGTGTCCTCCTTCAGATGGGTCACATGGTTGAATATCTCAATAATACCATGCCGAGGCTTTGTCCGGAGTACCGGCAAGCGGAAAAGAGTGGTAATATAACAGAAACGACTGTCTCACGGTCTGTAATTTGGGACTCTGCAGCCATCACATCTCTGATACCGGGACGGACTCTTGCAACTGGATACTGAATCCGACATCGCCTCAAAAGAGCGCAGCGCCAAGGCGGCGCTGTATACGGGAATTCTTGACACCGCAGTTACCATGGTAGCCTTTCTCGCCGCCAATTCCTCGGTGCTGCTTGCCGATTTTCTCAAGACCGCGCTGGAAGCGGTCGCCGTATTGTTGTCCTACCTTTCCCTGCGACGGATCATCTACGGGAAAAATCATCATTTCAACTACGGGATCGGGAAGCTCGAGAGTCTTTCGAGCGTGTTTGTGGTCATCCTTATGGTTCTTGCGGTTTTCATCATCTTCGGCAACGCCATCCACAACATTCTCTCCCCCGGACATCTTGAGGGACTGGGCCTCTATATCGGCGCCGGCGCGCAGGTGGTGTTCGGATTTCTGAATACGAAGCTGGCGCTGAATGCTGCGCGTCTGGCAAAGACCTCCGGATCCCCGATAATCATTGCGCAGCAGAAACTGTTTACTTCCCGCGCGGTCGGCAACGTGTTCATTCTGCTTGCACTCGCGCTGAGCACGTTTTTGCATGAGATGTCGTGGTCGGTCTACATTGACCCCGCTGCATCAATGCTCATCGGCTGTTTCATCGTGCTCATAGCATCAGGCATATTCAAGGCATCGGTGAATGAACTGCTCGACAAGACGCTGGATGAGGAGTACCAGATGATCATTCTTCAGGAGCTGGTTGCACATTTTGACGACTACGAGTTCATGCACGGCATCCGTTCCCGGCGATCCGGCAGCCGGGTCTTCATCGAGATCTTTCTCGGCTTCGATCCGGAGAAGAAAGTGGGCGAAGTACAACAGATGATGGATACGCTCCGCAGGCGGATCGAGGCGAGGATCGCCAACAGCTCTGTTGTTGTGAGCATGTCGCAGGAGCCGGTAGCATAGACATCCTCCCGCAGCGGATATTGGCGTGCAGGTTTCCCTTTCATGCTGTTTAAAACACGGTATAATTCAGCTGAGAGATGTTCTGCGATAACCCTGCAGTATCATGTACCCCGGGAGGAAACCATGGCTTCGCTTCATGTCAACGGCATAGTGTATCCGGTCGATGTCCCTGATGATGCTCCTCTGCTCTGGGTCATCCGCGAGAAGCTGGGACTGACCGGAACCAAGTATGGATGCGGCATTGCCCAGTGTGGCTCCTGTACTGTGCATATTGACGGGAAACCTGAACGTTCCTGTCAGATCACGGTCAGGGAGGTTCAGGGCAAGAGGATAACCACCATTGAAGGAATACCTGACACCCATCCGGTCAAAAAGGCCTGGATCGAAGACGATGTCCCCCAGTGCGGTTACTGTCATCCGGGGCAGATCATGTCGGCAGTGGCTCTGCTCAAAGAAAAACCTTCTCCGACCGATGCAGACATCGATGCTGCCATGAGCGGCAACCTCTGCCGCTGCGGAACCTACCAGCGCATCCGCCGGGCAATTCACCGTGCTGCCCAGGCGAAGACGGGAGGGAAGAGATGAACACGGTCATGGTCATCAATCGTCGCAGGTTTCTCAAGACCGCGGCCCTGTTCGGCGGGGGGCTGATTCTTGGCGTAGCCCTTCCGGGCGGCAAGGCGGATTCCCAGCCTGCGGGGGAAAAGACATCGTTTGTTCCGAATGCGTTCCTCCGGATTGGCAGTGACGATTCCGTTACCATCATTATCAATAAATCCGAGATGGGGCAAGGGGTCTATACCTCACTGCCGATGCTTGTCGCAGAAGAGCTTGAAGCCGACTGGTCGACGATCCGCATTGAACCTGCTCCGGTTCATCCCGCCTATAATCACGCCGAATGGGGGGGCATGCAGGGAACCGGGGGCAGCACCAGCGTCAAAAGCGAGTGGACCCGCTTGCGCACTGCAGGCGCGGCAGCCCGGATTATGCTCATACGGGCTGCCGCCGATACCTGGAAGGTCAAGCCTGAAAGCTGCCGTGCGGAGCAGGGGCATGTTCTCCACCCGCCGACACGGCGACGCATCTCGTACGGCGCACTGGCTGAAAAAGCCGCCAAGCTCTCCCCTCCCACGACGATTCCGCTGAAACCGGATAATCAGCTGAAACTGCTCGGAACGTCGGTGAAACGGCTCGACACGCCGGCAAAGGTAAACGGCTCCGCAGTGTTCGGGATCGATGCCGGAGGCAAGGACATCCTTATCGCCCTTGTTGCACATCCACCGGTTTTTGGCGGAAAGGTCAAAAGCCTTTCTGCGGATACAGCACGAAACACTCAGGGAGTAAAGGATGTCGTCGTACTCGATTCCGGCGTTGCAGTTGTCGCCGATTCCTTCTGGGCAGCCGAGCGGGGGCGTGATGCCCTTGAGATCGTCTGGGACGAAGGACCCATGGCGGCCTTTGAAACGGCGACACAACGCAAAGAGTATGCTGCCCTTGCACAGACTCCGGGTGCGGTTGCAAGACACGAGGGAGATGCAGAAAAGGCTTTGAAGCAGGCTGCGCGCAGCATTCATGCCGAGTATGAAGTTCCCTATCTCGCGCATGCCACGATGGAGCCGCTGAACTGCGTTGTCGAGCTCCGCGACGACCGGTGCGATATCTGGGTCGGCACACAGTTCCAGACCGCAGATCGGGACGCTGCAGCGCGGGTTTCCGGACTCAAGCCTGAGCAGGTCTCTGTCCATACCATGTTTCTTGGATGCGGCTTTGGACGTCGCGCCAACCCGGCGTCCGATTTCGTTGTCGAGGCAGTAAAAATTGCCAAAGCCGTAAAGAAGCCGATCAGGATGATCTGGACCCGCGAAGACGATACCAAGGCAGGCTATTATCGGCCAATGTGGTATGATCGCATTTCCGCTGGAATCGATACAAGCGGCAAGCCGGTTGCCTGGCGGCATACCATAGTCGGCCAGTCGATTATGGAGGGCACTCCTTTTGCCGCATCGATCAGAAATGGCGTTGATGAAACATCCGTGGAGGGTGCGCACGATATCCCGTATGCGATTCCCCATGTTCATGTCGACCTGCACAGTCCCAAAACCGGAGTGCCGGTCCTCTGGTGGCGGTCTGTCGGGCATTCCCACACGGCATTCGTTGTCGAAAGTTTTCTTGATGAGCTGGCGCATGCTGCAGGACAGGACCCGTATGCATACCGTCTTGCACTGCTCAAATCTCACCCACGCCACAGAGCGGTTTTAAAGCGTGCTGCAGAGCAGGCAGGGTGGGGCAGGCCGCTCCCGAAGAACCATTTTCATGGTATCGCAGTGCACGCATCCTTCGGGAGTTACGTTGCCCAGGTGGCGGAAGTGTCGGTGAAGCCGGATGGAACGGTTCGGGTGCATAAGGTCTTCTGTGCGGTTGACTGCGGAAAGACCGTCAACCCTGATACCATTGCGGCACAGATGGAAGGCGCTATTGTATTTGGCCTTTCCGCAACGCTGCATGGTGCAATCACTTTCAAACAAGGCCGAGTCGAGCAGAGCAACTTCCATGATTACCCGGTGCTGAGGATGGCTGAGATGCCGGAGGTGACAGTCTCGATTATTAAAAGTACGGAAGCCCCTGGCGGCATCGGTGAACCGGGAGTGCCTCCGGTTGCTCCGGCGGTCTGTAATGCGGTTTTTGCTGCGACCGGCAAGCGGATCAGGCGGCTTCCGATTCGCACAGAAGAACTGAAGAGGACGTGATGAACATGATAGACCTGTATCAGGAACTCATTCGCCTCCAGCACGACGGCAGATCATCCGCCATGGCAACCATTGTTCAGTGCTCGGGATCGTCCCCGCAGAAAGAGGGCTCCAAAATGCTTGTCAGGGACGACGGCACCATCGTCGGAACTCTCGGCGGCGGCTGTCTTGAGGCGGAAGTCATTCAGGCGGCGCTCGTGGCGATCGAGGAAGGGATGCCCCGCTCAATACCGATCACACTGACCGAACAGAACGGCGGCCTTGTCTGCGGAGGGAAGGTGCTGGTGTTTATCGAGCCGATCCTGCCGCAGCCACACCTCGTCATCCTCGGTGCAGGCCATGTCGGAAAGGCTCTGGCAAACGCGGCACAGCTGACAGGTATGCGCATTACGGTCATCGACGACCGCAGTGACTATGCAAACCGCGAGAATATTCCCGCGGCCGACGCCTGCATTGTCGCGCCCTTTGCCGATTGCCTTCAGCCTGGCATGATCGATGAGCGTGCGTTTATTGTTATCGCAACTCGCGGGCATCAGCACGACTTTGATGCGGTCATCGCAGCGCTCCGCACCAATGCCGCATATATCGGCCTTCTGGGGAGTGTACGAAAAAAAGCGGTTCTTTTCAGAAAACTGCTCGATGCAGGATTCCGGGAAGATGACCTCGCACGCATCGTAACGCCGGTCGGTCTCTCCATCGGCGCTGTTACTCCGGAAGAAATAGCGGTCAGCATCGTTGCCCAGATTATCGAAGTCAGGAGGAAGCGTGATGCTCGCAGTATCGGCCATCGTGCCTGCGGCAGGTCGCTCGAAGCGGATGGGCAGACCAAAGCAGCTGCTTCCTCTTGACGGCTGTCCGCTCATAGAGCACGCGCTCCGTGCACTTGCCGCCAGCAGGGTTGACGAGATCGTTGTTGTTGCAGGGTCTCTGTATGATGTATTTGCCCCGCTCTGCCGGAAATACCGTGCGCGGATTGTCCGCAATCCCGATCCTGCAAGTGACATGATGAAATCGGTATGTATCGGGCTGTCCGCTGCGCGTATAGACACAAGCGGCATACTGATCTTTCCTGCTGATTACCCACGAATCATGGTTGAGACGATCAACCGCCTGCTCGCCGAACATGACAAGAGTCCTCGTGACATTCTGGTTCCGACCTGCGGAGGGAGGCGCGGGCATCCGGTAGTCTTCCCGCGATTTCTGCTGAAAGGTCTTGGAGGCAGGACAACGCTTCGCGATATCATGCGGCTGCATGCAGCTCATGTACGGCATGTTCCGGTAGATGATGCGGGAATCCTGCTCGATATTGATACGCCGGAAGAGTATGCAGCGATAAGCAGATAGATTAGCGAAAAGAGGTTATATGCCGGAGCGATACAACCGTACCTTCTGAATAAACATCAATGCGGTATCCGGATTCCATGTTTTTTGTCCGGGCTATTTTTTCATGCTTGAGACGTTCTTCGGATGTTTTGGATGTTTGCATCCCGATGACGACAGGTAAGGGCACGAAGCCTTGACGCACGAGTCGTATTCTTTTCCACAGCAGTAGGTTTTGCGAAATTTCTGGAATTTTTCCTTGTAATCGGACACGCGATTACCCCCCCGTGTTATGTCTGTGTTGTTTATGGCTGAAACGCATGAGAAATGCAGGAACATGGCGGAGGAGGTGGGATTCGAACCCACGGTAGAGTCACCCCTACAACGGTTTTCAAGACCGCCGCTTTCAACCGCTCAGCCACCCCTCCGGCCAGAGCAACTATGTTACCAGAGCCGAGCCTGAAAAACCAAGAGAATCCGCCCCTTACGGTGTGCCCATGCGGCTTTGGTATAATAGCCCAAGACCGTTTCCAGGAGGAACCTGTGGAGAAACTGAAAGTGCTGTTTCATGTGAATGAGCCCGATCGCTGGAAAGTTGCGCTCGGCAATATTACGAATCTGATCAAGGATGTCGGCAGCGAGGCGGTCGATGTTGTCCTGATTGCAAATGGTCAGGGCATCAGTGCATATGCCGAGGCTGACAAGGTTGAGACGATGTCAGGTCTTGTTGCCCAGGGAGTCCAGTTCTGTGCCTGCAACAATTCGCTGAAAATGATGTGTGATGCGGGCAATGTCTGCATGCGTCATGAGTCGCTGCCTTCGTTTGTAACGGTTGTGCCGGCAGGGATTACTGCGATTGTCAAAAAGCAGCAGGAAGGATATGCATACGTGAAGCCGTAGTCGGCAAAAAAATAGGAACAGCCGCTCTCAAATGCTACGAGAGCGGCTGTTTGATGATCAGACCTTGAACTGACTGACCCCGGCCTGAAGATCGCCGCCCTGCCGGGCAATGACTGACGATGTCCGAGCAATCTGGTCAGCTGCGAGCGATATCTCTTTTGCCGCATGGGCAACATCATGGACATCTCCGCTGATGTGTTCCGCCACAGAGGACATTTCCTCTGTGGCGGAAGCGATCTGGTGAACCATTGCCTGAAGGGCTTCCACGATGCTAACGATGTCTGCAAGAGATGTTCCGGCGTTCTGCGAGAGCTCAACTCCCTGCCCCACTTTCCCTGTAGCCATGCTCATCGCATCGATTGCATTGGAAACTTCAAACTGGACTTTGGATATCATGGTGCCGATTTCGGCGGTTGCCTGCGAGGTCCGTTCAGCGAGTTTTCTGACTTCATCGGCGACTACAGCAAATCCACGACCCTGGTCTCCAGCACGTGCGGCCTCAATGGCGGCATTTAAAGCCAGAAGATTTGTCTGGTCTGCAATATCGTTGATTACGCTGACAATTTCACCGATGCGCCGGGAAGCATCCCCCAGTTCCTTCATGACAGTTGCGGACGACTTTACCGCAGTCGAGATCGCGAGTGATTCCTCAATCGATTTTTCGACAATATCGCGGCCGGATCGCGCCCTGAAAGCGGCTTCCTTCGCCGAATCGGCAATGTTTGATGCATTTTTTGCGACGTCAAGGACCGTCTGTGACATTTCTTCAGCGGACGTTGCTATTTGGCCGATACGCCTGGCCTGCTCTTCCATGTTACGGCTTATTTCTTCTGCGCCTGCGCTAAGCTGGGTGCTTCCGGATGCCAAACTTTCCGTCGTCGTCTTGATCTCTCCAATAAGGTTTTTTAAGTTCCCGGTCATAGCCTGGACAGCCGTCAACATCCGCCCGAATTCATCCGTGCGGTCTGTCTGGACCGCGGCGGTGAGATCCCCTTTTGCAACACTCTCAAAAGTTGTTACCGCGCTGAGCAACGGTTTCTTGATGCACCTGATCAGATAGGATGCACCGAAAAAACCGATTATCAGCGCACCTGCTCCGCACGAGAACAGAACATATACGACCTGTTGAAAGGAGCTTCTGGCCTTCTGTTCGGCTTCACGCATTTTCTGTTCCTGGAACTCGATAAAGGTGTCGAGGATCACCAGGCGCTTTGCGAGAAATGGAGCTGATTCCTTGACAAAGATATCCATCGCTTCCTTGCTTTTTCCTGCCATGCCAAGCTCGACGATCCGGTTATTTGCGGCGCGAGCTGCTTCCGTGTTGCTTTTGTATTCGGCAAGATAGTTTTTTGCGGCTTCGCTCTGAGAGGTGCGGGTCAGCTCTTCAAGGACGGAATTGACCCGGCTTTGGTATTCCCTTCGATGCTGCTGGGCTTCCTTTTTTATTGAAGGATCATCAGCTGCAACGATCAGCAAAATGAGCCTGTAAGCTTCATTCAATCCTGACTTCAGAGTATAGGTCTGAGCAACTTTTATGGATCGTGCCTGCATCTCGACGATTTTCTCTTCGACCGCGCGCATGGAGACATATGCGGCTATGACGACAAAGAGAATGAGCGTGAGCAAGAGTGAGCAGACGACAATAAGTTTTGTGCCTATTTTCATATGATTCATATATCTCCCCGATATTCGATAGTACAGATAAACTGAACATC
>JAAYUK010000100.1 GCA_012517735.1 Nitrospiraceae bacterium
CGCCAACGGACTCGCTGCCCGGTTCCCGGAAGACGATGTCCGCTCGGTGGGACGCTCGGCCCGCGGCGTGATCGGCATCCGTCTGACACCGGGTGATTCGGTCGTCTCGGCCAATGTGGTAGAAGAGCGGACCTGCCTGCTCACCGTTACCGAACGCGGTTTCGGCAAGCGCTCGAGGGTAGAGGAATACCCCGTTCACGGCCGCGGGGCGAAGGGGGTCATTTCGATCAAGACGACCGAGCGAAACGGCAAGGCGGTCGATCATCTCCAGGTGCGGGACGAAGATGAGGTTGTCATGATCACCAATAACGGCAAGCTTATCAGAACGAAAGTGGCGGACATTTCGATCCTCGGCAGAAATACCCAGGGCGTGAAGCTGATGGATCTCGGTGACGAGGATCAGATCGTCAGTGTCGGTCGTGTTGCCGACAGCGGAGAGTGAACGACGGTAATCAGTGATGTGTGATGAGTGATCAGTCAAGACGAGACAGAAGCAGGAAGGGAAGAGGCAGAACAGATGAGGCTGCTTCCGGCAGCCTCATCTGAAACCGTTTTCGGATGACACCGGAGCCCATGGTGTTGCAGGATGGGCCTCCTGAACCATAAGACGCTGCCGGACCGCAGTTCAGGCTATCGGGCTTCAATACTTGGGGAACTAGGGAGGTTTTATGTCGATCCGGAATCTTGATGCAGTTTTTCGTCCGAAACGAGTTGCCGTGTTTGGCGCCAATGACGAACCCGGTTCACTTGGGTGCACGGTCTTTCGCAATCTGGTCGCATCCGGGTTCCGAGGGGCTGCATACCCGGTAAACCAGCATGTCGAAGCGGTCCACGGAGTCGAGGCGTTCCCGAGCGTTGCGGACATCCCGCATGATATCGATCTTGCCATATTCACAACCTCCTGCGCGCATATCATTCCCCAACTCGACCAGTGCGGTGAAAAAAATGTAAAAGGGGTTGTGCTCCTCTGTCCCGATTTTCACTATCGCACCAACAACACAAAGCAGTTTGAGCACTATGTTCAGGAGCGGATAAACAGATACCGGTTCCGGGTGCTTGGGCCGAACTCTCTCGGCTTCATGCGGCCCAGTCTCGGTCTGAATGCGAGCCTGTTCCCGTACATGCCCAAGAGGGGCAATATCGCGTTTGTTTCCCAAAGCTCGACATTTTCGGTAGCGCTGCTGGAGCGTGCGATCCGCAAACAGGTCGGCATCAGTTTTTTCTCCGCGCTCGGCAGCCGCTTTGATATCGGATTCGCCGACATGATCGACTACCTCGGCATGGACGCCGAGACGCGGGCGATCATTCTCTATATCGAGTCGGTCAGAAGCGGCCGGCGCTTCATGACCGCTGTTCGTTCCTTTGCCTGTACCAAGCCGATCGTGGTGGTCAAGTCGGGAAAGTACCCTGCATCGGCGCAGGTGTCGCTGACGCACTCCGGAACGCTGGCGGGAGAAGACCGGATATACGATGCAGCGTTCAAGCGTGCCGGAGCCGTTCGCGTCGACGACGTGCTCGATCTCTTTTACCTTGCGGAAACGCTCGAAACCCAGAAGCGGCCGCGCGGCAACAGGCTGGCGATCGTCTCGAATTCCGGCGGCCTTGCGGTGATGGCGACCGATACGCTGGTGAAGCAGGGGGGGGAACTGGCAAAGCTGGGTGACGATACCGTGAGGGAGATCCGCGCCAGCGTCGCGCTGGCCGGGCTGATGAACCCGATCGATCTGCTTTCGGATGCGCCCCCCAAGGCGTTTGAAGCCGCCGTGCGGGCCTGCCTGAAAGACAAGGGGGTTGATGGTGTCCTGGTAATCCAGACCCCCACACCCGGATCGAACATGGAGGAGACTGCCGAGGCGATTGCCGCCGCTGCCCGCGACTATTCCCACAAGCCGCTCCTGACGGCGCTCATGGGGGCCGGTTCAGTGGAGACGGCCCGCGATATTCTGTCCACGCGTGGCATTCCGACCTTTGTCACGTCCGAACAGGCGGTGAAGGCATTCGTCTACATGTTCCGCTATGACGACAACCTGCGACTGCTGCTCGAAACTCCCGAGGCGATTCTCAAGGACTTCAAGCCCGATAAAAAACGCGCGGAAGAAATGATCCGTTCAGCCATAGAAGGCCGCCGGCTGGTGCTCACGTTTTTTGAGGTCAAGGAGCTTCTTTCGGCCTACGGCATTCCGGTTATCGCAACGCAGGTCGTTACGAGCGAAGATGATGCTGTTCAGATTGCATCGAAGATCGGCTATCCGGTGGTCATGAAAATCGATACGCCGACCATTTTTCACAAACTCCATAAAGGCGGTGTTATCCTCAATATCCGCGACAAGGGATCCGTTGTCGAGGCGTACCGCTCACTCCGTGCCGTCGCCGACCTGAGCGGAGATCCGGACGCAAAGGTGATCATCCAGCCGATGATCGTGCGGCATGGCTATGAGCTCGTGATCGGCGCGAAAAAGGATCACACCTTCGGGTCGGCAATACTCTTCGGCACGGGAGGAGAGATGGTTGAGGCCCTGCAGGACTATGCCATCGGTCTGCCGCCGCTCAATCAGGCCCTTGCCCGCCGCATGATGGCGGATACCCGCATCTATCGCTATCTGCAGGGGCAGCAGAGTTTTGCCCATACCTTCAAGCATCTGGAAGAAGTCGTTGTCCGCTTTTCGCAGCTGATCGTCGATTTCCCGCAGATCCGGGAGATCGATATCAATCCGTTCTTTGTGAGTGACATGGATCGGGAAGGGTTTGCGTTTGATGCCGGCATTATTCTCGAGGAAAACGTGCTCGATACCGACCTTTCGTTCGAATGCGAATTCTGCCCGCCGCATCTGGCGATCACCCCCTATCCGGCCCGGTATGTGAAAGAGCTGGTTTTGAGCGACGGCACCCCCGCTGTCATCAGGCCGATCAAGCCGGAGGACGAGCCCATGATCGCCGAACTCTTCAAGACCTTTTCAGAGCGCACGATCAGTCTCCGCTTTTTCCAGCGGCTCGTTGATCTGCGGCATGAGCAGCTGGTGCGCATCTGCCAGCTCGATTACGAGCGCGAGCTTGCTTTTGTCTGCGTGGTAAAAGACGGGGATCGCGAACAGATCATCGGCGATGCGCGGGTGATCAAGCTGCCGGATATGGAAAATGCCGAGATGGCGGTCATGGTCGGCGATCCGTGGCAGGGGAAGGGAATCGGCAAGTCACTCTGCGGATATTGCATCGAGGTTGCCCGTGAAGTCGGCATCAAGCGGATCTGGATGGAGATCCTCCGGATGAATACCTATATGCTCCAACTGTCCGACAGCCTCGGGTTCAGACAGACCGAGTCGGACGAGGACAGTGTCAGGGTTGTCCTGGATCTCGAAGCTGACGGCTCAAAAACTTCGTGAAAGAGAGCGGCGGGGGCCTGATAAGCCCCCGCCGCTGCATTCAAAATCGGGCTACTTTTTCTTTTCGTCTTTCTTTTCAGCCTTTTTGTCGGCCTTGCCTTCAATCTTGACGGCCTTCATCGTATACTCGACCGTTACCTTGGAGCCGACCTTCAGGTCGCCGGTGATCTTCGTGTCCTTGTCGCGCGCGATCTGCCAGGTCTCTTTGCCCTTCTTTACCGAGATCATGTCGTCTTTTACTTCCGTCACTTCGCCGGTCCACTGATAGGTCTTCGGTGCTGCAAATGCGAATGTCACCGCCAGCATCACCACGAGCAC
>JAAYUK010000101.1 GCA_012517735.1 Nitrospiraceae bacterium
CGAGAAACCGGTGTCCCTCGAGCTCAGCCAGCGAATAGCCGAGGGTGATTTCCCACTCGGTATTCAGCCGGATGAAATTGCCTGCCATGTCAGCAATGCAGAAGAGATCGAGACTTGCGTTGAAAAAGGTGTTGAGCTCGTGCGTCTTCTTCAGCAGATCCGCCTCGGCTTTTTTCCGATCCGTCACATCCCGGACAACGGCAAGCGCTTCCTGGTCGCCGCCGCGCACCATGCGGGACTCGTAGAACCGCTCGGCACCCCCGATCGTCAGCCGGTATTCGTACTGTTGCAGCGCCCCGGTCCGCAGTGCCGAATCCAGATGCTTTATCGTCATTTCGGCAATGTCCGGCGGCAGCACCTCCGATACGTTTTTGCCGACGAACTGCGCCAGCGGCATGAGGAGAGATTCATGATCAGCAGCCTGACAATCCAGAAACCGACCGTCGCTGCTGATCCGGAACAGCATGTCCGGAAGCGCCTCGACAATAGTCCGGTTTCGCCGTTCGCTCGCCTCCAGCGCAGCAGTCCGCTGGGCGACCGCCCGGCGGAGACTCCAGTTCCAGACAACGAGACCGGATACCACCAGAACGATGACTCCCAGCCCAAGCAGGACCTGCCGGGGCTCCACGAGAGGGGCAACCGGTTTGCCATACCATTTCTGCTCGATCTCCCGGAGCTCCTGCGCGCTCATTGCCTCAAACCCGCCTTTTACCAGGTCGAACATTTCGCGGTCGCCTTTGCGCACCGCCCGGTGGAACTCGCCGACATAGAGCGGCTCGGTCTGCCTGAAGCGCCCTTGCATGCCGAACTTGTGCAGAAAATAGCGGGCCGGCGGGGCATCGACCACAAACACCGTGATTTTGCGATCCCGCGCGGCCTCAAGAATCGCCTTGTAGCTGTCATAGAGCAGCAGTGAATCTATTCCCTGCCGCGTCAGAAATTCGATTGCGGCATCTCCTTTCTTGACACCGACCGCAAATCCGGTGAGCGACGATGCATCGACAATGCCTGAAATCTCGCGGTCGAAATAAATGGGAACCTCGATTTTCTGATAGGCGGGAAGATAGTCGTACTGGCGGGCCCGGTTTTCGGTCAAAAAAATGGTGTCTATGACATCAAACTCTCCGGCCTGCATCCGGCGCAACGCCTCGTTCCAGTCCATGGCATGGAGCTCGGCTTTTCTGCCGGTTTTCCGCTCCCAGAGGCGCCATTGATCCACCAGGATTCCCTGCAGCCGTCCATCTCCGTCCTGAAAAACGAAAGGCGGATAGTTGTTGTCCATGACAACTCGGACCGGCTGCGCATCCGACGCGAAGATGCTGCCCGCTGATGCAACCATCACGCACCACGCAAGAATCAAAACCCCGAGCAATCGCGGAAATCGAACCATTGAGGACCTTTCTCCCTCTGGACCAGCCCTGTAAGCCCAATTCAATTGTAACTGAAAAAAGAAGGATACGCCATGGAGGTGCTATGCCGGGGCAAGAATGGTCTTGATCGCCTTGATCAGATCAGCCGGGGCAACCGGTTTCGGAAGATACATTACTTCGGCGAGTTTCTTCTGCTCAAGCACTTCCTGGGGATAGCCGCTGAGAAAGATTACCTTCAGCCCCGGCTCGACGGCAGCAAGGGCTTCATACACCTGTTCGCCGTTCATGCCCGGCATGATGACATCGAGCAGAACGAGCCGGATGGCAGCTCGGTGTTCCCGATGAACTTCCAGCGCCTCCGCGCCGTTGGCAGCGGCTAAAACGGTATAGCCGTATGCGGTGAGAATCGATGCGGTCGCCCTGCGTACCAGTGCGTCGTCCTCAACCAGCAGAATGGTTTCTCCCCGTCCCGGCTCCACCTGCCCGGCAGGCGCCTTGCTGACATCCTGACG
>JAAYUK010000102.1 GCA_012517735.1 Nitrospiraceae bacterium
GGGGAGCCAGGTGCAGCACCCCTTCCTATTCTCTTCATTTCATGCTATGCTGAATTCCTGCACTTTCTTGAGGAGGATCAGGCGGCATGAGTGATGATTCCGCAGAAAGTTTCCGTCGCACACACAGCGTTCGTATGCCGTTTCGGTATCTGTCCGCGCTTCAACCGTTTGCGCTTCGCGGACGCTCCCGGACCAGCCGTCTGCCGGTTCGCTGGCTGAACCGGAATGCCAGAACGATTCTGTTCTGTCTGCGTGAACGGAGGATTTGATGGACGTAGCGTGCTCTGCAAGGAAATGCTCTTTTCGATGGGGATTGCCCCTGTTTCTGCCGGGCCTGAAATTGTCTGGCGAGGCTTCTGCAATCTGTTGAAATATATGCTATAATTCTGAACCGGCATTGCATCAGCCGAGATTGGCTGCATGGAGTTACTGCACGTGGGCAAGGGAATTCGCGTAATAACGGCAAAACGGGCTGGTTTCTGTTTCGGGGTGAAACGTGCCGTCGATCTGGCGTTCGAGGCTGCTGATTCCGGCACCAACGTTTACACGCTCGGCCCCATCATTCACAATCCCCAGGTTATCACCCGCCTGAAAAACGTCGGGGTCCGTCCGACCGAAAATATCCACACCCGGGGCATCAAAAAGCTGATCATTCGCACCCATGGCATCCCCCGGGAACTTTCGGAAGACCTGTCCCGGAAAAACTATGCGGTTGTCGATGCGACCTGTCCGTTCGTCAAAAAAGCCCAGCAGTATGCTAAACTTTTGAAGGATAAGGGATATCAGGTCGTCATTATTGGTGATGCAGAGCATCCCGAGGTGCGGGGGCTGATGAGTTATGCGGGCGACGGCGCCGTTGTGTTGGGCAAGGAGCAGGTTGATGGCGGCCCATCGGCGTGGCCGAAGCTCAGGTCGAGAGTGGGAGTGGTTGTCCAGACGACCCAGCCGGTCAGTGTGCTTGAGAAGTTTGTCCATGATGCGGTTGCCCACGCAAAAGAGCTGAAGGTCTTTAATACGATTTGCAACTCTACGGCGCTGCGCCTGAAGGAAACCCGGCAGATGGCCCGTCAGGTCGATGTGATGATTGTGGTCGGCGGCCGGAACAGTGCCAACACAACGCAGCTTGCAGACTTCTGCCGCTCTCTGCAGGTTCCGACGTATCATATCGAGACCGCTGACGAGATACGGGCGGCGTGGTTTCAGGGCGTTTCCTCCGTGGGCATTACGGCGGGGGCTTCGACACCTGACTGGATTATTGCCGAGGCAGAGCGGGCAGTAAGAAACATAGCACAATAGAGGAGGAACCGGCTCGCATGAACATGCAGATGGAAGAAAACAGAGATCTCGAACAGATGTATGCGGAGACGCTTCAGAGAGTGCAGCGTGGTTCGCTTGCCCGGGGACGTGTTATTGCGGTGAACGCTGAAGGAGTGGTCGTTGACATCGGCTACAAGTCCGAAGGAATTATCCCGATTGCGGAGTTTACCAAAGAAGACCTGAACGGCCTTGTCGAAGGCAGTGAAATAGAGGTGTATGTCGAGCGCATCAATGATCAGGAGGGGATCATCACGCTTTCCCGTGACCGAGCCTCCCGCATTCGTGCATGGGATGTGCTGGGAGAGCTGTATCAGCAGAACGCCCGGATCGAAGGCAAGATCGTCGACAAGACCAAGGGAGGTCTTATTGTCAGCCTGAAGGGCTTGAAGGCATTCCTCCCGGCGTCACAGGTCGATATCAAGGCGACCAAGAATCTCGATGCGCTGATCGGTGAGCTGGTGACGGTCAAGATTCTGAAGTTTTCCCCGCCGCGCAACCCCTCCGGAAGCATGAGCGGCAATGCGCTCGGTGCAACGCTCATTGTCTCGCGCAGGGCGATTCTCGAAGAAGACCGGAATAGTGCCCGTGAGGAGACCCTCAAGATTCTGAAAGAGGGCGCGATTCTGAAAGGCACCGTAAAAAACATTACCGACTACGGGGTTTTTGTCGATCTCGGAGGAATTGACGGGCTGCTGCACATATCCGATATTTCGTGGGGACGGGTAAACCATCCGTCCGAGTTTTTCCGGATCGGTGATGAAAAAGAATTCCTTGTGCTGAAACATGACGAGTCGAGCCACAAGGTGACGCTCGGCTATAAGCAGAAAAAGGCTGATCCATGGCAGACCGTTGATGAGAAATACGCACCGGGCATGCAGGTGAAGGGTAAAGTGGTCAATATTACGGACTACGGCGTGTTTGTGGAAGTGGAAGACGGCCTTGAAGGACTGGTCCATATTTCCGAACTCGACTGGGCTCCGAGACCGAAGCATCCGTCCAAGTACCTGCAGGTGGGAGAAGAGATAGAGGCCAAGGTCATCAGTGTCAACAAGGCCGAGCGGCGTCTCTCCCTGAGCACCCGGCAGCTCAGACAGAAGCCGTGGGAAACGGTCGGCAACACATATCAGGTCGGGCAGAAGATCAGCGGCAAGGTCAAGACCATTACCGACTTTGGAGCATTTGTCCGCCTGCCGGAGGGGGTTGACGGCCTGATCCATATTTCCGACCTCTCATGGACCCGCCATATCAAACATCCGTCCGACATGCTGAAAAAAGGACAGAAGGTCGATGCGGTCATCCTCAGCCTCGAGCCTGAGAAGGAACGGATGGCCCTCGGCATCAAACAGCTGACCGAAGATCCCTGGAAAACCGAAATCCCCGCCCGGTTCCGGCTCGGAGATGAGTGCGGCGGCAAGGTCCTTCGTATTACCGACTTCGGCGTGTTTGTCGAACTGGACGGCGGCGTTGAAGGTTTGGTCTACTCTTCGGAGGTCGACGCCGACAAGGGTGTGCAGGAAGGTGACGAGATCAGGGTTCGGATTATCAAGGTGAATGTTGATGAGCGGAAAATCGGTCTCAGCATGAAGAACGTCCATTCTCATGAAGCTCAGTAAGGCTGCGATCATTGCTGCGGCCTTTCTGGTCACGCTCCTGCTGCTGAGTGTTCTGCTGACCCTTGTGCAGAAGGATGTTGCAGTCAAGGATCGCGTTGCGCTCGTGCGCGTTGAAGGGCCTCTGATCGAGGCGAAGTCGACCATCGACGAATTGAAAGGATACGTAAAGGACAAGTCGATCAAGGCGATTGTGCTTCGCGTCAACAGCCCGGGTGGGGGCGTTGTTCCGTCACAGGAGATTTTCGATGAGGTGAAAAAGGCGGTCGCGACCAAAAAAGTGGTTGTATCAATGGGGTCGGTCGCCGCATCCGGCGGATACTATATTTCCGCTCCGGCTTCGCGGATCATCGCCAATCCGGGGACGATCACCGGTTCGATCGGCGTGATCATGGAAGTGCCCAACTTCAAGGGGCTTTTTGACAAGATCGGAGTCCGGTCCGAGGTGATCAAGAGCGGAAAGCACAAGGATATCGCATCGGTTTTTCGCGGCATCGGCGATGAGGAGCGAAAGATTGTGCAGGGGGTCATGGACGATGTGCATGACCAGTTTATCAAGGCGGTTGCCGAGGGCAGGAACATGCCGGTCGAGCAGGTGAGAAAGATTGCCGACGGGAGAATCTTTTCAGGCAACCAGGCGAAACAGGCCGGACTGGTGGACGATCTCGGCGATCTCGAGTACGCGATTGCCCAGGCGGCAAAGATGGCCGGCATCAAGGGCGAGCCGGAAGTGGTGACCAAAAAGGAGAAGCATGCGCTTATGGAGCTCCTGAAAGGGCAGGTTCCGGAAGGATTTCTGAAATATGCGCCGAATCTTGAACTGAAATACCAGTATATGCCCTGAGCAGTCGTGGGCACTGTTTTTGAATGGTTTCGATTCCGAATTATTGCCGAGAAGATGGGGAGGATGCATGACACGTTCAGTACTGATTGAGAAGGTTACCGAGAAAGTCGAAGGCCTTACCAAAAAGCAGGTGGAGGCGATCATCAATACGGTTTTTGAGGGGATGAAGGAAGCCCTCGCCCGCGGGGAAAAAATCGAGATCCGCGGATTCGGCAACTTCCGCCTGAAGGCGCGCGAAGGCAAGGTGGCGCGCAATCCGAAGACCGGAGAAAAGGTGCAGGTGCCGTCAAAGCGGGCCATCCATTTCAAGGTCGGCAAGCCGTTTCACGACGCCCTGAACAGCACCGGAAACTGATCAACCCCGCCGGCGGCCCGGCTGGTTTTCCGGGCCGCCGTCTCGTATGGAGCGCAGAGCATTTCTCAGAAAGGCCGTCTTTTCGTTCTTCTCCCTGTCGGGTATTTCGCTTGGTGTTGCCGCGGCGTTTTTGTATCCGGCACGCCCTGGTGCACGAAAGGAACAGGACGTCTATCTTATGGACGAAGACGACCTGCCGCGCCGCGGAGTCCGCATGGTTACCTTCAGCGTGCATTCGGATGAGCATGACGTGACCATGGTGAACCGGGTCTTCGTCGTCGGCAGCCCTGAGGGGGTCATCGCACTTTCGCCGGTCTGTACGCATCTCGGCTGTTTTGTGAACTGGGATGCGAACAGAAAGGAATTCATCTGTCCCTGTCACGGCGCCAAATACACCATGCGGGGCGAGATCATCTCGGGGCCGCAGCCGCGGCCGCTCATGCAGCTTCCGCTCAAGGTCGATCACGGTAAGGTATACCTGGGGGTAAAGGTCTGATGGGGCGCATGCTTGCGTGGCTGGATGAGCGCTTTCATGTCATAAAGCCGCATCGGCGATTTCTTCAGCGGCGCATTCCTGACGGGCTGAACTATGCGTACTGCTTTGGCGGCCTTGCGTTTACGTTCTTTCTGGTTCTTGCGGGCACCGGATTGCTGCTCTCGATCTACTATATCCCTTCTGAAAAAGAGGCGTACCGGAGTATCGTCATGATCAACGAGACGGTGCTTTTCGGGTGGCTGATCCGTTCGCTTCACAAATGGGCAGCGAGCTTTTTCATCGTAAGCATCATTCTCCATACCATCCGGGTATTCGCGACCCGCTCCTATCGCCCGCCGCGGGAGCTCAACTGGATGGTCGGGTCGCTCACCTTTCTTGTTGCCATGGCCTCCGCTTTTACCGGATATCTGCTGCCGTGGGACCAGCGCGCCTACTGGGCTACCGAAGTGGGAACCGCGATGATCCAGACGATTCCGTTCGCCGGAGATGCGCTGATGCTGGCGGTGCGGGGGAGCAACGAAGTGAGCGGGGCAACCCTGATCCGCTTTTACAGTATTCATGTGCTTTTCCTTCCGCTCTGCATGGGGCTTCTGCTCTGGATGCATTTTCACATGATCAAACGCCAGGGCATTGCGAAGCGCTTGTGAGGAAGGCGGGGACCGCGTGAAAAAAGAGCACAAAACGGAGACCGCGCCAGAAGGGCAGGCATTGACCCCGGAGATGGAACCGAAGCGCGAAAAGCAGTTCTATCCTGACTATCTTGCAGAGATCATCTTCTGCGCGCTGGTCGGGTTTGAGCTGTTGCTGATCGTAGCCATGGCATGGCCGCCGCCGCTCGGCAGGGTTATCGACTTTACCCGCCAGTTTCAGCCGCGTTCGGAGTGGTATTTCCTCTGGCTCTTTGAGGTGCTGCTCTATTTCCCGGGAAGAAGTGCGTTCATCGGCGCGGTTGTTTTTCCGGTGGTCTATTTTCTTCTTCTGATGATGATCCCTTTCATCGACCGGGGACGCAATGGTCGGTTCAAGGCAAAGATTGTGGCATGGACGTTACTGGGACTGTTTATCTTTTTTACCGCGCTTCGGGTTATCCGGGATACCTGGCCGAACCTGTTCTCCTGATCGGATAAAAAGCACCGGTCCAGGCAAGGATGCCGGTGCTTTTCCGTAACGAATCTGATCAGGCTCATCAGGCCGAAAGCGTTTCCGCCAGTTTTACTGCTGCATAGGCGTCCGGGGCATAGCCGTCCGCGCCGATTTCCGCCGCGTACTGTTCATTGACGACGGCGCCGCCGATCATGAACTTGCAGGTCAGCCCTTCTTTCCGGGCAAGCGCAATGACACGCTTCATTTCGACCATGGTGGTCGTCATCAATGCCGACAGGCCGACCAGCTCGGCCCCCGTTTCTTTTGCGGCGCGAACGATGTCGTGTTCGCTCACATCCTTGCCGAGGTCATGTACGGTGAAACCATAGTTTTTCAGCATCAGGCCGACAATGTTCTTGCCGATATCGTGAATGTCTCCCTTGACGGTGGCGAGCACAATCACGGCTTTCTTTTTCACAACCTGCACGCCGGTTGTTGCAAGCATCGGCTCCAGCATTTCGAAAGCGGATTTCATTGTTTCCGCGCTCTGGATGAGCTGCGGCAGGTAGTATACTTTCCTGTCGAAGAGGGAGCCGACCTCTACGATAGCGGGGATCAGACAGGTATCGACCGCATCGGCGGGGGTCAGGCCGCCCCGCAGCGCAGCATCGAGGAGTTCCCGGATGCCATCGCGGTCTCCCTTCAAAACAGCATCATACACCTTTTCCGGGGCAGACCGTTCCGGTCCCACAGCCTGTCCGGGGGCTGCGGATGCAGAAGTTTGCGACGAGTATGCGATCCATCCACTGCTGTTTTTGTCACGCACGGTCAGGACATCGGACGCCATTTTTATCCGCATCAGGGTTTCGCTTGACGGGTTGGCAATCACCATCGTGAGACCGCTGGCTGCAGCCATGGCCAGGAATGCAGCATTCACCCAGCCCCGCTCCGGAAGCCCGAATGAAACATTGGAGAGTCCGACGATCGTGCAGCAACCGAACGAGGTGCTGCACCAGGAAATAACCTTCAAGGTCTCTGCCGCGGCTTTCTGGTCTGACGAGACCGTCATGACCAAGCCGTCGACCACAATGTCGTTTTTGGTAAAACCGTACTGCCCGGCAGCCGCGAATACCCGTTCGACGATCGCGCACCGCTGTTCAGCCGTTTCCGGGACTCCCGAATCGTCAAGGGGAAGCAGCACGAACATTGCGCCGTACTTGGCAGCTACCGGGAGCAGCCTTTCCATCTTTGCCTGTTCGCCCGAGATCGAATTGATGAGCGCCCTGCCGGGATAGATGCGAAGCGCGGCCTCCAGCACGTCGGCAGATGACGAATCAAGGCAGAGCGGCGCATCGACCACCGGACTGAGCAGATCCACCATCTTCAGCATGGTCTCTTTTTCGTCGATGCCCGGCATGCCGACATTGACATCGAGTACCCCCGCACCCTGCGCGACCTGCTCGGCGGCAAAGCGGCGCACTTCAGCGGTTTTCCCCTCGCGCAGTTCAGCCTGAAGCTTCTTTTTCCCTGTCGGATTGATACGCTCTCCCACAACAACCATCGGTATGTCCGGCCCGGCAAAGGAGGTTGTGCGGGCAGAGGTTATCGCGCTGAATCGGCGCGGACAGGGCGCAACCGGCTGCAGGCCGGAAGAGTGTTTCCGGATTTGCTCGATATATGCCGGCGATGTGCCGCAACATCCGCCGATCAGATTCACGCCAGCCTCAATGAACCGCCCGATAAAAGCGCCGAATTCTTCCGGAGACATATCGAACACCGTTTTGCCGTCGAGGAGTTTCGGCAGTCCTGCATTCGGCTTCGCCAGCAGGGGGACTTTCGCATACGGCTTCATGGCGGCAATCACCTGAATCATGTCGGCCGGTCCCGTAGAGCAGTTGCAGCCGACCGCATCTGCTCCCAGCGACTGAAGGGTGATCAAAGCCGTTACCGGGTCGGTACCGGTCAGGGTTCGGCCTGCCTGGTCAAAGGTCATGCTGACGCAGACCGGCAGATCGCAGGTTTCCCGCACAGCGAGCAACGCAGCCCGTGCTTCCTGGATGTCGAGCATGGTTTCGATCACAAAGAAATCGACACCGCCGTCCAGCAGGCCGAGCACTTGCTCCCGGTAAACGGCGACCGCATCCTCAAAGGCGAGGTCGCCGAACGGCCGCACGAACCGGCCGGTCGGTGCGATGTCTCCGGCAACGAGGGCCTGCTGGCCCGCCGCCTTGCGCGACAGGCGGGCAAGCTCGGCATTGATTTCACGGTTTTTTTCCGCAAGACCGAACTCTGCAAGTTTGAGCCGGTTGCCGCCGAATGTACAGGTGTAGACAGCGCCCGAGCCTGCAGCGATATACGCACGCTGGATATCGACCAGTACCTGCGGGTTGTCCAGAACCCATTGCTCCGGACAGACCCCGAGGGGCATCCCGCGCTTTTGGAGTTCGGTGCCGGTGGCGCCGTCAAGGATCAGGACCTGTTCGGCAAGCCGCTGCTGAAATTCTTTTCTGGTCATTCGGTTATTCCTTCTATTCCCGCGATCGCCAATACCGACTTTTCGGGAATGAGCATGTATTTTTCGGTCAGAAAGAGCCCCATCCGGTCGAGATCGAGCAGGTCGAAGATGATCCGCTGATGCTCAAGAGACAGGTCACCGTATCCCGGACTGAATCGCCGACTGGTCAGACGCTTGCCGTGGCGCTGGAGCGTTCCGTTCAGAAAGCTCACCATCCAGTCAAGCCCGGCATCCGCAGCATGCGAAGCGGTAGCATCGAGGATGAGTCCGAGCGCTGCGCTTCCGGTGCTTACTTCCTCGGCGATCCTCTGCATGATGGCCGAGCCGGCAGTCGATGCCATGAGAACCACCTCGGTACTCCGGCTCAGGAGCTGCGCAAGGCCGGCACTTTGAAAGACCGTTCCGTTTTCGAGGCGGATTATGCGGTCGGTGCATTCAGCGACCGGTATGCGGCGGTATGCCCCCTTGACATGGCAGAGCAGCAACGCCTCTTCGATTCCGCGTTCAAGAAACGCCGTTTGGTCATCGGTCAGTATCGTGGTAGCGGCCCGGTGGCCGAGGCGAGCCAGGATACGCTCGCGCTTCGGCATTGCCGGAATATGCTCAAGATAGGTGACGCCGCCGAGCGCAGTCTGGACAGGTTTGTCATTCATCTCCACTTGATGATAAAAAAGATGCCGGCAACAACGCAACCCGGCGGGATTTCCTGTGACGGCGGATGCCGCCTCGCAAGCGTGGAGCTGCCGTTTTCAGGGGAAACGCGGCCAACTACTTGCCAAGGAAGCACTTTTTTTTGTATTATAACGAGCTAAGCTCATTTGCAGGAGGCTCACCATGAAGGAAAATGTACATCCGAACTATAAAGAGGTAAAGGTCGCATGCGCATGCGGCGAAACATTCGTAACCTCTTCGACCCGCGAGAAGATCCATGTGGATATCTGCTCCAAATGCCATCCGTTTTATACCGGCAAACAGAAGATCATGGATGCGGAAGGCCGCGTCGAGAAGTTCAAGAAGAAGTACGCAGCGAAGAAGTAGCTTCACGATCGAAAGGGTCAGGGAAGGCGTAGGCCTTTGCTGACCTTTTTCATTTGATATCCATGCATACCAAGACAATCGGCGGCCAGGCGGTTATTGAAGGCGTTATGATGAAATCCCCCGAAGGGTGGAGCGTAGCGGTGCGCGACCCTCAGGGCGTGATCAATTTCAAGACGGTCCGCACGACCCCAAACCATCCGTTGCTCCGGCTGCCGCTCATCCGCGGATCGGTCGCGCTGTTTCAGGCGCTGGTGATCGGGATCAAGGCAATCGAATATTCCGGTAATATTGCATTTCAGGAAGAGGGGGAGAAGCCGCTTTCTCCCTGGAGCATCGCCCTTTCCATCGGCATGGCGCTTGCGCTTGCGATAGCGCTCTTCAAGTTCCTCCCGCTCGGTGTCGCAACCCTGCTGGGCGAGCACTATGAGAGCGTTGGTCAGAGTTCGCTGCTCTTTAATGCCATCGACGGGATCGTCCGCGTCATGATCTTTTTTCTGTATATCCTGGCGATCGGACTCTGGGGTGAAATGCGGCGTATTTATGAGTATCATGGGGCTGAACACAAAGTGATTTATGCGTTTGAAGCGCAGGAACCGCTGACGGTCGAGAGCGCGCGGAAGTACAAGCCGTTTCATCCCCGCTGCGGAACGAGCTTCCTGCTGATCGTCATGCTCATCAGCATTGTGGTCTTCATGTTTATCCCGCAGTCCTGGAGTTTCACCGAGAAGCTGCTCGCGCGTCTGGTTCTCGTTCCGCTTGTTGCCGGCGTCGCCTATGAGGCGCAACGCGCGACCGCCCGGGTGAAGGATCACCCCGTCATGGGATTTCTGGTCTGGCCTGGCATGATGCTCCAGCGACTGACGGTGCGCGAACCTGACGATGCGCAGATCGAGGTTGCGATCGCTGCACTGCAGGATGTGCTGAAGCTCGAAAAAACCGGGCAGGAGTCGTGCCCCACATGCTAGAGAAACTGACATCCATTGAAGCAAAATACAACGAGATCAC
>JAAYUK010000103.1 GCA_012517735.1 Nitrospiraceae bacterium
CTGCCGCGGATGATGTCGTGCGTCTTCTGGTTGGTGTAGGTGATATAGCACGGCAGCTGCGGATTGGTGATGCGCTCGGTGCTGTAGGAGAAGGGCACTGGCGGCTCATCGCCATGCTGCGGCGCAAGGCGGCCGAAGTCGATGCTCTTGGCATCGATGCGCGGCGGTGTGCCGGTCTTGAGCCTGCCGAGCTGAAACCCGATGCTCTTTAAGCTGTCGGAAAGATTGATGGACGGAAACTCGCCGGCGCGGCCTGCCTGAAAGCTCTCCATGCCGATGTGCATGAGGCCCTTGAGAAAGGTGCCGGTTGTGACGATGACCGCACGAGCGCCATAAAAGACGCCGAGTGATGTGACCACACCGCTGATGCAGCCATCCTGCACCTCGATGCGCTCGACCATCGCCTGCTTTACCTGCAGGCGGGGCTGTTCTTCCAATACCTGCTTCATGAAGGTGCGGTAGAGCGCCCGGTCGGCTTGCGCGCGAAGGGACCAGACTGCAGGGCCTTTGGAAAGGTTCAGCATCCGAAACTGGATGCCGGAACGGTCGGTAATCTTTGCCATCTCGCCGCCGAGTGCGTCGATCTCGCGTACCAGATGGCCTTTTGCCAGCCCACCGATAGCGGGATTGCACGAAAGCTGGGCGATGGTATCGAGATTAATGGTAAACAGGATCGTCTCGAAGCCCAATCGGGCAGCGGCGAGGGCGGCTTCGCATCCGGCGTGACCTGCCCCAATCACAATAATATCAACGTCTTGCTCTTTATACATGAATTGGGTATTATAGCACTAATGGGAGCCCCGGTTTTTCAGCATACCATCTCATTGCTGCGTGACCAGATTGCAAGCGAACGGGTTCCGCTCCACTCGATTTCATCGCGCATCAAGTATGATCCGAGTCTCTATTACGCCATACTCTCCTCACTGAACCTCTCCGGCCGCCTTGTGGAGATCTCCACCTTGACGCAAGCGATCTCGATGATCGGCACCGATACCCTCGAACGAACCATTCTGGAGCAGGATCATTTTCTCGACTCTGAGTTTCTGCTCTTCTGGGACTATATCGTGCTGACCGGTGAAATTGCTGTTCTGGTCAACGAGAAGGCGCACATTGCCGACGACGAAGAGGTGTTTTTCGCAAGCGTTCTGCCGTCGCTCGGGATGTCGTTTCTCCTGAACCGCCAGCCTTCCTACCACAAGATCTTGAAATATCTGCTGCGCATTCCCATGGAAGACCGGATCTATATCGAGCAGAAACTATACGGTTCCGATCACCTGGAAGAGCTTCGCCTGCATGTGGTTGCTCCAAAACTCTATCGCGATGTGGTAGCGCTTATGGGCGTCATGTTCGGCCCCGACGGCCGCCGCCGCGAACAGTTGGGCAGCACGGGCCGCCTCTCGGTTGGCTATAAAACCCTGCAACTGTTCCAGCTGTGCGAAGTTGCCGAAGCAGGAGCCCAGTCGCTCCTTTTCCCGCTGGTGGTTGAAGCGCGGGAACAGTTCCAGGAGCTGGCCAAGCGCCATTTCAGGATTGCCGAGAGTGAATCCGAGGAGATTCTGGCCGTTGCGGTCGAAAACTTTGAAGCGTTGTGCAGCGAGTTTGCCGTTGAAGAAGGCGCCCTGCGTTATCTTGAGGAAGCTGAAGCGTACCGCTTTCCGACATATCTGTTTGCAACCAACAACAAACCTTTTGACCGGGAGCTGCAGGCCGCATATGCGGCAAGCGCGGCGGGCCAATCAATACTGATTTATGGAGAACCGAGCGTCGGCAAACGGCTGCTTGCGGCTGCGCTCCACAGCCATCCGGACAACCCTCGCAGGGCGATGCCGATGCTCTCCGTACACTGCGGAACCATGGACCCCGAAACGCTCGAACTTGAGCTTTTCGGAGCCAAAGGCGGATTTCTTGGGCTTGAGAAACGCCGCGGCATACTCGAACTCGCCGAGGGGGGAACCATTCTGCTGAAAGACATCGACCGCATTCCCCTGCAGCAGCAGGAAAAACTTGCGGCAACCTTTCAGAGTGGAGTGTTCTATCCGATCGGGGGTACCCAGCAGGTACGTTTTTCCGTAAAGTTCATCGTTACTGCCAGGACCAATATTCTTGAATCAACGGCTGCAGGCACCTTTTCCCCGGCGCTTGCCGCTGTGCTCGCCCTGCATCCAATTCGCATCCCACCGCTCCGCGAACGGCGGGAAGATATTCCGTTTATCGCTGAAAGCATTATCGAGAAATACTCGCTCGGCCTGCATGACGAGTCCGACCTGCTCGCCCTGTATGACTATTTCGATACGCAGGACTTTCCTGAAAATCTGCGGGACCTGAAGCGGATTCTATTTTTTCTCGGGGCCAAGCGCCGCGCGTACGCGTAAGTATTCGATAAGCCCCCAGATACCTGCAGCAACGGTTGACAGAAACCAGACCAGCGAAAGCGCCATCGCTTTTTCCGCAGGAACTCCGGCAAAACCGAACAACCAGACAAACGCGCTTTCGCGCACGCCGATGCCGGAAATTGAAATCGGCAGCAGGGTGATCAGGATAACCACCGGAAGGTTCATCACAATCGTAATGAAATCAAGCCGCAGCGCCAATCCCTGTGCAAGAAGATAGACTGCCCAGAAATTCAGCATCTGGATAACGATGGAATAAAGAAAAGCCTTGCACAACAACGGCGCGTTGGATCGGTAAAGCCCGAAATATTCAGAGAGGGTGATCACAAAACGGGGACCGCGGCGGATCGGAATCCAGGCAAGAACCGCTGAAAGCACAATCCCTGCGCAGAAAAATGCAGGCAGGATCCAGACGACTTCCGGATACGACGGCCAGCGCGGACCGAATGGATACGCTGCAAGACCGAGTGCAATAAGCGAAAAAAAGCCGAGGTACCGGTCCATAAACACCGAAGCAAAGGCGACCGAGCGATGCGCGTCGTGATGCGTCAGTTCGATGGTCGGCTCCTGCCGGGTATTCTCCAATGCGCTGTTCGCCTTGAGATCACCGCTCAGATAGTATGCCTTGACCGCATCGCCGCCGATCAGTCCGGGCAGATAGTTATTGAAGAACACTCCAATCATGTAATAGCTGTAAAGTTTCCGGGCTGGCAGCCGCTGGGGGATCAGCATCTGCCAGCGAAGCGTTGAGAGCATGCATGAAACGATATAGCAGAAAACTGCTGCAGCAAAGGCTCCAAGATCAACCGTGCGGATGGTTGCCAGAATCTCATCACCGCCAGTGCGTGAAAGCAGCAGGGACAGAAGACCTACGCTGACGCAGAGCTTCAGTACGACAAGCAGGACGTTCTTCACTGCGTCAGGAACCCGGTCCGAGGATTTTCTTGAGCGTATAGATCGGTTTCTTCTGGCTTTCGTGGTACACGCGAACGATCATCTCTCCGAGCAGTCCCATCCCGATAAACTGCACCCCGACAATAATAAGCAGCGCTCCGAGAAGCAGCAGAGGTCTGCCGCCGATTGCAACGCCGGCGAGCAGCTTTTCGAGCGAAAGATATATGCAGACCATGGTTCCGAGCAGACCAAAAATCACCCCGATCGGCCCGAAAAACTGGATCGGTTTTGTCGAAAAGCTCTGCAGGAATTTCACGGTTATTAAATCCAGCAGTACCTTGATCGTACGGCCGATGCCGTACTTCGATTTGCCGCGCAACCGGGGATGATGAAGGGTTTCGATCTCCTTGATGCGAACGCCGTACCAGCTTGCCACTGCAGGAATAAAGCGGTGCATTTCTCCGTAGAGCCGGAGGTTTTTCACCACATCGCGGCGGTATGCCTTGAGCGAGCAACCGTAATCATGCAGCCGCACTCCTGTCACCCGGCTGATAAGCCAGTTTGCAATTTTGGACGGCAGCTTCCGGGAGATGAAGGTATCCTGGCGGTTCTTGCGCCAGCCGCTGACCAGATCCACATCCGCGATCGCCTCGATCAGCTTCGGGATATCGTTCGGATCGTTCTGCAGGTCTCCGTCCATGGTGACCACAACATCACCGCGCGCAAAATCAAAACCAGCCGCAAACGCCGCTGTCTGCCCGAAATTCCTGCGAAGGCTGAGCACTACAACATTCATGTCCTTCTTCTGAATTTCTTCGAGAAGACCAAGCGTATTGTCCGTGCTGCCGTCATCGACAAAAATGATTTCATATTTGGAGCCGTATGATTCAAGCACTTCATGCAAGCGCTCATACAGGATTTCCACATTTTCTTCTTCGTTCAGCAGCGGAATGACAATCGATACCGACATGATTCTCCCTTTGCACATACTAATAAGTTGACGGCGCCTGCTGCCGGAGCCCC
>JAAYUK010000010.1 GCA_012517735.1 Nitrospiraceae bacterium
CTGTGGAACCGGCATCGCCGCCATCCTGCTCGGCCCGCTTGTTGCAGTGCCGGTTGCGGTTGTTGCCCTCCTGCTGCAGGCGCTTTTTCTTGCGCACGGCGGACTGAGCACGCTTGGCGCGAATGTGCTTGCCATGGGCATCGCCGGATCCTTTGCGGCATATGGATGCTTCCGCCTGTTGCGGCATTTCGGCACCGGTCTGGCTGTTGCCGGGTTCGGTGCGGGACTTGCTGCCGATTGGGCAACGTACCTTGCAACCTCTGCCGAGCTTGCACTCGGCCTGCGGGGAAGTGAAAGCTTTTTCCCGCTCTTCGGCACCATCGCACTCGCATTCATCCCGACCCAGCTGCCACTCGGCATTGTCGAAGGGGCAATGACCGCTGGCGTTGTCGTTATGCTCTCCCGAAAGCGGCCTGACCTGCTGGTCAAGATGAAAATCCTGAAAGCGGAGGAGGCAAGAATATGAGATACCGCTGCGGCATCCTTCTTTTCATCGTAATCATGATTCCCGCCATCGTCTTCGCCGGAGAAAGAAACGAAAAATGGGAAGGCGTCGATAAGGCAGTTGTTGAAAGAATCGCCAAAGAGCAGGGGCGGGAGGCGAGTGAACCGTTTATCAATACCGAACAGGGAGATCTCATGCTCTTCCTGTTCCTGACGGCTGGAGCTGTCGGCGGATTCATTGCGGGGTATTCTTACCGGGCCCTGGCCGAACAAAAAAATGACTCTCGGGAGAAGACGGCCTGATGCATCACCGGACAGCACCGGGACGCCCTGATCATGTTCTGGCGCGCGTTGATCCGCGCATCAGACTCCTCTGTACCGCACTGACGATCGTACTGGCCATCAGCCAGAACGGCCTGCTTTTTCCGACGCTGGTCCTGCTGCTGAACAGCGGGATGATCTGCGCTCTGGGAGTTCGCATACGTACCTATCTGCTGCGTCTTGCCGAACCGTTTCTGATCAGCGTTGTTCTGGTTATCATCAAAGCATTGAGCGGCAATGATCCACTTGCCGTATGGGCGCTCGGGACCTGGCAGGTTGCCATCTTTCATGATGGACTGCTCGCCGGTTGTGCCGTCGCCCTTCGCGTCCTTGCCTCAGTCTCGGCGCTCCTGCTGCTGGCGTTTTCCTGTTCGTTCACCGAGCTGCTCACGACGCTTGCCTGGTATCGTGTACCGCGCGGCCTGATCGAAATGCTCCTGTTCGCGCACCGCTCGCTGACCGCCGTGCATGAAGAGGCCTCAACCATTTATCATGCGCAGCGCAACCGCCTCGGTTATGCATCCGCCGGCCAGGGACTCAGGTCATTCGGCATGCTGGCAGGAACGCTTGTTGTGCGCGCGTTTGATCAAAGCCAGACAACGGCGCTTGCAATGGTGCAACGCGGATATACCGGCCATCTGCCGGTCGGCAACTGCCGGAAACTGCATGTTCATGATTATGCGGCTGTCGCGATCCATGCGGCAGCTCTCGGAGCCCTATGGATCGTGACATCAGGTATCTAGCGCATATCGAGTCATTCGACTACCCTGACGGCACCCACGCCCTGAGCGGAATTGACCTTTCGGTCCGCCGTGGCGAATGGGTGGCGATTCTCGGCTCCAATGGATCGGGCAAGACGACCCTGCTCCGCGTGCTTGACGGGCTTCTGAAAGATTACTCCGGGAGCGTTCTGCTTGATGGTGCGGACGTGCGAAAGCTTTCGCCGCGCGAAATCTATCGCAAGGTGGGTCTTGTTTTTCAAAGCCCTGATGACCAGCTTTTCGCACCAACTGTAGCGGAAGATGTTGCCTTCGGCCCCCGGAATATGGGCTGCAGCGAAGAGGAAGCCACGCAGCGGGTGACGCAGGCGCTCGAACTGGTGGATATGCAGCATGCCGCAGCAAAGGCGATCAATACGTTGAGCTACGGCCAGAAAAAACGCATCTGCATAGCCGGCCTGCTTGCGATGGGCCACGAGATCCTCCTGCTGGACGAGCCGACCGCAGGGCTTGATCCCATGGGCGAATACCGGATGATGAAGCTCCTGAAACGGCTGAACCGTGAGAACGGGGTCACGATTGTCATGGCAACCCACAGTGTCGATCTGGTGCCGCTCTTCATCGATTCGCTCCATATCCTGAGCAGAGGACGGATTGTCCGGGGGGGCACTCCGGAAGAGGTCTTTACCGCTCCTGACGAGATGGCGGCGGTGAAACTGCGCCTGCCGCACATCGCTGAACTGATCCACAAGCTGAAACATGAAGACCGGGTCGGATTTGAGCGGGTGCCGCTTACCATTGGCGAGGCGCGGCGGGAAATCATCAGAGTACTCGAATCAGGCGGCTTCCCCAAAGCAGGACTTTAATTTTCTTGTCGTTTTTTGCCATTATGACGGGAGGCATGTGTGGGGCATGCTCTTCGACCTGCTCGGCTGAAAGCGGGGCGGTTGCACCAGAAGGGCTGACGTATGAAAAAGGGCTACATTCAGGTTTACACTGGAAACGGCAAGGGCAAGACCACGGCAGCTATCGGCCTGGCTGTCCGTGCGGCAGGTGCCGGCCTGCGGGTCTTCTTCGGACAGTTCATCAAGAACCGGACGTGCAGTGAGCATAAGGCGCTCGCCCGGTTCTCCGACCTCATAACCGTCAGACAGTTCGGCACCGGATTCATTCGCACCGGCAAGGCGGATAAACGCGCAGTCGACGCGGCAATCGACGGTTGGGCAGAGTCAGCCTCCGTGATGCTCTCCGGAGCGTATGATGTAATTATTCTCGATGAAATCAACATTGTTCTTCATAAAAAAATCATCGACCCCGCAGAATTCCTGCGGGTTCTTGCCGAAAAACCTTCAAAGACCGAAATCGTTCTGACCGGCAGAAATGCACCGCCCGCAATCCGGCGACGAGCCGACCTCGTGACGGAGATGAAACCGGTAAAACATTATTTTGATGCCGGAGTTGCTGCCCGGAAAGGTATCGAGTCATGAACCGGCGGCGTCCCCTCAGGTCCGGCTTTACGACCGGGGCGTGCGCTGCCGCCGCAACCAAAGCCGCCATACTCTGCCTGGACGGTCGTCACTGCGGTCCCGGCCCCATCGAGATCCCCTTCCCTGACGGGGAACGGCGCGAGATCTTCGTGAGCAATGCTGCGACGGAAATCATTGATGGGGTTCCTGTCGGCCATGCCTCGGTCATCAAGGATGCCGGGGACGATCCGGATGTCACGAACGGGGCGGAAATAATCGCGTCGGTCTCGATCAATCCGGTTCCGCTTCCGCCCACCGGCAGGGAGCGAGAACATGCGGTAACCGGAAAACTGGCTCCGGTCGGATTCTGGCTGCCTCCGGGCGAATTCGTCATCAAGGGCGGGGAGGGAGTCGGTACGGTCACCAAGCCGGGGCTTGCCGTTCCGGTAGGTGAACCGGCAATCAACCCGGTACCGCAGGCAATGATCATCAACGCCGCTCGCGAAGCACTCCGTTCGGGCAGACAGTTGCCGAGCAGCGCGACCGTCACCATTACCATCTCGGTCAAAAACGGCAAAAAAATAGCCCAGAAAACACTGAACCACCGGCTCGGCATCGTCGGCGGCATCTCGATTCTCGGGACCACCGGAATCGTCACCCCGCTTTCGTCTGAATCATGGAAAGCGACGATTTCCGCCGGAATGGACGTGGCGGTGGCAACGGGATGCACGGATATCGTTCTGTCCGCCGGGAGAGCCTCCGAAAAAGCCCACCTGCACCACTACCGCCTTCCGGAAGAAGCCTATGTCATGATGGGCGATTATTTCGCCTTCTCGGTTTCGGAAGCCGTTGCGCATGGGTTCGGGCGGATTCACATTGCCGCCCAATGGGCAAAAATGCTGAAAATTGCGATGACAACCCCCCAGACCCATGTACGCCATGGAGCACTCAACCCCGCGCAGGCCGCCCAGTTTGTCAAAACCCTCGGCGGAGCGATTCCGGACAGGCCATTCAACACCGCCCGTGAGCTTTATGAGGCGATTCTTCAGACAAAAACCGACCCTGATCCGCTTTTCCGGAAAATCTGCATGTCAGCTGCAAAATATGCGGCATCATTTGCACCCGGCGCCAAAATCCAGTGCCATCTGGTAGATTATGACGGCACCATCTCCATGTCCGCCCCAAAGCTGAAATAAGTTTTCTTAATTGCGCTATTTAAGTATTTATGTTCACAATTTCCTGTTTTCCCTATTACAATAGTACCCAGTTTATACGCTTATATATCTTTCTTGCCCTACGGAGGAATACATGAGCATAAAGGAACGCCTTTTTTCTCTTGCTGAACTGGTACGCTCCTGGATCTTCGCGAATCCCAAGCTGACCGTTCTCATTCTGCTTGCCGGCATCGGTTTTTTTGTGGTGATAACGGCTCAGGCGCTCCACATGACCAGCACACCGAACTTTTGCCGGTACTGCCATCCGAAGGATGCCGGAATGGGCGGCGAAGTGGCGACGTGGGAAAAATCGAAGCATGCCAAGGCAGGCGTCTCCTGTCTGGACTGCCATGCGCAACCAGGGTTTTTCGGATACATGAAGGCGAAGATCAGTGCACTGCCTGATGTGTACCGCGAGTTTCTCGGCGATCCCGAACACAAGATGCATGTCCTCATGAAATCGAATGATCCTGCGTATGCCGCAAGGCTCGTCAAAAACGATCTCTGCATGTTCTGCCATACCGACGGGATGAATCAGAAAATCCGCTCCGAGCGGATCATGTCGGTTGGTCATGCCTTCCGCAAACTCGATGGGGTGAAAAACCCCGACTTCAGAAAATCGCACAGCCTGCCGGACATCATGACCGAAGGCGTTCGTCCGACAACCGATGTTGACCCGAAACACAGCAAGCACTATGAAATGGGGTTCAGTTGCGTCGATTGTCATCTCAAGATCGCCCATAGCGGAATGGTTGGCTATAAGAGCAGCATGGACATCTGCTTCAAATGCCATGATGCAAAACGCAAGGAAGGCAAGAAGCCCCCGGCGAACGAAAACTGCATCGCCTGCCATCGTCAGGCAGACCGTGTGACGCCGGACAAACCGATTGTCATGGGCAAGGGCGACCGGGCAGTCAGCTTCAAGCACACAACCCATACCAAAGCGGTACAGTGCGGCATCTGTCATACGGGTCTGTTCGGCATGAAAGCGGGCGAAACCAGGGTTACCTTTGCAGACCACGGCAAGGACAAGGCGTGCTTCCCGTGCCACAATGGCAAGAAGGCGACCGACTGGCAGAAGTGTAACTATTGCCATACCGGCATGTCCGGACCGAAGCCGGTAAAGATGGGCAAAGACGACACTGCCGTTACCTTCAAGCATGAAACGCATACCAAAGGCATGAAATGCGACTCGTGCCACACGACCATTTTCCCGATGAAGGCTGGAGTGTCCAAGGTCGCTTTTGCGGACCACGGCAAGGACAAGTCCTGTTTCGTCTGCCACAACGGCAAGAAGGCGTCTGACTGGAGTAATTGTGCAAAATGCCATGCCAAGGTGCCGATGCCGAAGGATATCGTCTACAAGCCGTCGGATGCGGCACCGGTTACCTTCAGCCACGACTTCCACGGCAGCGCCTTTGCCTGCAAGGACTGCCATACGAAAATCTGGCCGATGAAGCGGGGCGCGCCGATGAAGATGGATCCAATGTACGAAGGCAAGTCATGCGGCACCTGCCACAGCGAAAAGGGCGGCGCCTTTGTCGCCACCGATTGCGACAAGTGCCATATTGAACCGAAAAAGAAATAAAATGATTGGATGACCCAAGCCCCCTCCGCAATCATGATGAGGAGGGGGCTTTTTGTTGATGCCCCCGGTACCGTTGGGAAATCCGGGAGCATGCACGTTGGGCAGTGTAAGCATATTGTTGCGGCGGTAGTGACAACAGAACGGCGGTGCGATGACCCTTTCCGACAGCATCAAGGGCTTGGTTCTGGCAGTTATCGTCATGAGTCTTTTCCTTTACGGACTCAATTATTACCGCTATTCCCAGAACGATCCCGACTTCTGCAAAACCTGCCATGACGTAAAAGGCGCCCACGGTGACTGGCTCAAGAGCAAGCACCGCGACGCGCTCTGCCAGCAGTGCCACCAGCTGGGCAATGTCGAGCAGAACATACGGCTCATCTCCTATGTCATGACCGGCGGGGATCCGGTCGGCGTGACGCACGGCCGCATACGCCCGTGGGAAGAATGCGCCACCTGCCATGCCGACGAGACAGCGCAGGGCACCGTCAGCCCCACCAAGACATATGGGCATGCCCGGCATGCCGGCTTGAAGCAGATTGCGTGCAAGGAGTGTCACGACGGCAAACAGCATAACTTCCCGGCCGGACGTGAGACCTGCGTGCGCTGCCATGAGAAAAAAACCGTTCACGGGCTTGATTCCGCTGACGTCTCGTGCCTGCAGTGCCATGCATTCACGAAAAAGAAGCTCCCCAAGTTCGACCGGACCCGCTGCACGAAATGCCATCCCGGCATACCGAACAAAGGTCCCATGGTCTCTGTCTCGTGCCACTTCTGCCATAAGCCGCACAAGCAAGAGAAGCCGGTCTCAGCGACCTGCGTCGCCGAATGCCATAAAAACGAGGCTGCTTCCGGCAAACATGCCGAATACTGGAAGAGCGGCACCAGTTGCATGAGCTGCCACAAGCCGCATACCTGGAAGGCGCGGTAATCATCCTGTCTCGCACCTGACAGTTCCTCTCTCTTTTTTCTTCGCATCCCTGCAAAGCCGCAAAAGCGCTTTTCGCATGTTTGCAAAAATAATTTCCTTTTTTTTCAATTTGTTCCATCATGGCACGGAATCTGCTTATATAAAGACAACTCGCTGAAAGGCTGAAAGAAGGAGGCAACACCATGAAAACAGAACTTCAGAAAAACCGGTGGGCAGCATACTGGGGCGCAGCTGCCGGACTTATCATCTTCGCACTGGTCGGACTGTTGCCGAGTTCTTTTGTCGGCGGCGTCCTCGGACTCAAGGCCGCAGGATTCCTTTTCGGGGGAACTGCAGAGGCCGGACTTGCATCGCGGGCACTCGTCGGGGTATCGATGATCGTGGGCGTCATGGTGACCGGGCTCATTTTTGTTACCGGCTCGGCTGCCATGGCATGGGCAGCCGCGCAGATTGCAGCGGTCCTGCGCCGGCGCATCGTGCAGGAACACGCCTGATAATGAACAAAAAACCAGGGGCAAGGCAAAACAGAACACGCTAACAACAAATAGCAGGAATCTCAAAAGGACACGGAAAGAGAGGACAGGGTCATGAAAACGAAGCATCCATTGGCAAAGAAGGGATTGTACATCGGTGCCGGTATCGGATTGGTGCTCTTTGCAATCGTCGGGCTGCTGCCGAGTTCCTTTATCGGCGGCGTTCTCGGTCTCAAAATTGCCGGCCACATTTTTGGGTTGCCGCTCGGCACGGCAGTCGCCCCGCGCTTTCTGGTCGGACTCTTCATGGTACTGGGCGTGCTGGTAACCGGTCTTGTCTTTGTCGTCGGCCTTTCGCTGATCGGCTGGGCAGGCGGCACCCTCGTGGAAACCATGCGCGACAAAAAGATCATCGAAGTCGAAAACCTCGATGCAAAGGAAAAGAAGGCCTAGCCTTCGGAGAATAGAGGAGGTTTCTCATGGCAGAAAACAATACAAAAGTAACGCAGGCCGGTTCTGACATCCGCATGTTCTGGGCCTGGCAGTCGATCGTGGCACGGCTGACCGGTTTGGGAAAGACATTCTACATCTGGTTCGGTATCAGCGCAGCATTGCTTGCCGCAGGACTCGCCGCCGGCATGCATGCCTTCTTCGTCGGATACGGGCATATTTACAATGTAACAAGAGAAGTTCCTTGGGGGATTCTCATTTCCACGTATGTATTCTTTGTCGTCACCTCTACCGGTCTCTGCCTGGTGTCGTCGATCGGGCATGTCTTCGGATCGCGGGAGTTCATGCCGATAGCCAAGCGTTCGGTCTATCTATCGATTCTTACCATCATGGCCGGATTTCTGGTCATGTTTTTTGAAACCGAGAATCCGGTAAACATGGTCGTATACAACGTCCTGTCGCCGAACTTCACCTCTAACATCTGGTGGATGGGAACCCTCTATGGTGCGTACCTCTTCTTCATGGGCATCGAGTTCGTCTGTCTGCAACTTGAGCGTCATAAGCTCGCAACGTATGCCGGTTTTCTCGGGGTCATATCCGGTATCGCGGCACACAGCAATCTCGGCGCGGTATTCGGCATGCTGACCGCCCGGCCGTTCTGGTATGGGCCGTACATGCCGATCTACTTCATCGCTTCTGCCATGATGTCCGGATGCGCTGCCATCATCCTCTTTACCTGGATGGCCTCGAAAATCAACCGGGAGCCGCTCGAGGGGACCATGCTCCGCGCCGTTGATGTAACACGGCAGGTCGGCATCCTCATGATCTGCGTAATCATGTTCTTCTCGGCCTGGAAGATCATCGCAGGACTGGTCGGCGGCGAAGCCGAACGCGAGGCGTTTCTCGCCCTGATTACCGGACCGTATGCGTTCAACTTCTGGGCGTTCGAAGTGCTCGCCGGCATGGTTGCTCCGCTGGTACTCTATGTAATGTCCCGCGGAACCAACCTGAACATGTTGGTCTGGGGATCGATTTCGATGATCTTCGGAATATTCTTCATGCGCTATGATCTGGTTGTTGTGGGACAAATCGTACCGGCGCAGTTCGAAATGGGCGTGAACGAATACCCGGGGCTGCTCAGTTATACGCCGTCGGCCCATGAAATTCTGGTCGTGCTCGGCGGCATCGGGATGGTCGGCACGCTTTTCCTGCTCGGCGAAAAAATCTTTGCCGCACATCGGGTTGAAGAGCATGCGCATGAGCACGAACCCCGTCCTGCATTGGAACCTGTACAGCAGTCTGAATAGGGACGCTGCGGCGGCAGGCGACTGCCGCCGCACCACCGTGATAGGAAAGAGAGGAACGATATGAAGATCAATGGTATCGAATTTGACGAAAACACGCCTGAAAAGCCCGACATGCTCTCCCGCATGGAGCGTCGCGCTTTTTTGAAGCTCGGACTTGCAGTGACCGGCGCGTTCGCCGGTGGAACCATCCTGTCGCTTTCGTCCATTGCAGGCCGGGCATTTGCCTCGCCCGATGCACACGCAAAACAGTATCCGTATAAACCGCATTACAGCATGCTGATCTATCAGAACCGGTGTATCGACTGTGAACGCTGTCTGGAGGCGTGCGCAAAGACGAATCATGTGCCGAAGTACGGTTATCGAACGGCGATTCTTGAACGCGAGGCACCGAAATCAACCGGACTCAAGCGGGAATTCATCCCGGTGCTCTGCAATCACTGCAATCGTCCTCCGTGCGTGAGGGCGTGTCCGACCACCGCAACGTACAAAAACGAGAAGAACGGCATCGTCATGATGGAAAGCAAAAAATGCATCGGCTGCAAAACATGCGTTGCTGCCTGCCCGTACAATGCCCGTTATTTCAACGAAGAGCGCAAGGCTGTCGACAAATGCGACTTCTGCTTTGCCACGCGCCTTTCCAAGGGCATGAAAGACACGGCATGCGTTGAAGCATGTCCGGCAAAAGCCCGTGTCTTCGGCGATCTCTCTGATCCTTCAAGCGAGGTCTATCGCATGGTCCACCAGATCGAAAAGACCGTTTGGGTAATTCGTCCGGAGACTGGCGTTGCCCCGAATGTGTTCTATACCCGCGGATAGAGAGGAGATACGTATGAACCGCATGGAAAAAACATCTACCACCTTTCGCATAGTCGGGCTCATCGCTCTGTTTGTCATGATGTGCGGCGCCGGGCTTCTGCTGCACGGCGCACCAGCCTCGGCCGAGCAGGCGGGGCTCGGCGGCGATGTCATCTTTACCAAGCCCGTAAAGGCCGTTGTATTCAGCCACAAGACGCATGTGGAAGACCTCAGCATGAGCTGCAATGCGTGCCATGACAAGCTCTTCCCCATGGATGCCGGAGCAACCGAAAAGCTGCCGGACTTCAACCACAAGGCATTTGAAAAAGGCAAATACTGCGGCGCCTGCCACGGGAAGACCGCTTCTCCCATGAACACGGAATGTACCAAATGCCACATCGGCGTGAAAGGACATACCAAACTGCTGAAACAGGGGAAAAAGTAACCCCGAAGACTGCAATTGCTTAAAGAGGCCGGGGCGGTTGTTCGCTCCGGCTTTTTTAACTTGGAATTGTCATTAGCCCGGCAGGGCAGGCAACGCCGCTCAACTGCCACCCCGAAAAGTCATGGACATTTTCGGGGGCCCCGGTTCCCAGATGGCGTCCAGCCGTCCTCCGAGGTATTCGCCTCGCACATACGTCCTGTATGTGCCGCTTCGCCGAATAAATCCGCTCTGCCGTCTGTCCTGCCAGGCTCGGAGCATTATTGGATCGAATCCAATGACAATTTTTGGTTCAACTGGCTGGACAGGCAGCCCGGTCGACAGGCTCAACCTCTCCGGACTGTTCATAGTCGTCGCTGTCAAATTTGCCTTCCCCGCCGAGATGTTTCTCATAGCGCACGCCCCATTCGCGCAGCTGCATCAGAATGGGCATCAGGCTGGCACCGAGCGGGGTCAGGGAATATTCAACCCTCGGAGGAACTTCCCGATAGACGGTTCGCAACACCAGCCCGTCCTTTTCGAGTTCTCTCAACTGTTTTGTCAGCATTCGTTCGGTTATGTTCGGCATGGCCCGGCGGAGATCGCTGAATCGCAGAACCGACTCGCGGGAAAGGTGATAGAGAATGATCGGCTTCCATTTGCCGCCCAATACCTGCAGGGTAAGCTCAAAATAGCAGCGATAGGAATATCCCTGCAACTCCTTGACTTTACATGTTTTTATCATTATTCCGCCCTCAAAACTATACAAAAAGATAGTATATAACAAAAAAAACAGTACTTGATAATTATATATCAAAAACTTACAATCGGTTCATTATCTTTTTTTAACGGAGGTCGCTTATGTATGCAATCGCAATCAATGGCAGTCCGCGAAAAGGCGGGAATACCGAAGTCCTTCTGGAAACGGTTCTCTCAGAATTGAAACGCTCCTCTTGGGAGGTTGAACTGGTGCAGGTTGGCGGCACCAGCATTCGCGGCTGTATCGCTTGCGGAAAATGCTGGGAAAAGAAAAACAACGCATGCTCGCTCACCAAGGACCCTTTCAACGAGATCTATGCAAAGATGGCACGGGCCGATGCGATCATCTGCGGTTCCCCGACCTATTTCGCGGCAGTGTCCGCCGATCTCAAGGCATTGCTTGAACGGGCCGGCTTCGTGGCGCTCGCAAACGGAAACGTCTTTGCCGGAAAAATCGGAGCAGCCGTGGTCGCTGTCAGGCGTGGGGGAGCAACGCACGCGTTCGATACCATCAATCATATGTTTCAGATGTCCCGGATGATTATCCCCGGATCAACCTATTGGAACATGGGGTTCGGTCTGCAAAAAGAGGATGTGCTGAACGACGATGAGGGGCTTCGCAATATGCAGCATCTTGGACAGACCATTCATTGGCTCGGCAAGGCTATTCAACCGCACCTTTCTGACTACCCGAAGGACCAGATGTCCGTGAAAGAGTAGCGCCGAGGTCAGGAGGCGACGCAAGCAATAGTACAGGAATACATGGAGGCTGCAATGCAGAACCCTGCCGGAAACTATTGGCAAATCAGGCTGGACAGCGTAAAAAAGGCGTTTGAACAGAATAATTTCGATGCATATGTTGTCAATTCGCCGTCCGAGGCGAAGGACTTCGTGCTGAATGCGCTCATTCCTCAGCTGGCACCGAAAATCATATCGTGGGGCGGCTCAATGACACTGGGAGCCACCGGTCTCATGCCCGCGTTGCTGGGCGATTCGCGCTTCACGATCATCAATCCGTATGAGGCCGGCATATCACCGGAAGAATCCTACGAGCGGCGGCGGCAGTCGCTCCTTGCCGATCTGTTTTTTGCCGGGACCAATGCCCTGACCGAGGACGGAAAACTCGTCAATCTCGACGGCTCGGGCAACCGCATCGGCGGGATCAATTTCGGGCCCCGGCATGCCGTTGTCATTGTTGGCCGCAATAAACTGGTGCCCAGCATGGACGCAGCAATGGCTCGCGTGAAAAACATTGCCGCCCCGGTCAACGCCATGCGGCTCGACAAAAAGACACCCTGCGCGACGACCTCGTTCTGTCAGGATTGCTCAAGTCCTGATCGGATCTGCAACTTCTGGAGCATTACAGAAAAATCGTTCCCGAAGCATCGGATCAAGGTAATTATCATCAACGAAGATCTGGGATTCTGAAGGGGCGTTTATGGCCGGAGAGCATTGGAGGGGCTATCCGGCCGAAGACACATGACCGTTTTCTTTTTATCCCGGAATTGTCACTAGCCCGGCAGGGCAGGCAACGCCGCTCATTCTCGGACGGCGTCCAGCCGTCCTCCGAGGTATTCGCCTCGCACATACCTCCTGTATGTGCCGCTTCGCCGAATAAATCCGCTCTGTTGCGAGTCCTGCCAGGCTTAGAGCGTCTTGGGTCGAATCCAATGACATTTTTGGGTTTATTCATGCAGACTGGGGTTTCGTGAAAAAAAATCAGCAGCACGCGCACGCGCCTCTTCCACACTTAAACTGCTCTGGACCTTCGACGCAAGAAGATGGCCGAATTGATAATTCCTTGCAAAGTAGTGGGTGAACTCCTTCAATCGGCCGAGACGGCGCTCCGGGAGATAGAGTTCCGTCAGAAGATCAATAAAGCGTTGATACAGCTCGGACAATACCACGACCGGCTTTTCGATCGGACAACCGTAAATCTCACGGGCAATCTCCGCAAAGAGCCACGGGCGTATGACTGCGCCACGGCCGAGCATGAGGCCGTCAGCCCCGGTTGCCTGAAGGCAGTTCCGTGCATCCTCCACCGAAAAGACTCCACCGTTCACAATGACCGGGATAGTGACCCATTGCTTGATCTTCCCCACCCATTCCCATCGCGGCGCGCGCGCAAACGATTCATGATTGAGACGGGCATGGACCGAGATCAGATCGATGCCCTCTCCTTGGAGCATGGTGCAGAATGCTCTCAGTTTCCCTTCGTCCAGTTCATTTCCGAGCCGGATCTTGGCGGTCAGCGGCAACCCGGTCAAACAGCGCGCCTCGGCAACGATACGGCGCACCTCATCAGGGTGCTCCATCAATTTTGCGCCTGCGCCGACCCTGCTCACGGCTGGAGCAGGACAACCCATATTCAGATCGATGGCGTCAGCGCCAAGCCGGTGCAGCGCGTTAATCGCCGGACGGACCTCGGCGACACCCGAAATCAGGAGCTGCCACGACATCGGCCGCTCGGCGTCGGTCCGGATGATCCAGGGAGAAAGACGCGGATTTTCGGTCGGCAGTCTTCGTGCAGCGAGCATTTCGGTCGACAAAAGACCGACGCCGCCGTATCCTGCGATAATCTGCCGAAGCGCGCTATGGGTAAGCCCGGCCATGGGGGCAAGAAAGAGCGGAGGATCGATCGAAAGAGAGCGGAGCTGCAACTCCGGAGACGGGTCTGAGCGTTCCGACAGGACTGCTTCAGCCAACAATCACCTCATACAGCTGCGGCGACGGAGGTCCGTCCAGAAGAGCCAGCAGTCGTCTCGCCGCCTCTGCATGAGCATCGCCGTTTTTCATGGCGAAAAAGGTTTCCCGACTTTCATGTTCAATGAGTGCGGTATAAGAGCCACCCAACGCCGGCCTCAGCAACCGCCAGCTGATCAGACCCCTGGAGCCCGCCAAGGCACGGGCCGTTGCAGAAAACCACTCCAGAAACTCAGCCTCTTTGCCTTCCCTGATCGGAGGCAGATGCGAAATAACAATAAACATGGGATGCTCCTTCAAATCTGCGGGAACATGATCAGCCCCGCCTCCCTCCATGGCTAATTCCCCATCCGCCGCGCAAGATTCCTGACTGCCAGGTCACCGACCAGCGCCAGCTTGTCAGGCTCAGCCGCCCCGACCGCAACGATAAGATAGTAGCCGTTCTTCAGGATATGCAGCCCCGGGGTTGCGA